>JANYBD010000019.1 GCA_025360995.1 Gemmatimonadota bacterium
TAGGCCTGAATGTCACCGCTGGGCGTGGCGAATGGCCACGCGAAGTACACCACATTCTTGTGCACCGGATTTTCCGACGGCCGGAGCGCTAGCACGGCATTACCACCGGTCACCGTCGACGCCCCATGCGACACCACGGCAATCTCGTCGAGATTCCATTGCAGACCGGTGCTGGCAAAGTCGAACACGAGCGACTTCCCTTTCACGCCACCGACCGTCACGCGCTCCGTATACCACAAGGGAGCAGCGCCCTGCACGCGCAAGATTTGCTGATAGGTGGCGCCGGCATCAGCAGACATCAGCACACGACCGAACAGGGCTTCGCTAAAACCGCTTCCATCGTATCGCGTCCAGAACATCAGCGACACCGTGTCCACGTCCGTCGGAATTTTTATGATCGGCGAACGCAAATCACCGCCGCCGTCCGAGCGCCACGAGACGCGGCCGGCCTCGACAAAATTCGAATCCGCATGAAACTGCGTACCGGTCCAACCGGTCTCGTTCAACTCGCCGCCATTGATCGCCAATACCGTGTAGCTGGTAGTGACGCCGCCGGCACTGACCGTCACCGTGGTTGGCCTCGACGCTTGTCCGGTCGAGAGACGGCGGAGGTAGCGTCCGCCAGCCGTGGAGTCAATGCGAAAGCTGCGCTGTGCAGGAACGCTGATCGTTGCCGTCGGCGCTGCGGCAGCCGGCACCGTGACAATTACCGACGGGGACACACTTTCCACCACGATGTGCTCACTGTGCCCGCCGGTCGTGGTACTCACATAATTGTACGGATCGCGCGCACTCTCAATTACATCTAGGGCAAATGGCAAATTGTCCTGAAATAATTGCTGGAGTTGCACTTCGTCATCCGGAAACTCAAACCCGTAATACGATCCGCTCTGGTAGCCGCTGGTGAGCTCGGGAGTAAAACCAATTGTGCCAAACCGCGTGCCTGCCCAGTCGTTGTATTCACCGTTGGTGGTGTACAGCGACCAAGCGCTGCCCGGCGAATAGAACGAACGGGTCGAACCCAAGATGTGATCGGTGACCGCACTCCGGTTGTTTGTTCCGGCAAGCGTCTGATACACCGGAAGATCAGCAGCCAGTTGACCGTACACGGCACCGGGCGGATAAAGCAACAAACCGGAATACGTGTGGTAGCTGAGAGCAACGACCGGCGGGTGCAACGCATGAAAGGCTTCGATATTTCGCGTCTCAATTTCCGACGCCGGTGTGGGCCCGCGAAAAATGTCCGACTGCGGATCGGGTGACGATCCATTGTCATCGAAGCCCCAGTTGGCGCGATGATTGCGATTGAGGTCGACTCCAACGCCAGTGCCCTGCGGAGAGCGCGTCTTCCGCCACAGACGGTCGGCGGTGAAGGTGTATTCAAAACCATCTGGATTCGCGACGGGAACGATCCAGATATCCCGCGTTTGCAACAGTGAGTCGAGCCTGGCGTTTCCGACCGGCGGATTGGCCAAATATTTTATGAGCCGCAACGTCATCTCTGTGGCCGCCCACTCGCGCGCGTGGTATGTGGCCATGAACAACACGTTAGGGCGCGACGGGCTGTCGCCCTTGGGACCGATTTTCACAGCGAGCATTGGGCGGCCTTCGTACGACTTACCGAGTGTGTCGACCGAGACGCGTGAATTATTTTTGGCGAGCGAGTCGATAAATGCGCGAATGCCGCGAATCGGATCATCATAGTCGCGGTACACTTTCGTGACCGCTATCGCTGGCTGTACCGCACCGATCACTCGGCCCGCGAGCCCGCCGCGACCGACCGGCACGTCCGATCCGTGGAACCCCAACTGCTCCATTCGGGCGCGCTCGCCAGCTTCGGCAACAACGAGCGGCGTGCCCCGCTCCATGCCTACAACATCGAAGCCGTGCTTAAGTAGCGACTCCGCGCGCACACCGGGAACCCGCAACGTGACATGTTGTGCTTGCACCGGTACGACGGCGCCGCCGAGTCCGACCGCGGCAAACGCCACGAGGCGCGCGGTGGTGCGCTTTGCCGGTTTCCCCACGGACGGTGGAGTCACCAGAACAATCCTTCGCGCCGCATCCCAAAACGCGTCCATACCGTGGAACAGTGCCTGTACAGCGGCGAGCCAAATGATCCACGCCGCGTCGCGCTCACCGGCTGACGCGGCGCGAAAGTCGGCCGCCGACCGATCCATCCGGTCGAGCGCCGAGAATGCCGGAACGGCAAGTTCGCCAAGCGCCGCCGCGAGCGCCCGCCGGTCGGCATCGGACTTGGCGTGCTGCTGCGTCGCCAATGTGTCGATCGCGTCTTGCAACGCCCGCCGAATCCGCGACGGATCGAATGCTGCCAGGCGCGCATCAGCGCCCTGCACCCTTGCCGCTGCTTTGCGCGCGGTCAGGAGCGGGGCGAAGACCAGATCGTGTTGTGGCGTTGCGATCGAGCCAACGCTGGCGAATGCGCGCAGTGAGCGCGTGAATTCGGGGAGCGCGAAAGGCGCAGCGTGCTCAGGCATCTGTCGCGAGATAACGATAATCGCCAGTGAGCTCGCGACGGCAGATCGCTGCCCGGGAGAGCGTGCGCTGTTCGAAGCGGCGAATGAAATCGGGGAGCCGGTCCGACGTGAAGCCCTCACGAGCGAGTCCGGTGCCGGCAATCGCCGCTTCGATGCTTTCTGGCGTTCCTTCGACCTCGACTAGCACATCCATTCGTGGATATTCCTCGATGCGCACGGTGGCGCCACGAAACAAAAACTGATGGATCTCGCGATCAATCTCTCGCGTAACTTCATACCCGAGTCGTTCAAGCATTGTTGCCAGTGCCACCGCGTCCGCGGCATCTGTGGAGAGTTCCTCGCGTACTTTGTACCCGTCATCGTAGCCGGTCGTGCCTTTCCAGTCGAGCGTGGCGCGCCCGCCATTACTATCGCGATATTCGCGCAGCCGCAACACGTGATCGCGCGACGCGAGCGCGCGTTCCGCCGTATCGTAGCGGCGATCCGTCAGTGTGCCGGCAAACTGCAACTCGGCGCCGGCGGCCGCGAGCACCGCGATGAGCGTCGCCGGATCGGCCACCACACTTTTCAGTTCGACTTCACGCATCGATGATCGCCTGAAGTACCGCATCTGTATTTGAGAGGTCGGCGAAGACGGCTTCCGGGCAGCAGGCCGCGAGCGCTGTGACATCATAGTGCCCAGTGGCCACCGCAATGGCCCGGGCGCCGATGGGACGCGAGCACGCGACATCGTTCGGTGTGTCTCCGATAATCACGCAGTCGGCAGCGGCAATGTCGCGGCCCAGCACTACGCTCGCGCGCTGCCGGGCAATGGCAGGCAACTCGCTGCGAACTTCGTGATCGCTACCAAACGCACCAACAACAAAACGCCCCGGATCAACACCGACGACGCGGAGTTTGTGTTCGGCGCCCCGTACGAGATTTCCCGTCAGCAGACCAAGGACGATATCGTCGTGCTGCTCAACCGCATCGAGCAGCGCGGCGACGCCGGGAAGCAGAGCGGTACCGTGCTGGTCGCCGGCGAGTTCAATCACGAGCTCGCGAACATATCGGTCGAGCACTGCGTCCATGCGCGAGTCGATTTCAGCGCCGGAAAACCCTTCGTGCTGCATCGCTTCGCGCACGATCTGTTTGTCGGTCTTGCCATCGTACCGATATCCTGCCGGCCCGGGCGTACCAAAAATTCCAGTGAGCGCACGCTCCATCGATCGGCGGCCGGCACCGCGCGACCACAAAATCGTACCGTCAATATCGAACAGCGCGATTTTCATTCGCCGTGGGCGGGCTCGGTCGACGTCGACGAACGCGAAAGCCAGAGCCCGGCAAGGACTCCCGCTGCGCCAACGCCTTGCCACGCCGTGGGACGTTCGCCCAGCAGTGGCCATGCCACCGCGACCGCGACAATCGGCTGCAGATTCGAAAACATCGACGTGCGCGTGGAACCGATCACGCGCACGCCCCGATACCATGCCAGGTAGGCAATTCCCACCGAGCCAATGCCACTGTATGCAATTGCACCCCACGTGAGAGGGGCCACCGACGTCCAATCCGTCCGGAGAATCGAAGGTGCCGCCATCAGGACAATTGGGATCGTGCCGCCAGCCAACGTCCATGCGGCGATTTGCATGCCGTCAATCCGCTCCGTCAGTGGGCGCACCCACGTCGTATAAAAGGCCCAAATCAATACCGCGCCCAGAATCAGCATATCGCCGGAAACACTGGCCTGACCTTCGCTGGATTGCGCGGTCCCTACGATAACAAAAGCCAGCCCGCCAATCGACAGTGCAATCCCGAGCACCTGGCGGCGCGTTACCCGTTCGATGCCAATCAACCGACCGACAATTGCAACCAGCGCCGGACTCGCCGCCATCAGCAGTGACGCAGTACCAGCGCGGGTGCGCGTAAGTCCTTGAATAAACAGCGCCTGATACATGCCGTGGCCCAAGACGCCGAGCAGCATCAACAGTCCGATGTCGCGTCGTGTCGGTCGCTTTGAGCGCTGTGGCAATGTCACTGCGAGCATTGTCAGTGCACCGAGCAACATACGCACGCCGTTATACGCGAGCGGCTCGAGCACTTGGGTGCCGTACTTCAGCACCGAAAAGTTCACGCCCCAAATCACGGCCATCCCCACCAAGCCGAGTTCGGTGAAGGCAATTTCCGACTTGGAGAAACGCAATACAGGTGTTGACATCAGTGAAAGGTAACGATCTGCCACCTGCAGTCGACGGTCGGCGCGCCTTTGTATTTCGGCATGCGACGCCGTACTTTCCGCCGATGCATGTTTCCTTCGCTCTCTTCGCCGACGCCGCAAACATTTCCCAAGAAGGGAAGCTCAACATTCTCGGCGTGTTCGATGCCCTGCAAATCGGTTCGCTGCCGGCGGTGCATCCCCGTGCCACGCTCGTCGTGCGCCTCAAAGCCGCCGAGGATGACAGCGGCATGCACACGCTCGCCTTCGGATGGCAGGGACCGAATGGCGAAGAAATCTGGTCATCATCTGGCGAGCTCGAGGTTGGCGCGCCGCCGCCCGGTGCATACGAGTTGGATATCCCGGTGATCGCGGCGATTGACCTGCCTATTCAGCAGGCGGGGCCGCACGTAATGCGCATTGATGTTGATGGTGAATTGCGCGCCGAGATAACGCTGCACGTGCGAATCGGCGCTCCTATTGTGCCAGTGAGCGGACTGCTGAGCTAGCCGGCGAGTCCGGGCACGCCGTCGCGGCCTACTGCCAGACGGACGGCACGTTCGATTGCCGCTTCGAGCGCCACCGTCGCGAGTGCTTCCGCGCGCAACACCGAACCGGCCTTCCCCTCGCGCGGTGACAGCGCGAAGATCACATCGCCATCAACGCTCGAACCCGCCGGTGTAATCCGCCGATGCATAGCGGCCATCGCCGATCGTGCGACCTGCTGCAACTCTACTTTGCTGAGCGGCGCATCGAATACGACCACCGCCAACGTCGTGTTTCGGCCGGCCGCGAACTGGGCGTCCAAGGCCCCTGCCGCGGCGAGCCGCACTCCGTCGACAAATGCGCCGTTCGCACCGCGCGCACCCGCGAGAATGGCACCGTGGGCATCGCGCACGTCACCGAATGCATTCACGGCAACTATGGCTGCCGCCGCAGCGCCGTTCGATTCCGCGACCGCGATTCCGAGACCGCCTTTCATTGCACCGGCAATTCCGGCCATTTTCCCCACGGTGCAGCCCGTGCCCGCGCCCACACTTCCTTCGGCCACGCCAGATGACACGGCCGTTTCGCACGCATCGTATGCCATCTGTGCGGTTGGTCGTGATGCGAAGCTGCCGAGCGGGGCTAGATCGAACAGCACGGCAGCGGGAACAATCGGCACCACGCCGCCGGCAATCGGAAATCCGCGTCCGCGCTCTTCCATCCAGCGCATGATGCCGGCCGCTGCGTCCAGGCCGTAAGCAGAGCCGCCAGTGAGCAGTACCGCGTCGATACGATCGTTGGAGGCAAGGGGATCGAGGAGTGCAAGTTCGCGCGAGCCGGTCGATCGCCCCATGACATACGCACTCGCGCGCATCGGGCCCGATATCCCGCGGATAACGGTCAACCCCGTGGCGCCAACGGTGTCGGTTGCATGTCCAATGGCAACGCCGAACCGCGTGAGGTTTGATGCTTCGGTAAGCTCGTCACTCACTGCGAGGGTGCCGCCTCCGGCTTGCCCTGACAGTTCCGGCATAGCAGGATTCCGCGAAGGTTACAAATAACGCAGATGAAATTTCCGCAATTATGACACGGGTATCCCTCGCTGGCCCGTTCTTCAAGCCCGCAGGAATTACAGATCATCCGGTCGGTTGTCGACATTCGCCTTAACGCGGCTTTTCCATCAGCGCATACTCTCGGATTTTTTTAATCAGCGTTGCCCGCGAAATTCCAAGTTCGCGCGCCGCGTGCGTACGATTGTGTTGATTCGCTTTCAGCGTCCGGTCGATATGTGCTTTCTCGACTTCGGACAGCGACTTCGGCACGTGATGCGACACTTCGGCACCACTCGCGCCCTGTACTTCGCGGGGCAAATGCACCACTTCGATTTTTGGCTGACCCCGCGCCATCAGCATGGCCCGTTCTGTCACGTTGCGCAGTTCTCGAATATTACCGGGCCACGAATAGCGAAGAATCGCGTCCAGGGTGTCATCGCCGAGTTGTGTTGGCGCTGCTGGCAGCGTGGGTGACAGATCGTCCAGCACGTGCGCGGCGAGTTCGAGAAGATCCTCACGCGACCGGGCGCGAAGCGGCGGCAGCGTAATTGGCATGACGGACAAGCGATAATACAAATCTTCGCGGAACCGGCCCGCAGTGACTTCATTCACCAAGTCCTTCGTCGTTGCCGCGATGACGCGAACATTTGGTGTGATTTCCGCTGTCCCGCCGTGCCGCCGGAATCCCTTACCTTCGAGTACCCGGAGCAGCTTCGGCTGCAGATGTGAATCGAGGTCGCCGATCTCATCGAGAAAGAGGGTACCCCCATCAGCGATCTCGAAGAGTCCTTTCTTAGTGGGGCCGCGTGATCCGTCGGGACCGCTCTCCACGCCAAACAATTCGGAGTCGAGCGATTCCGCCGTGAGCGCGGCACAGTTGACCTCGACAAACGGCTTTGCCGATCGCGGACTTTGCGCATGAATCAGCTCGGCGACCCGGCCTTTGCCCGATCCACTTTCGCCGACGATCAGCGCCGTTGTCCGGTCGCTCGCCGCCAACAGCGACACTTGGGCCGAGAGTTCGCGCATGCCTGCGGACGAACCGAAAATCATGCTCGAATCTGTGCCGCGGCGGTCACTCAGGTACCGATTCATCCGGCGCAATGCGGCCTTTTCCAGCGCTCGTTCTGCGGCGGCAGCCAGATGGCTCAGGTCCACCGGCTTGGTCAGAAAGTTCTCGGCGCCACGATGGAGAGCATCAACGGCCATCGCCACATCACCGTACGCAGTGACCATGATGACCACCGGATTTTCATCGCGAATTTTGGCCAGGACATCGAACCCGGTCATGTCGGGCAACCGAACATCCAGCAGCACCAGATCGGGCTTGGCGCGATGATAGGCCTCAATACCTTCCGCGCCGGTATGCGCCTCCGTGACGACGTGCGAGCCGTCGTGACGGAAAAACATCGCGAACGCGGTGGCAATGGCGACTTCGTCGTCAATAATGAGAATGCTTGCCATCTGCTATTGATTGCCTGAGGAAGGTGAAGCGATAATCGGCAAAGATACTTCAAATGCGGCTCCGTGACTCGGTTCGGACAGAACCCGAAGAATTCCGCCATGTTCACGGATGATGCCAAAACTGATCGAAAGGCCGAGGCCTGTTCCAATTCCGCGCGGTTTTGTTGTGTAGAACGGGTTGAAAATGTGGGCAAGGTGCTCCGGGGCAATTCCGGGCCCGGTGTCAGAAATTACCGTGACCAGATACCCGTCGCGCTGGGTCGTGCGGACGGTGATGCGCCGGTCCCCCGGCACTGAGACTAAAGACTGTTCGGCATTTGACAGCAAATTAATAAAGACTTGCTGCAGTTGAAACGGATCGGCCCAGGTCACGGGCAGCGACTCGGCAAGATCCAGATCGAGGGTGATTTGCTGCATTTTGAGGGGATACCGACGCAATTCTATTGTGTCCAGCAATACCTGGTTGAGCTCCGTCGGCATTTTTTCGGCCGGATTCTGGCGGGCGAAGGTGAGCAACTTGCCCACGATCCGCGCGGCCCGCTTCGCCTCTGTGACAATCGTGTCTACCGCCCTCTGGTTCTCGTCGTTCCCCAACGGTTCGGTTTGCAGGATCTGGGCAAACGCCAAAATGCCGGTGAGCGGTGAATTCACTTCGTGGGCCACGCCGCCAACCATTTCGCCCAGCGCCACCAGTTTTTCGCGACGCACCACCTGTTCGAGCAGACTGCGCTCTTCCGTCACGTCGCGGATGATAGCGAGCGCGCCGGCGATCCGGCCATGATCGAGAATTGGCGACGAGTTCACGGATGCCACGCGTTTTCTTCCCTGCGCATCGAAAAACCGGAACTCACGCCGCTGCCGCTCACCAGTAATCGCCGCGGCAAACATCACCCACTTATCATCGCGTTCGTCGGCCGGGAGGAGCGTCGTGAAATGCTGTCCAATCACCTCTTCGCGCGTGACGCCCATCGTCCGTTCGAGGGCGCGATTGACCGACGTGAAGTTTCCTTCCTCGTCTATCGTACAAATGGCGTCATCCGCGCTTTCAACCAGACGCGTATACAGCGCATCCGCCCGTTCAAGCGCCGCCGCACGCGCCCGATCGTCAGTCACATCGCGCGCCACGCCGAGCACACCGATTACGTCGTTCCCGAGATGGATCGGAGTATTGGACATCGAAAGCAACCGTCGCGTGCCGTCCGGGCGCACGAGGTGGGCTTCGTAGCGCCGGGTGGCGCCACCGAGCGCCGCCCGGAAGTGGCCGACGGCCTCGGCAGTCTCCGATGGTTCGAGCATCGGCAGGATGCTGCGCCCAATCATCGCCTCGCGGGAAATGCCGGTCAGTACTTCGCACGCCACGTTTGCAGAAGTGAAGACGCCGGTGGGAGCCAGCGTATAAATCGCATCCGCGGCGACCTCGACGAGGTTGCGGTATCGCGAATTCGCCGCCGCGACTTCGCTACGGGCGCGGGTTTCATCAGTCATGTCACGCAGCGAAACTACGAGTCCCGATACACGCGCCCCGCCCCGAATTGGCGCGAGGCTCATCGACACGGTACGGCATTCACCGCCGGCTCGTATTACGGAGCCATTGAAGCGCATGGCTTCGCCGATTAGCGCTCGCGATATGTGCCCGCCCAGCTCCTCCTCCAACTCGGCCGGTACGAGCGAGGCCAGAGGCACCCCGATCAGCGAAACTGGCTGGGCGAAGAGTGCAATTGCGGCATCATTGGCAAATTCGATTGTACCAACATCCGACGTGATAAGAATCGCGTCAGTGGTGGATTCCACGACCAGCCGATAACGCTCGGCGAGTGCATAGAACGATGTGACGTCATCAATCGTGACTACGGCACCCCCTGCCGGATGCGGTGAAGCAACGAGATTGAACACGCGTCCGCTCCACTCCTGCCGAATCGTTCCGCGCCCCACAACACGCAGCCGCAGTGCAGCGCCCAATGGATCATCGTCTGAAATTTCGCGCGGCTCGTGTAAGAGCGCATCGAATAAGGCCCGACCGACCAATGGATGCCCTTCGCCCAGACCGGCGAGCGGCTCGAGCCGTGCATTATGTCGCGTGATGAAGCCTTCGCCGTCAATGACCGCCATGCCGCCTGCAATGGCGTCGAATGCCGCATTCACTTCACGCGTCGCCTCGCTGGCTTCTTCATACAAGCGCGCGTTGACCACGGCGAGGGCCAGTTGCGCGGCAAGGCGTTCGAGTACGCGCGCGTCGTCGTTGGTGAAATCGCGGGCGCGGTTGACCACCGACAGCACGCCGATGGGCCCATTGGGCGTGAGCATCGGAGCGCTCACGCCCTTGTCGATTCCAGCGATGCCACGGGTGCGTTGATACGCGCTTGGCTCTGTGATCGCATCGTTGACCACTATGCTTCGGCCTTCGAGCATCGCACGACCCATCACACTGTCGGCCACCGGTACATAGAACCCCTGCACCGGATCGGCGATTCCCGCCGTCGCGACGAGATGAAGAAACTCACCGCGCCGCAGCCCCACTGACGCTCCCTCGCCGCCAAGCAGGGTCATGGAATGACGGATCGCAAGATTGAGCACATCAGACAACCGGAGCGATGAGCCCAGCGCACCGGCCATTGCTGCGAGCGCTTCGCTTTGACGCTTGTCGAGAAGACTTTCCGCGAAGAGTGTGGCGTTAACCAATGCTGTAGCGGCGGTAGCGCCAATCGTGTGCAACAACTCCTCTTCTTCACTGCCAAACGCCCCGGCCTCGTCACCATACACCGCCACGATTCCGGTCAGTTTGTATCCCACCATCAGCGGTACAGCGAGGACGGACGGCGTCGCGGCATCTAATGTATTTCGCGCTCCGGACTCGGTCTTGGCCGTTGCGCGACTTACCCGGCCGGTGCGTGAGACCGCGTCGATGGCCTGTGCCGCGGGTGTAGTGGTGTCATCGCTCGTAGCGTTGCCGTCGCGCCAATGCAGCGACACCTGGTGCGACCCACCTTCAGTTGGCCGCGCCACCACTACTCCGCCACATTGGATCATCCGGGCAACTTGACGCGCCAATTCGCGCTCAATGTCTTCTTGATCAAGCGAGCGAGAGAGAGTCGCGCTCACTTCCTGGAGCCGTTGCAGGCGGTCCGCACGGCGATCCGCCAGCGCCACCAGCCGGTCGCGGTCGCGTATGAGCGCATCAACGACCGCCGCCTGCGCCTCCGGCAAGTCGCGCAAGAGCTCGCGCAACCTCGGGTCGAGCAGCGGTGCCGGCGGTGTACCGGCGAGGGTTGGATCGGTCATTTGCATTGGTGCCAGAGCTGGTCACAGGAGCTGACTGGCAACTTACGATACACCGAGTGACGCCACAATCACGGCCGCGGAGCCAAAAGTCTGGCGCCAAGTGGCTCGGCCGTGGCGCGGAGCGGCACGTACCCCAATAGTTCTCCGTCCGCTTGGGCAACGGACGGTGACAATGCTTCGAGCGTTACCACGCGACCGCGAGCAAACAGCATATTTGGCCGCGGACGAAAATCCTTCATGGCACAGCGGCGCACGACGTCAAAGGCCTGCCAGGACGACTTCGCCGAAAAGAGGCAGAGATCAAGAAGGCCGTCGTCGGCGCGCACACCGGGCCCCGTAGCAATGAGTCCATTCAGGAGGGACGGCACGTTGGCGATCATCGCCAGGCCGCACTCGCGCTCGTATACCGTGCCGTCAACGGTGGCACGCACCGCAACGCTTTGGTTCCGCCACAACGCTACCGTGGCACTCAAGGAATATGCATGCACACCGAATCGTCGTTTGAGCGACGGCGTTGCTCCTTGCATCATCGTCGCGTCCATTCCAAATCCCGCGGTTAACGCGAAGCGACGGCCGCTGTCGAGTAACCCGACATCCATTCGGCGCTCGATGCCTGCCAGCAGCGCCCGTACCGCACGCGGAATTGCCATCGGCGTCCCGAGATAACGGGCTAGCTGATTGCCAGTGCCGCCCGGCAAAATGCCGACGGGCTGCGCCGCATCAATCAACGCGCCAACCACCTCCATCGCCGTGCCGTCACCGCCGAGCGTGAACACCGCCCCGAAGCGCTCGGCGTGTGCTGTTGCGAGTACACCAGCGTGTCCTGGGTGTTCGGTTCGGATGACTTCACAGGGAACGCTCGCCGCGCGAAACGCCCGTATCGCTTCTGCCTCCCCCGCGAGCCCTAATCGCGACGCTGGATTGACGATGAGCAATGCGGTGCGCATCAAAAGCGCCAGATGCGAAACAGATCGAGGCCGAATTGCCGGGGGGTCGGTGCGAAGCCCCGCGCGATCGCATCGCGTGCGCAGAGCACGGCACTCGTTGCCGGATCCATGCCCAATGACGCCGTCCAACTTGGACTGAGACGGTAGTCGAGTTTGATACCGAGCGCGTCGGTCAGCGAGAGCGGGTCGGCACTCGTGCCGCCTCCGAGCAACTGGCCAACTTGACATAACCCATAGTCGACCCGGACAAAGGTCTTTTCACTGAGTTGTTTAGCACAGTTGAAGCGCGTTCCTGACAAAATGTTCGAGCTGACATCACGGAGGCGCCCTTGATATGCGTCAAGTCCTGCCGCGCTGATCTGGGCATCGTCGCAGATGGTGCCGGCGACTTTCGATCCAAGCACGCTGAACGAGCTCGACAACAACAAACGTGCGGCCGTCGAGGTGTAATCGGCATTGCGCGCCGTGATTTCATAACTGGGCGCGCCTGTCACCAAGTAGCTGATTAAGTCGGCGTTCGTCACACGAATCGAATCGGGACTCGACAGCTCGGCGGTCGGAGAGAGCAACGTTCCGCCAATGTGCACGCGCACTCGAACGTCCGGCCGCGATCCCGACTGGCTGTATTGCCGCACGGTATGGAGCGCGTTGATATTCAGCGTGGCATTGAGGTCGGGATCGCCGTAAAAGCGAATTTCACCCGTTTCCACATCGAACGGCCGCTGCACCGGTCCGAGATTCAGCCGGTATGTGCCGCGCACGGTTTGAAGCGGTCCGTCCAATGCCAACTGCAACGTGCCCGCGTTCGGCCCGCGTTGCACCCGTCCCCGCGTGATGTTGACGAGGCCACCGAGATTGATGTTCGCCTCTTCTGATCGAAGCCACACGTCACGGCCCATGCGCACGGGCACACTCAGCACTCGGAGATTATCCATAAACTCACCGGTTGGCTGCGGCAACACGCCGCGATCAAGCAGCGCTGTGGTATCAACGACTCGATAGAGTTCCGGATCATCAAGTGAGATCACGCGCTTTTGGTAAAGTTCCGGCACATAAATTACGCCGCGGTTGACTTCCAGATTTCCGGCGAGTGTCGCGGACCGCCATGCTCCGGTCAGCGAGAGCTCGCCGGTCAGATCGAGGTCAGCAATGAGCGGCCGCTTGATCACATTGAACCCGCGCGTGTCTAGCGAAAGTCCGAACGTCGGATTTTCGATGTCACGAATCCCGACAAATCCGCTGAGGGTCGCCGTCGCCGTGTGCGAAATTCCGCTATGCACCGTCAGTCGTTGGACATCGATACTGTCGCCGAGAAAGCGGATGTCGGCATCGAGCCCGCTGAGTTTCACGTCGCCAATCGGAGCCAGAATGAACGCGCCATCGAGCACACGCAGCGCTCCGGTCATACGGGGATGTTTCCAGGTGCCAGCGAGATCGACGTTGACATCGAGCGCTCCACTCGCCCCGCTGACTGCTTTTGAAAAGGACTCGAACAACACCAGTCCGACGCTGTCGGTGCGAATGCGGCCCGCGAGCGGCTCTTCGAGCAACCGCGGGCCAGCCGGGTTCAGCGCCAAATCAATGGGCAGCGTGGCTTCGGCATGAAAAGCCGGTATACCAAGCCGGGAATATTCCATCGTGGTGGTCAGCCGGCGTTCGGCGTAGCGTCCATCGGCCTGCAATGATTCAATTCGTACGCCACCCAGCGATGCGTCTTTGATCATACCGCTGAAGAACAGATCGGGCCGCGTATGCGTTCCACGCACATCGGCCCGGAACGACAACGTTCCGTCGAGTGTCGACTCGGCCTGCATCACCTCGCCAATATCAACGAGCGGGACACGATCGGCCTGCACCAATAATGCAAGCACGGAATCGGCCGACGATTGACCACCGACCGTGATCCTGCTGCCGTTCGCGGTGATTAGCGACAAAGTGTCGAGGCGCACTGCGCGAGGCGTCAACGCGATGATTCCGGTGCGCTGCAATGACCACAAGTTTGCATTCGTTCTCAAGGCAAGGCTGTCGAGGCGCACGTCCGTGGAATCGCCATGACGAAAAATCTCGGCGCGCCCGCGCATCCGAGTGCCTCTCGACATTTCAACCGCCGCTGTGGCGGTGGCCCGCGATCCACCCCGCAGCTCCGCTGCGGCTTCGAATCGGGCCAGAGAAACGCCGCCCGTTCGGACCGTGTCGAGACGCACGGCGACCGTTCCGCTCGCCGAATCCGGGAGCGCAGCAAGCCGCACACTCCCCGAAAGTTGGCGCGCGGTCGTCCTCTCATACCGCAGATCGGTGCCATTAAACACGCTCTGCAATGCAAAGTTGTGCGTCCAGCCGACGATCGTACCGTTGGCGATTATCGTTCCGCCGAGCGAGTCGGCGATGGCGAACAGCCCGGTGTCGGCTCGGACGCGGCTCAGGTATCGACGCAAGCCGCCAAGGGAATCGACAACCGTTCGAAAATGCACCGTGTCGGTACGCGCATCCACCAGTCCGAGTCCGCCATTCGCGATCAGCAGGCCGGCCGATGACTCGACGCGCAGGGAGTCAATGCGTAGCGTGCCAGATTGCAACCGCAATCCCGCTCGTCCCGAAAATATCCGGAGACTGTCCACGAAGGATCGGTCGGCGAACAGTTCAACACCGCCGACAGCGTTGGCCAGTGAATCACCCTCAACATCCACACTGAAGCGACCATTGAATTCGCTGAGCGGCAGCCCTGCGCGTTCAAACGCGCGACGAAAGTTCAGCCCGGAAACGGCGCCACGGGCTGTCGCGCGGTACCGGGGCCCTTGTGCGTCGAACTGGCCATCCAATTGGATGCGTCCTGGTCCGCCAACCAAATCGGTTTGGATGGCGAGGTCGGCTACAGTGCCTTTGAGATGCAATGGGCCATTGTATTCGCCCCGCAACGGCAGACCCGGATACGATCGGGCGACCGTCGTGGCGGAAAGTGGTAACGCCGCTGCTGTGAGTTCGAAGGCAATGTTGCCGTCGCCAACTGTCATGCGCCCGCTGCCTTTAAAACGCGAAGGTGGAGCAGTGTCGCCGTCGCGGTGCGTGAGATCCACATCGCGGAAGCGAATATCCGTCCAAATTGAATCCACAATGCCTGCGCCGGAAAGCATTCCGTTTAATCGCGGGAAGTTTGGGTTCAGAAACTGCGGCGTGCGCAGGTCCAGCTGGGAAATATCCAGCTGGAGGCCGTGAAATTTGGTGCGACCGGGATCGAGAATATCGATTTCGCCTTGCGCCGTCCCGCGCGTAACTGCACCCGGCACGTTTGCGTCGGCGAACGAAAATTTCGCTTCCTCAACTTTGAAATGATTCACCGGACCGCCCGGTGCCCGAAGTGTGCCGCTGATCTGGCCCCGCCACGGATACGGGTACTTCTTGCCATTCAGCGTTTCGAGCAACGCAAAGTCTACTGGCAGGAGTTGCAAATTGACGTCCTTCACAATCAACACCGGGCCGCCGACGCCGTACGTCATCGCGCCGCGAATGTGCGAGCCATTGCTGCGCGCATCAATGTTAGTCATCGCATAGTCGAGAATGCGAAGATCACGCTCATTCTTGATATGCAAGTCCATCGAGCCGCCACCGGTTCGTGGCAGCGTCTGGAATATCCACGCGATGTCGTTCATTGCCACCGAGTCACTGTGGACCCGGATGTCGTATCGAATCGGCAGATCATTGCCCCAGTGCATTTTGCCCTTTGCACGCGCCACCGAGCCGGGGAGTTCCAGGTGATTGAAATCAATCCAAATCGAATCGCCACGCCACAGTGCGGCACCGCGCACATTGCGCCAGGCGAACGGCGGCAGTGGCTCGGACACGTCCAGTCGTGCAATATCGAACTGACGGCCTGTGCTGTCTGGCTGCCGTAGGCGAACGCGGTTGAACGTCGCATTCACCGCTTGCCAATGCCACGAACGCTGATAATACGTTTTGCCTTTCGCAGCGACGCGGCGAATCTCGTGATCGGCAAGCGCAAGATTTACCGCCACGGCACTATCGCGGCGCGCACCCTTGAGCGAGTCGTCCGGATCCCACGGCAACGTGAGCTGAAAATGTCCGCCACGCACTCGGACATTGCGCAGCACCACCAATGCGCCAAACCCACGGCGGGCGATTGGCTGTCCGACAACATCATCGTCCCCGGTCGGAAATACTTTACGGAAATTCCATCGGTCGTCGTACTCACGACGCATCACCAGAAACGGGTGCTGTAACTCGATCGAGCGCACGATTATGCGGCCGTCAAGAATGTCGCGTGGATCGTACGTCAGCCGTATCGGTCCACTGGTAGCGAAGACCGAATCATCGCGATCGCGAATCATCAGCGAATCAATCGTCAGATCCGTGAGAAACGAGCCGGACAGTTTCCCCAAGTGCAGTGTGCCATTCATCCCACTCGCCAACTGGCGCGCCAACTGCCGGCGCAGCCAGTCGCGGCCGCCGTCGCTTTGCGTCGCGGCAATCAGCCCGCCAACGATTCCCGCCCCGAGTACCAGCATCGCCAGTGCCGACAACAGCACCACTGCGCGGCGGCGTCCCATACGCTAAAACGCCTGGCCGATCGAAATGCTCGGAGTCAACCGCCGGAAGAACGACGTCTCGCGCGGCGGTTGGTAGGTCGCCGCACAGCTTCCCGACTCCTGAGTCAACACGCGGCCAACGGAAGTCACGCGCAGTGTGTTGCCGGGACTGACACAGAGCAGCGCCCCGCCGGCCACGGTCGGCGCGTCAAAATAGGCGGCACCCTCGGAACGTTGATACGAATTGTATGCCACATCGAGCCGCAGGAAACCAACAATTGTTCGGACACGCACACCGATTCCCGGCGTCCATCGGAGTGAACTAAAACCGACGTTTGAACCGGCCGAGCCGCGATTCCACACCTCGCCAACATCGGTAAATGCTGTCCATTGAATGACGTTTGGCAAAAATGGGCTGCGCCAACGAACTTCGACGTTCGCCACAATAAGCGCGTTGCCTCCGGTGGGAATGGTGCGCGCATTGCCGGAGTCCGCGCGGGCGCGGAAATACACCGTGTCGCGCGGGTTGGCCGGATCACCTCCAATTGCTCCCCTGGCTCGCACCGTGTCATAGGCGGCCGGAATGTACAATGCCGGGCCAAGTTCATTCTGCGCGAAACCGCGGACGGTGGTCGGCCCACCGGCAAACAGCCGCTCTTGCGGCGGCACATACAATGCGGCGTTTGAGAACTGCAATGTGCTACCGACGACGGCGCCGACTTGCAGCCGTCCGGCGAACACGAGATCGCTGGTCAGTGGCAAATACATCGCCGCGCCGGCCGTCACTCGCGTAAACCGCAGTGACGGATCCGACCCGGTGAAGTTGCCAGCCGTGCGCAGTTCAAACCGTACCACGCTGCCGGTGGTGGGATCGACGGGATTGTCGCTGGTCTCGCGCGTCACAGCGAGTCCAACCACCCCAAGACGCTGCAGACGGCTGAACGATTCGCGGTCGGCCTCCACGCATGCGTTGAATACCGCGCAGAGTAGCGCCGGCTGCGCTTGGGTCTCTCCGTATTCCAGCGAGTACGACAGCTGTTGCGTCACGTGCGACAGCCGGCGCGTGAAAGCCAGACTGCCGCCCACTGGTGTGGTACGCAGGTACGCGTTGTATTCCGACCGCCGTTCGCTATACAGCGAATACGATGGCACGAACGCATGAAATAATGCTGGCCGGCTGACGGTTGCGCCGAGATAATAATTCAGATCCTTGCTGTACGGATCGTCGTGGACAAACGGGCAGAGCCCTTCCAGTCCTGTAAGTGGCCTGCCAACACCAATTTTCGATAACTTCGCGTGCAAGTCGAGCCGGGTGGCGCCGCCCAGAAAATTGTATTGCGTCAAATCGCCGCTCATGCGAAAGCAGTCGAGCGTGCCATATCCACCACCGAGGCGCGCCGAGCGGGCGAGCCCTTCCGTCACGTCGAGGGACACGCGCACCGTCGAGTCGCCCGCGGCCAATGCGCTGTCGGCCACGACGCTGACGTGCGTAAACAATTCGGTTTGGTAGAGCGCGCGTTTGGCGCGCTCAAGCCGCTCTTCGGAATATTGGTCGCCCGTCTGCACGGCAGCGACCTCACGCACGACGGCGTCGCTCACCAATCGCGTCGCGCCGGGCCGCTGCGGATTTGCGTGGACGACAATCTCGCCGAGCCGCACCCGCGGACCGAGCGCCACAGTGAACGTAACGCTGGCACGACGCGCCACCGTGCGCGTGTCGTAACCGACAAACACTTCAGCATCCGGATACCCGCCATTATGCAATCGCTGTGTGAGCGTATCGCGCGTGGCCTCGTTCGCATACTTGTCGAAGTTGCCGCCCAGCGTTGTCGGCACACCACGCAACAATGCAGGGCGATCGAGCTCGCGACTGATCCCATCGAACGCGAGCGAATCCACGATCGTCGGTGCCCCTTCACGCACGGAGAATCGCACGGCGATCTGTTCCGTGCCGACTCGCGTCACCACCGTATCCACTGCCACGGATGCATATCCGTGATTGCGGTACCAGATCAATAGGCGTAACACGTCCAGCGGGAATTGTGTGCGGTCGAGACAGTGCCGCGCACCAAGAAACCGGAGGTGACGCCGGGTCCACGACGAGGGGGTGGTGACGACACCACCCGCCAGTGTTGCGTCGGAGAACGCGCTGTTGCCCTCGAAGGTGAGCTGCACGACTTCGAGACTTCCGGGCCGGCACGACACGTTTTGCGCGCGCGCCGCCACCGGGCCGGCAACAATCAACGCTGCCGCGCACACCGCCCACGCTCGGCGCAGCCTAGTCGTCCTTCTGGCCAAATACCGCGAGGTTGGACGAGTGGCCGGGATTGACCTTTTTCTCCGGGTAAATAAAATGCACCGCCTGATTTACCGCCGTGGCCGATTCCGCAAATCCGGTGGCGATTAATTTCAGCTTGCCTGGATACATCGTCACGTCGCCCGAGGCGTACACCCCGCGCCGGCCCGTTTCCATTTGTGAGTTCACCACAATCTCATCATTCTCCACCGTCAAGCCCCACTCGCCAAGCGGGCCGATATCGCTCACGAAACCAAGCATTGGCAACACGACGTCAGCGTCAATACGACGCGTAGTTTTCGCTTTGATATCCTTAATTTCCAGCGCAATTATCCTGTCGCCATCGGAAATCACATCGTGCAACTCATGGAACGTGTGGATGGACGTCCGTCCGGCGGCCTCCGCGGCGCGCACCTCGGAGATCGTCGCTGCATGCGCACGAAAACGGTCGCTGCGATGGATCAGGGCGACGCTCGCTGCGCGGTCCCGAAGCTGATGCGCCCAGTCGAACGCCGAGTCGCCGCCACCGATAATCACCACGCGCTTGCCGATGAAATCGTCGGGACTCGTCACGCGGTCGTGGATCCCACGACCATACCAGGGGCCGGCAGCCGCCTGCGGAAGGCGACGCGGCGAAAATGCACCAATACCCGCGGATATAATCACTGCCCGTGTCGGAAATCGGTCGGTCTCCGTCACCAGAACGAAATGACCGTCCGCCTCTTCCAACGCGACCACCCGTTGATTGCAGTGAATCTGGCCGGCGAACTGGCGGGCCTGCTCGACGAGCGAGCGCACGAGATCCTTTGCCAGCACCTTCGGAAATCCGGCGACGTCGAAGATATCTTTTTCCGGGTACAGCGCGGTCAACTGTCCGCCGGGCTCCTGCAGGGCGTCGACAATTTGTGCCGACGCGCCCCGCATGCCAGCATAGAACAGGGCAAACAGGCCGGCCGGCCCTGCCCCAATGATTGTGATATCAGTAATCTCGTGCACCATTCCGAAAGTTCGCCGCCGCGCTCTAATGAATCAACCTATAGAGGTTTTGTCGATGACCAAGAGTGAGCTGTTGCTCCCCGAATTTGATCTCGAAACGGCCAGCATCCGCCGGGCACGGGAACGTGTCCCCGATGGCCACGTTGAGCCTATGTGAGCGCGCCCCGTGGATGACGCCACCCGCACCATCGAATACCTCGGCAAGTTCCGCTTGCTGCGCCGGCTCGCGCTCGGGGGCATGGCCACCGTGTATGAGGCCGAGCAAGTCGGCGACCGCGGCTTTACCAAGCGAGTCGCCATCAAGGTTATTCACGAGAAATACGCCCGCGAGCCCGAGTGGCTGCAACTGTTCATCGACGAGGCAAAACTCTCGGCCAATTTGATGCACGGAAACATCGTGCAAATCTTCCAATTCGAAGAAGTGCGCGGTGAATTTTTCATGGCGATGGAGTACGTGCGCGGGGTCACGCTGCGCCGGCTGATCGATCATCACCGGGCGATGGGCGAGCCAATGCCGCCACCGCTCGCGGCCTACATTATCAGTCGCGTTTGTCGTGCCTTGGACTATGCACACAACTTCGTCGACGCCTCAGGCCAGCGTCTGTACATCGTCCATCGTGATGTGTCACCAGGCAACGTGTTACTCACGTGGGACGGCCAGGTAAAACTCGCCGATTTTGGTATCGCCAAAGCCCGGTCCATGGCCGATCCGGCGGCGCGCCAACAAATGACGATCGGCAAAAAACACTACATGAGTCCGGAACAAGTCGTCAGCGCGAACGTCGACTGGCGCACCGATATTTTCTCGACCGGCGTTGTGCTGTATGAAATCCTGGCGCTCGAGCAACTGTTCAAGGAAGTCGAAACCGAAGCGTCGATGGACGAAGTAACTATTGCGCCAACACCTGATCTCCGAGTGCTCCTCCCCGATCTCGACAAAACCCTCACGGGGCTGATTTCGCTCGCGATCGCCAAAGACTCGATGATCCGGCCGAATGCCGCGATGCTCGGACTGGCGCTCGACGAATGGTGTGCAAAACAGAAAATGCCGGGGTCGCCGGAACGGCTGCAGGCGCACTTGGCCAAGCAGTTTCCGCAGAGCTACTCGCCGCCCTCGGACACGCCCCGCTCCGTCTCCGCTCCAATAGTGCCGGTAAAATCTGTCTGGTCGCTGCTCGATAAAGTGTTCGGTGACTAACGGGCGTTCTCTATTGGTCGGCGTTAGCTTTTAGCCATGACGTTTAAGATTTATACCAAGACAGGCGACGACGGCCAAACCGGCCTCTTCGGCGGCGGAAGGATCGGCAAAGACAGTGCTCGGGTCTCCGCGTACGGCGACGTCGATGAACTCAACGCGTTTGTCGGCGTTGCCCGTGCTGCCGAATCGATGCCGCGTATCGATGAAGTCTTGGCAGCTGTCCAACGCGACTTGTTCGCGATTGGTGCACTTCTGGCGACTCCGCATCCGGAGAAAGTCCGCGAGCAACTCGAAAAAGCGCGTCTGACGGATCAGCGCATCGCCCAACTGGAACAGGCAATCGACGATTGCGACGCGGAATTGGAACCGTTGAAAGCGTTCATCATGCCAGGCGGCACGCCCAAGGCCGCGGCATTGCACGTGGCCCGCACCGTCTGCCGTCGCGCTGAACGCGCGATCGTCCGACTCCAACTTACGGACGACGTACCGCAGGTCGTGATCATTTACCTCAACCGGCTTTCCGATCTGTTGTTCATGCTCGCGCGCGTCGCGAACCGCCGGGCCGGTGCCGGCGAAGTCACCTGGTAGGCGGCACGTCAATGACTCGGGCTGCGGCCGACGCCGTTCACCTGCATGGTTCACGCATGCTGATTGGGGCTGGCCTCCTCGATGCGTGCGGCCCCGAGTTGCATGCCACACTGCAACGCCGGCGGCTCGCGATCATCAGCGACAGCAACGTTGCACCGCTTTATGCGGCACGACTCGCCGCAGCATGCGGAACGCCGTCGCCGACGGTGCTGACCATTCCCGCCGGGGAAGCCAGCAAAACCCGTCAACAGTGGTCGCGGCTCACCGACGAATTGCTCGATCTGCATTTTGGTCGCGACTCCGCAATCCTCGCGCTCGGCGGTGGCGTTGTTGGTGATCTCGCCGGATTCGTCGCGTCCACATTTCTGCGCGGCATCCCAGTGGTGCAGTTGCCCACGACTTTGCTCGCAATGATCGACGCGTCGATCGGCGGAAAAACCGGAGTGGATACGCGCCACGGGAAAAATCTGGTCGGCGCATTTCATCATCCTGTGCTCGTACTTGCTGACCCGACGCTTCTCGGAACACTGCCCGTCGAACAACTCCGCAATGGGCTCGCCGAAGCCATCAAGCACGCCGTCATCGCCAGTGCGCCGGAATTCGTTTGGCTCGCCACAAATGGCCGCGCGATCACTCGTACTGGCGGCCCCAACGCTGCGTTGGCCGATCAACTTGTGCGCCGAAACGTACAGATCAAGGCGGATATAGTCGCCCGCGACGAACGCGAGTCCGGCGTCCGCAAGATCCTGAACTTCGGCCACACCATCGGCCACGCCATCGAAACGCTAAGCGGTTTCGCGATGCTACACGGCGAATGCGTGGCCGTCGGAATGGTGGTCGAAGCGCGCATCGCCGCGCGCGCCGGGATTGGTGATCCGGGACTTCCAGAAATGCTCATCGACGTCCTGCGGCAGGTCGGACTTCCGACCGCTGTTCCCGCGGAAATGTCCGGCGATGCCATTCTCGAAGCCACTAGAAGCGACAAGAAAGCGCGTGACGGCCTGGTGGAGTATGCATTGCCAGCCAAACTTGGAATGATGGCGGGCGCCGACCGCGGATTCGCCATACCGGTGCCAGATGCCATTGTCCTCGATGTCATAGACAGCTCGCGATAAGCAGAGCGGCTGTCTAGGAATCAGTCGGCGGCAACCCTTGTGACGCGGGTCATCACTTTGAAAGATTTGTGACGTTCCTGTAACTTATTGTCAGGCAACGGGATAGATCGTTACAGGACCCCCATAATGTGACATGGCACACGTTTTGGGTGTTGACCGCTGGCTGTACCTCTACATATCCTGACCGTCCCTGCATACTGGTCAATGCTTGATCGGTATGCAGCCAGGTTATTCACTTCCCAACGCATGAACGGGGTGTGTATGCAGCGTGCGACTGAGTCGAGATCGAAAGGATTCTTCCGTTCCTCCCCCTCCACAGCTTTCGACCAGTACCTGCAGGACATTCAAAAACTCCCGCTCATCACCGACGTCAAAGAAGAGCGGCGTCTGGCCCGCTTGGCCCAAAAGGGCGATGAAGCCGCGGCCGAACGACTGGTCACGGCGAACCTGCGATTCGTCATTTCGTACGTCAAGAAGTACCAAGGGCACGGTCTCGACCTGTCCGAGCTCGTGGCGATCGGTAACGAGGGACTCCTCAAAGCCGTCCGCAAATTCGATCCCGACCAAGGCGTAAAATTCATCTCGTATGCCGTGTGGTGGGTGCGTCAGGCGGTCCTCAAAGCGCTCGCGGAACAGACGCGCTCGGTGCGTATTCCGCTCAATCAGAACTCACAGCTCATTAAGCTTTCCCGCGCCGAAACTGTACTGGCGCAGGTGTTAAAGCGCGACCCGACCGACCATGAAATCGGCCGGTTGCTCGATGAAACGCCGGAACAGGTGCGCGCCGCAAAACAAATGTCGGCCACCGAACTCTCGCTTGACGCACCGGTCGATCGTTCCGACCGCGAGGCGTCCACGCTCGGCGAACGGTTCGCCGGCGGCGATGGCATCGAGATCGAAGAGCGGACCGACTTCAACCTGATGCGCGAGTGCATTGCCAAGGTCTTCCGCAATTATCTCACGCCGCGTGAACGCAAGATTCTGCACCTGTACTACGGTCTTGATGAAGGCGCCGAAGCAATGACGCTCGAAAAGATCGGTGCGCTTATGGGTGTCACGCGTGAACGCATTCGGCAGATTCGTGAACGGGCGTTCGAAAAACTTCGCGAATCGCCCGAGGGGCGCTCGCTGATGGGTTTCTGGGCCATTACCTGAGTGAACCCCACCCATCGCGCTCCCCGGAGAGCGCGATGTGATACGCGTGAAAGGTCGAGCGGCCCGGCTGCCCGGCCTTTCGTGCATTCACAGCGCGACGATTAAGGTTCAGTCATGCCGGAATTGGCCACGACACTCTCGCATATTGTCGGTACGCGCTATTGCCTCACGCGTGCAACTGAGCTGTTGGCTTACGCGACCGATGCGTTACCGGGCAATAGACGCCGTCCTCGCCTCGCTGTTATGCCAGGCACACGGGACGAAACCGTGGCCGTCGTGCGCGCACTCTACGCGGCTGGTATGCCATTCGTTCCACGCGGCGCTGGCACCGGCCTCTCGGGCGGTGCGCTCGCCGACAATGTCGTTTTGCTTGGCCTGCAGCGGCTTCGGCAGATCATCACGATCGATCCCGAGTCGCGGACCGCGACCGTAGAGCCGGGTGTCGTGAATGCTGCGCTCAGCAAGGCTGCGTTGCCGTTTGGATTGCACTATGCGCCCGATCCGTCGAGCCAAACGGCCTGTACGATTGGCGGAAATCTCGCCGAGAATGCCGGTGGCCCGCATTGTCTGAAGTACGGCGTAACGCTCAACCACGTTCTGGCCGCCACTGTCGTGCTGCCGAATGGTGAGATCGTCTCACTCACCGCGCCAAGCGAAGAAACACCAGCGTACGATTTACTTGGCGCGTTCGTCGGCTCCGAAGGTTGCTTTGGTGTGGCGATTGACATCACAGTGCGGCTCACGCCGAACCCGGAACACGTACACACCATGCTCGCCGATTTTTCGTCAATCGACGATGCGGCCCGCGCCACGTCGGCGATCATTGCCGCCGGCATACTTCCGGCGGCACTCGAATTGATGGACGCCGCAACCATCCAGGCAGTGGAGAGTTCGATTTACGCCGCTGGCTATCCGATCGACGCCGCCGCGGTGCTCCTCGTTGAAGTGGATGGCGCAGCCGACGGTCTCGACGACGATGTTGAAGCTGTTGTGAGAATTTGCCGCGCCTGTGGCGCTCGTATGGTGCGGTCGGCGAGCGACGCGATCGAACGCGGCCGTCTGTGGCAGGGACGAAAGAAAGCGTTCGGGGCAATGGGACGCCTTGCCCCGCACCTCGCGGTTCAGGACGCCGTTGTTCCGCGCTCGCAACTCGCGCCGATCCTCGCTCGCATGGCCGAAATTGGCACGCGGCACAATGTGCGCATATGCAATGTGTTTCACGCCGGCGACGGAAATCTGCATCCCAACATTCCGTATGACGCCGGCAACGCCGACGAGTCGGCACGCGTGCACGCCGCAATGAGCGAAATAATGGAGCTGTGCATTTCTGTTGGTGGCACTATCACCGGAGAGCACGGCGTCGGATCCGACAAGCTCGCTTATATGGAACGGATGTTTCCTGGCGATTCACTCGACGCGATGTGTCGCCTTCGCGACGCGTTCGATCCGGAGCGGCGCGCGAATCCCGGTAAAGTCGTCCCCTCGCACCGGTGCAAAGAGTGGCACGCCGCACCAGGCGCCCATACATGACGCTGCAACCCGCAAACACCGGCGAGCTACAGACGATTGCGCACGACGCGCGTGCGCGATCGACTCCATTGCGGCTGGTCAGCCGCGGAACATGGCCAGCGGGAGTGACGGGCGGAGTGGTCGCGTCCACGTCGCTCGACTTGTCTCTATTCACTGGCATCGTGGAATATGTGCCGGGCGACCTCACGCTTACGGCCGGTTCCGCCACCACGATTTCTGAAATCGACGCCGCGACTGCGGCGCACAACCAATGGTGCCCGCTCCTGCCGTGGGGCGATGACGGCGGCTCGCTTGGCGCTACTTTCGCCACCGCTACCACCGGTCCGTGCGCGCGATCACTGGGTACGCCGCGTGATGTAGCCATTGGGGTGCAGTTCGTTGACGGCACGGGAGCGCTCGCTCGTGGTGGCGGCCGCGTCGTGAAAAATGTGGCCGGGTTTGACCTCACACGACTGATGGTCGGATCGTGGGGCACCCTTGGCGCGATCACGGAAATAAGTATTCGCCTACGGGCGCGACCCGTTGTCGACGAATCGTGGACGCTGTACTTCACACCGGGCGATATCGCAGCACAATCGCGATTGGCAGCCCTGCGACGCGGTCCCCTCGCGCCACTGGCGAGTGAAATCCTCACCACTGCTCACGCCGCTGCACTTGGATTCCCACGCGCCTCAGCGCTCATTCGCCTCGGCGGCAACACTGCATTCGTCGCGGCCGCACGCGCAGCCATGCGCGAGATTGGCCGAACCGAACCGTGTGACACTACGGTGTGGTCGCGCTATCGCGCCCTCGATCCGCATCCTCGCGCCGTCACCGCAAACGCGTTTGCGGATCCATTGTCGCGACGAATCAAAATGCTGTTCGATCCCGCGCACGTATGGAACCGATTCGAATGCGGGACCGGCGCCGAGGGCAAATCATGACGCGCACCGCTGCCGATCTGCTGCCATTGCGTGGGGCCGAGCTGTGTGTGCATTGCGGCTTTTGCCTGCAAGCCTGCCCAACTTATCTCGCGCTCGACGACGAAAATGATTCGCCGCGCGGGCGAATCGTACTGATGAAAGCACTCGCCGAGGGCGCGATCGCGTCCAACGATCCTGACGCGCGGCGCCATCTCGACCGTTGCCTGGGATGCCGCGGTTGCGAGACCGCCTGTCCGTCGGGCGTTCCCTATGGTCAGTTGCTTGAACAAACGCGCGAGCGACTCACCACCGGACGCCCATTGCCGCTCGTGGCGCGGACAATTCTTTTTGTATTCGCGCGTCCGCGGCTCCTCGGTATGGTCATGTTTGGCGCGCGTATGTTCCGCGCCACGGGCATGCCTGCCCTGCTCGCTCGCGTACCGGGCCGGCTCGGTTTCGCTATGGCCATGCTCGCGTCGACGGCGAGGCCCCAGCGTGCGTATCCCGCGGCCGATCCGGATGGCGGCCGGGGAACGGTCGCGATACTCGATGGCTGCGTGATGGAAGGATTGTTCACCAGTATAAATCGCGCCACCGAACATGTCCTCGATGTGAACGGATATTTGCGCGTCGCTGCCCATGGCCAACGGTGCTGTGGCGCATTGCACGCCCACGCCGGTGATGCGGCATTGGCGCGCGCATTGGCTCGCGCCAACATTGCCGCCTTCGAGAAAAGTGGCGCTCAATTCGTCTGCACCAACTCCGCTGGTTGCGGTGCGGCGATGAAAGAGTATTCGCAGCTGTTGCGCGACGACCCCGAGTGGCACAATCGCGCTGCGGCGTTCGGCGCGCGGGTACGCGATGTGAGTGAACTGCTTGCCGTAGCCGGCCCGCGAACGGCAGGCTCACTGCCTGGTGCGCCGACCGTCACGTACGACGCGCCCTGCCATTTGCAACACGGCCAACATGTCACTATACCGCCGCTCACCGTGCTTGCCGCTATGAGCCAACTCACGCTCATTCCGCTCACCGACAGCGATCAATGCTGCGGCAGTGCAGGCATCTACAACCTCATCGAGCCGGAGCTGTCGGACCAAGTGCTGGCGCCAAAGCTCGCGCACATTGCCGCTTCCGGGGCGGCGATCGTTGCAACGGGAAATCCCGGTTGCCTGATGCAGATCGGCGCCGGGCTCGCCCGGTCCGGCAGCCCCGCAACAGCCCGGCACCCAGTCGAGTTGCTTGCCGAAGCCTATCGGAAATCCTGAGCGGACTTCACGCTGGCGTCACCCCGGTGATACCTATATGACATGCCCCGCCCAGTCATCATGCTGGATTTTGACGATGTGCTCGTCGAAACCCGCGCGCCAAAACTCGCCGCACTGCGTGCCGCGTTCGCGCACGATGGCGTCGTGATCGATGACGACCTGCTCGACGCTGTCTGTTTGGGCGTGTCGATCCCCGCCGCCGTCCGCGGCGCCTATCGACAGGCCAACGTGCCCGCCGATGAAACGATGATTGAACTTGCCGCATTGCGTGCCGATCGCGCCCTTGCCGCAACGTTGCAGCACGGACTCCCGCTTGCGCCGGGTGCCATGGACTTTGTGCTCAATGCCTCGGGTCATGTCCGACTGGCAATCGTTACCAGCGCGCGGCGGCGCGACGTTGTGGCGCTGCTGGAATTCGCCGGACTGCGCGACGCGTTTGAATGTGTTCTTACGGCCGATGATCACGCCGGCACCGAGCCGTCGTCCGACCCGTACGACGCGGCACTGTTCCGTCTTGCCCACGGTGAGAGTATTCGCGCCGGTGGCGAGACCGCGATGGTTGCGTCATTCAACGCGACCGCTGCGGCCCGCGCGGCGCAGCTGAATGTCGTCGTGGTTGGCCCGGTATCGCCAACCCTCGCGTTCGCCGGCGACGGATACCTCGCCTCTCTCCAGGGCGTCACCTTCGCCGATGCCGTACACCTCTCGCGGCGCGCTGAGGCTCCGTGATACCAGAAGCGGTCCCGACCGCGCCGGGATTCGAACAGGTCGAGCTCTTTTCGACGCCGGCCAGTGAATACGATGCACTCCGCAATGGCGCCGCATTGGTTGATCGCAGCGCCCGCCAGCGAATGATCGTCGCGGGTGCGAAGGCAGGCGACACGCTCACCGGACTCCTCACGAGCGATGTACTTGCACTCACTCCAGGCACTGGCCAGTACGCCGCGGCACTGACATCCAAAGGGAAGATCATCGCCGACGTTCGTGTCTTCGCGCGCGAGGGCGACTTCCTGGTCGACGTCGCTGAGGCAGCCGCTCCCGGATTCGCAACGATGATTCGAAAGTTCGTGAACCCCCGCCTCGCACGGTACGCAGACGCGAGCACGATCTTGCGCACTGTCGGCGTGTTCGGGCCCAATTCGGCTGGCACGATTGGGCTCACGCTCGGTATTGCAGTGCAAACGCTCAGAGCCCTCAGTGACTATGCACATTTCGCGATGGACTGGGGCGGGAACACGTTGCGGGTTGCGCGCACGCCCGATTTCGGTGGCGACGGATTCGATATCTTCGTACCTGTGGAGGCCGCGACGGCGCTGTGGTCGGCGCTCGAGATCGCCGGGGCCACGCCAGTCGGGCGGGCCGCGGTGAACATCGCTCGCATTGAAGCCGGCCGGCCGCTCTGGGGAATCGATATGGACGAGAACACGCTCGCTCAGGAAGCGAACTTCGACGAGCTGCATGGTATCTCATATACGAAGGGATGTTACACCGGCCAGGAGATCGTTGCGCGCGTGCATTTTCGCGGCCATGTGAACCGCCATCTGCGCGGCTTGCGGAGCACGGCACTACTGCCGGGTGGTGCTCAGCTTTTCAGTGACGATGGCAAACCGGTGGGCGAAGTACGGAGCGCCACCACATCACCATCCCTCGGCGCCATTGCCATCGCGATGGTTCGTCACGAGGTGGCGGCAGCGAGCCGGCTCACGGTACGGTGGGACGGCGGCGAAACTCACGCCGTTGTACACGAGCTGCCGTTTGCTCCTTGATTGTGATTGCGGTTAATACACGAAGGGCGCGACCACCTGGTCGCGCCCTTCGCACTGACTTCAAATGCCGGACTACGGCTTCTTTGTCGGGGCCGGGGTCTTCGTCGTGGTCGAAGTCGACGTCGTGGTCGTCGTCGTCTTGGTGGTGGTGTCCTTCTTGGTGCTGTCCATCTTCATCGTGGTGTCAGCAGCCATCGTGGCGGCAGGAGCCGGAGCAACAACTGCGGCCGGAGCCTCTTCCTTCTTGTCAGCGCAAGCGGCGAGAGCGAGCACGGCAGCGACAAGGGCAATACGCTTCATGGGGGTTCTCCTAAACGGGATAATAGGCGCAATCGAGACTGCGCCTAATACGCAGTGCTCGTACAACTGCACAACTTATCGATTTCCTGCGGATTGGTCAAGGGTTTACGGGGCATGGCCAAGAGACAATTGACAGGGCTAACCCAATGTCACCCCTCAGCTTGGTCCGTTGCCGCCATTGGGGCGAAAGACCCCCATCGCTCTGGTGGCGCGATTAGATTCCTGCTGCGGGTTCACCCGGAACCGTCGAGCGCGCGATGACCGCAATCCAAATGCCCGATCAGGACCACGCCGGCGCGAATGTTGTCCGCGGCGCCTGCCCGCACGATTGCCCCGACGCCTGCTCCACCCTCGTCACCGTTGAAAACGGCCGCGCCACGCGAATACAGGGTGACCCCGACCATCCGTTCACTCAGGGCTTCCTTTGCGCCAAGGTGAATCGGTATCTCGAACGCACCTATCATCGCGACCGCCTCACCACGCCGCTCCGACGCGTGGGCCCGAAAGGAAGCCGGCAGTTCGCACCGGCCAGTTGGGACGATGCGCTCACCGATATTTCCGCGAGACTCCGGACGATTGTGGCAGCGAATGGCGCCGAATCAATTCTTCCGTATTCCTACGCGGGAACGATGGGGCTTATTCAGGGCTCGTCAATGGACCGCCGGTTTTTCCATGCCATCGGCGCATCCAAACTCGACCGCACCATTTGTTCTTCAGCTGGCTCCGTCGGGATGCAGATGACCGTGGGCGCAAATGTCGGGGCCGATGGTGAAGGGTTGCCCTCCAGCGATCTCGTGCTCCTCTGGGGGACGAACACGCTCACGGCGAATCCACATCTTTGGCCGCACGTGCTGGAAGCAAAAGCCAACGGTGCGAAGGTGATCGCCATCGACCCGATTCGCACGCGCACCGCCGATCAATGCGACGAGTGGATCGCGATCCGGCCGGGCACCGATGGGGCGCTGGCATTGGCAATGATGCACGTGATCTTCGCCGAAGGATTGCAGGATGACAATTATATCGAACGCTACACCCTTGGCGCCGACCAGCTGCGCGAGCGCGTGAAGGAGTATCCTCCTTCACGCGCGACGCAGATCACCGGCATTCCGAGCGAACGGATTGTTGAGCTGGCACGGCAGTATGGCCGAGCGAAGGCGGCGTTCGTACGCATCAATTATGGGCTGCAGCGTCACGCCGGCGGCGGCATGGCCGTGCGGACGATCGCCTGCCTGCCAGCGGTCGTCGGCCACTGGCGACGGGCCGGCGGTGGCGTGCAACTCTCGACCAGCGCGAATTTCCAGTTCGACAAAAAGGCGCTTGAGCGCCCCGATATATCTCCGCCCGTGCGGACGATCAACATGATTCGGCTCGGCGAGGCACTCAACGCGCCGGATGGCGGCGTTGGAGGTCCGCCCGTGCAGGCACTAATTGTATACAATTCCAACCCTGCCGCGGTGGCGCCCGACCGCACGTCCGTCCTGCGCGGGTTGGCCCGTGACGATTTGTTCACCGTAGTGCTCGAGCATTTTCAGACCGACACGGCCGACTGGGCCGACTGGATTCTTCCAGCCACCACTCAGCTCGAGCACTGGGATATTCATTTTTCCTATGGCCATCACTACGTGCCGCTCAATCGACCGGCGATTCAACCGATGGGTGAGGCGAAACCGAATAGTGAGATCTTCCGATTGCTTGCGGCCCGCATGGGCCTGACCGACCCGATGTTCGCCGACGACGACCTCGCGCTGATTCACCAAGCGCTCGAATCGCCGCACGAGAAAATGAAAGGCGTCACGTTCGACGCGCTGATGGAACGGGGCTGGGTCCGGCTGAATGTGCCGACACCATACCTGCCGTATGTCGACGGAGCGTTCTCCACACCCAGCGGCAAGGTGGAGTTCTACTCCGAGCGAATGAAACAGATGGGGCTCGATCCGCTCCCGGCGTTCACACCGCCGTACGAATTCCCCGAGATGGTGCCGGAACTGGCCGCGAGGTATCCGCTGACGCTGATCTCATCGCCGCGCCACCAGTTCCTGAATTCGACCTTCGTGAATATCGATTCACTGCGCCGCAACGCCGAGCCGGAAGTGATGGTGCATCCGGTGGATGCTGAGCGCCGTGGGATTTCGGCGGGCGCACGCGTCGTGGTCCGCAACGACCGCGGACACTTTTCGGGCGTCGTTCGCATCTCTGACGCCGTGCGGGAAGGTGTCGTGTGGGCGCCCTCTATCTGGTGGACGAAACTCGCCGCCGATGGCGCAAATGCAAACGACACGACGTCGCAGCGTGAAACCGATCTCGGGCACGGGCCCGTCTTCTATGACAATCTCGTTGAGGTTTCTGTAATCGACTGATGACGAAAGACCAACCACAACTTCCGCAGACCCTCGGCGCACTTAAGCGATCGCCATTCGCCACTCCCGAGCGGGCCCATCGCAAAGTGAAGGATGAGATCCGTAAAAACCTCATTGCGCGCTTACGACACGGTGGCCCGCTGTTCGAGGGCGTGCTCGGTTACGAAGACACCGTGATGCCGCAAATCGTCAATGCCCTGCTCTCGCGGCACAATTTTATTTTGCTCGGCCTGCGCGGGCAGGCCAAGTCACGGATCCTCCGCGCCCTGACGACACTGCTTGACGACGTGATGCCGGTGGTCGCTGGCAGCGAAATTAACGATTCGCCGTTCCACCCGATTTCAAAGTTCGCGCGCCAACGCATTGCCGAAGGCGGCGACGACACGCCCATCGGTTGGGTCAGTCGTGATCAGCGGTTTGTCGAGAAGCTCGCGACGCCGGACGTGACGGTGGCCGATCTCATCGGCGATCTGGATCCGATCAAAGCCGCACGGGGCGGCCATATGCTTTCGGACGAGCTGACAATTCATTACGGGATGCTGCCGCGCGCCAATCGCGGAATATTCGCGCTCAACGAGCTTCCGGATTTGGCCGCCAAAGTACAGGTCGGCCTCTTCAATATCCTTCAGGAGGGCGACGTACAAATCAAAGGCTTTCCGATCCGGCTGGAGCTCGACGTCCTGCTCTGTTTCACCGCCAATCCCGAAGACTACACGGCGCGTGGCAAAATCATCACGCCGCTCAAGGACCGCATTGGCAGTGAGATCATCACGCACTACCCGGAGGTCGTGGAACTCGGGATGGCGATCACGCAACAAGAGGCGTGGACGACGCGGGACGTCCCGCATGCGCGAATTTCGCCGTTGCTCGCCGAACTGGTGGAACGCGTTGCATTCGAAGCCCGTTCCGACAAACGCATTGATCGCCGGTCAGGAGTATCGCAGCGCATGCCGATTTCCGTGCTGGAAAATGTTGTGTCGAATGCCGAACGGCGTGCGATCCGGCTGGGTGAAAAGGAAATCGTTCCGCGACTTGCTGACGTCTACGCCGCCCTGCCGGCGATCACCGGCAAGATCGAGCTCGAATACGAAGGCGAGTTGGTGGGCGGTGCGGTGATTGCCCGCGACCTCATCCGGCGCGCCGCCGATGCCACGTTGAAGGCGCATGCTCCGCATGCCGATCTCGACGCAGCGATTATGTGGTTTGATAGTGGCCAGGCATTGCAGGTGACTGAAGATGCGCCGGCGGCAACATTGCGAAGTGCATTTGAGATGGTGCCCGGCCTCACCGGCGTGGTCGTCGAGTATGACCTCGCGCCGTCCACGGATGATGCGATGGTCACTGGCGCGTGCGAACTCGTACTCGAAGCATTGGTCGCACGTCGCAAAATTTCGCGTAGTGATCAGGGTCAGTACGGTCGTGCGCGCGACGAACCGCGACGTCGTCGCGGCGGCAACGCAGGCGAAGAACCTTTTGGCGGTCTTACAACCTGATATGCGCGCAAAACCGGAGTTTGGCATTCGGGCGCGACTGGCACTATTGGTCGTGGTGGCAGTGCTGCCGATGCTTGGCCTGGTTGGTCTCCAGTACGTAGAGCAGCGGGCGAACGCACTCGAGACGGCTCAAAGACACACTGCCGAATTGGCTCGGCTGCTGGCCGCGCATGCGGATGAATACGCCCGACGCGCCGAAGTCGTTCTACAAACCGGCGCGTTGCTCGTAAGGATTGCGCCGCCTGACATGCAATACAACGATAGCGTGCTCACGTTGCTCGATCACCGGACCCTCGGGCCAATCGGTTCGCTGAATATCCACACCGTGGATGATACGGATATCGGTAGCTCTGTCGAAAATATTCCGCGCCCAAGTCCGGTTCGTGTAGGCGATCGGCGATTTTTCCGTGACGCCATTAGCACGGGTGCGTTCGCGGTCGGCGACCCGTTCCGTTCTCGCGCTGATACGACGCAATGGCTGGTGATTTTCGCGCTCCCGGTGCGACACAACAGCAGTCCGATTAGTGCCGTGATTTATTCCTCCGTGCGGCTCGACTCGATTGATCACGTCATTGACGCGGGGCCATTGCCTCCCGGGTCCGTCGTCACGGTGATCGACCGCGACGGCGGCATTGTCTACCGATCGGTGGAGACAGCAAAGTCTCGCGGCCGAAGCGTTGACACATTGTCGAGTTTTCGGGAGGCGTTGGAAAATCCGCGCGGCACGATGATTCGGCCGAGCGAATTGGATCACGTGGAGCGCGTCGTGGCATGGGAACGCCTGAAACACGCACCATGGACAGTCGTCGTTGGCATTCCCACGTCCGCGATTTTGGCTGCGGATACCCGCTGGGCGCAGCGCGATCTGGCGCTGGTATTACTAACAGTCTTTGGAGTGCTCTCTCTCGCAGGATATGTCGCCGGCCGCCTGAGTCGGCCGATCGAAACCCTGAAAACCGACGCGGAGGCACTGGCGAGAGGCGACCTGACACACCGCAGTCACATCGCCACCGGCAGTGAAGTCGGAACGCTCGCCACCGCATTCAATCAGATGGCGGAAACCATCGAATGGCAAACGGCGTCGTTGCTGCAGAGCGAGTTGCGATACCGACTGCTGTTCGAAAGTTCGCCGATGCCCATGTGGGTGTGGGATGCCGAGACATTGAGATTTCTCGCGGTGAATAACTCCGCCGTGAGCCGCTATGGGTGGACGCGCGAGGAATTCCTTGAGCTAACTATCCGCGATGTCCTGACCGCACCGGACTTGAACCGTTTTGATGCGCTGGCCTTTGTCGAGCGCTCTCCGGTCGGACGCAATGCGCGCTGGTCGCACCAAACAAAACATGGCGAGCAGTTTGCCGTGCAGACGCATTGGGCTTCCATCGACTGGGCCGGACGCCCGTGCACACTCACTATTGTGGAAGATCTGACAGAAAAGCACCGCGCCGAAGCCGAACTTACTGCCTCCCAAGACCAGCTCCGGCAATTGCAAAAGATTGAAGCGGTCGGCAATCTCGCCGCCGGCGTCGCGCACGATTTCAACAACCTGCTTACCGCGATCCTCGGCAGTTGCGATTTGGCAATGCTCGCGCTTGCGCCGGACGACCCGGCGATGGTCGAATTGCAATACGTTCGGGACGCGGCCATCAGTGCAACGGATCTGACCAAGCGATTGCTGATCTTCTCGCGGCAACAGGCGATGGAACCGAAGGACGTCGATGTCCGAAACATCGTGAAGAGTCTGCAACCACTCCTGACCCGCACGTTAGGCGAGCAGGTGATCCTCGACATCCGTATGGCCGAAGCGCCCTGCGTCGTGAGTGCCGATCCCGGTCAGATGGAGCAGGTCGTGCTCAATCTCCTGCTGAACGCGCGCGACGCGATGATACGTGGCGGCACGGTGATCGTTGATGTGCGACTGGTGGACGGCGAATCGGCGAAAGATCCGGTCGGAGCCGGCGACTGGGTGATGATCGCTGTGACCGATACGGGGAGCGGAATGGATGCGGCAACGGCCGCCCGCGTTTTCGAGCCGTTTTTCACGACGAAAGAACGTGGCCACGGCACTGGTATTGGACTCGCAGTCGTGTTCGGTATCGTGAAGAGTGCGGGTGGCAGCATCCACCTTGAAACGGCGCCGGACGCCGGAACTTCGTTTCGAATTTATTTGCCATATCACGACGTAGCGCCGACCCAGTCCACATCGAAGCGGGCGACGGCGGCGACCAGCACTGGATCAGAAACCATTCTCGTGGTCGAAGATGATGACGCAGTGCGACGGGTGTCCGTCCGCGTGCTGCGCGGGATGGGGTTTCACATCCTGAACGCGGCCTCACCAAAAGCGGCTCTGGAAATCGTCCGCGACTGGACCGGACCACTCGACCTGCTCTTTACCGACGTGATCATGCCGGGAATGAATGGCCGGGAACTTGCCGAAGCCATTCATAAGACGCGTCCGACCCTCCGCGTGCTGTACGCTTCAGGGTACACAGATGATGTCGAATTGCTTCGACAGTTGCGTGAGAATACCGTGCACTTCCTGCAAAAACCGTTCACGCCGACCACACTCGGCGCGATGATCCGTGCCGTTCTGGACGCGCCACCGGAAAGCGATTAGTTCTGGCGCAGTTCCGGATAGCGCCGGAAGGCGTATGCCGCATAGAGAAGCATCACCATAGCCGAGCCACCGATCGCCCACGGGGCGCTCGATTGGCGGGCAATCCATCCGGCGAGCGTTGATCCGATCGGCGTCATCCCGACATACACCATCACATAAATCGCCACCACGCGACCGCGCATTTCATTCGACACGCGCTCTTGCAGCAAGCCATTGATCAACGCGTTGTTGAGAATGGCGCAAATGCCAATAAGGAATAGCATCGCGCCGGAAAAAACCGGAGACGTGGAAAGAGCAAACAGCACGATAAACAAACCGAAGGCAAGCGATGACACCATGCGCATCATGCCGCGCGGCAGTTGCTGCCCGACAGCGGCAAGGACAAGCGCGCCAAGAACTGCGCCGGCGCCAAAGCACATCATCAATGCGCCGTATCCGCCAACGTCGAGATGAAGAGTATCGCGCGCGACCACAGGCAACATGGTGAGAATCGGAATGCCAAGCAGAGAAAACACTGCCACCACGCGCATCAACACCCACATCGTGGGGTCGTGCCGCACATAACGCAGCGCCTGCATCATTCCCTCAACCGGAGAGTGCTGTTGCGCAACGGACGAAGCAGCAGCAGGCAGCCGGATCAGCGCCAAACTCACCAGCACAGCCAGATAACTGAGCGCGTTAAAACCGAAGCACCATGCGATCCCGAATTGTGCAATAACCAACGCGCCGATACTCGGGCCGAGGATGCGGGCCAAGTTGAACCCGCCGGAGTTGAGTGCGATGGCATCTAGCAGATCTTCCTTGACTACTAAGTCGATGATCAGTGATTGCCGAGCCGGAATTTCGAAAGCCGCCAGCGTACCACCGAAGAGCGCCAACGTGAGCAGCCAGTGAATGGTCAGGTGGTGCGACCAGGTAAACCACCACAGCAGCGAAGCCTCGACAAGCATCAGCGCCTGCGCAATGCGCACGACCTTGAGCTTCTCGGTACGGTCGGCAAGCACGCCGGCCGGCAGTGAGAGGAGCAAGATCGGGAACGACCCCGCGGCGCTCACCAACCCGACCAGAAATGGGTCGTTGGAGAGTTCGAGTGCCAGCCAACCGACCGCGACCTGTTGCATCCAGGTACCGATGAGCGATACGGTTTGGCCAGTCCAGAACAGACGGAAGTTCCGATGTTTGGCCAGCGTACGGAACGGGTTGACCGAGCGGGCAGAAGTAGCCATGGCTATTCCAATCTTATCGGGAGCGGCCGCACCGACAACTCCGCCGGTTTGCCTGCTGACACTCGCCTGATTTGATTGCATGCAAGCGGAGCCGGCCATGCGTTCTCATACCTACTCAAAATTCAGTCCGGAGATGGCCGACGCGGTCGATCTCCAGTCGCTCCTCGACAACCTCGCGGATTTTCTTTTGCAATCCGGGTTTGCCGGTGGTCAGCAGTATCATCCGTATTGGGGCGAGACGGGCGACGATGCGGACAAGTCGCTCGATTCGCTCAAGCAGGCCATTCTAGAGGCGCTGCTCAAAAGCGATCAATTCACACCGGAAATGCTTGACGCTCTTCGCGGCGGCGGCGACGACCTTTCCGAAGAAAAACTTGCCGAACTGCTCGACAGCATCGTTAAGCGGATGATCGACGAGGGCTTTCTGAATCTCGAGCAACCGCCGGAAATGCCGGCCGGTCACCAATCCGTGACTGGTCCTGGCGGCCTCGCCCAAGCCGCGGCCCGCGACGTGCAGTTCAATCTCACTGACAAAGGCGTCGACTTCCTCGGCTACAAAGCCCTCCGGGGAATTCTCTCGTCGCTCGGCAAGTCGAGTTTCGGTTCACACGATACGCCATTCCTCGCCACCGGCATCGAAGCCGACGGCTGGAGCAAGCCCTATGAGTTTGGCGACGTATTGAACCTCGACGTGAACGAAACGCTCAAGAACGCCTTGATTCGCAACGGCAATCTCGACGTGCCCATTGATCTCGATTATGGTGACTTGATGGTGCGACAAGCCGAGTTTCGCTCGAGCTGCGCGACGGTGCTAATGTTGGACTGCTCACACTCGATGATTCTCTATGGCGAGGATCGCTTCACACCGGCAAAGAAAGTTGCGCTCGCACTCACGCACCTTATTCGCACACAATTCCCGGGCGATACAATCAAAGTCGTGCTCTTTCACGACTCCGCCGAGGAGATCCCGATCGCCGCATTGGCCGGCGCGCAGGTCGGGCCCTATCACACCAATACGGCGGAAGGGCTAAAGCTCGCAAAGCGATTGCTGATGGCGCAGAAAAAAGATATGCGCCAGATCGTGATGATTACCGACGGGAAACCCAGTGCGCTGACGCTTCCGGGCGGACAAATCTACAAAAACTCCATGGGCCTCGATGCGTACGTGCTGCAGGAGACGCTCAAGGAAGTCACCGATTGCCGACGGTCGGGAATTATGATCAACACCTTCATGTTAGCGCACGACCGGGCGTTGGTGGAATTCGTCAAGATGGTCTCGTCGATCACGCGCGGCCGAGCGTACTTCACGAATACGATGTCGCTTGGTCAATTCATTTTGATGGACTTCCTGAAACGCAAGACCAAAACGGTGTCGTAGCGTGAGGGCTCATCTGATCTGGTCGCTGTCCCTGGTATATTTGGCGGCCAATAACAGTTTTGGATCGCTGACCGTCGTCCGCCCCGTAAGTACCGCCGTCCCCTCCGTAATCCCCGCCGTCCGGCCCGTACGAATTCGCCCCGACACCACAATCGACACAACATTTTACATCACCAACCGCTCCCGTCACGGCGGCGCTTTTGACCGCGCCGCCGCCCAGTCGTTGGAATTTGGATTCGTGATTTCCCGATTCATCGAGCAAGCACCAAAATCGCAGAGCGATCGGCTGCTCGACAAGCTTTCGACGCAAATCACCGATACCGTTCGACTAACGCGTGATCAGTTTGTCACTCAGCTTCGCAACGCAGACCACCGTAACCCAGCCGCCGCATCCGGCGGCGGTCCGGTAATCTATGTTCACGGGTACGCCACTTCGTTCGGCCGGGGCGTGTCACAGGCCGCCGAGATCGCGCATCGCGGCCGCGCGCCGAATCCGTTCGTGGTGTTTTCCTGGCCGGCGCACAAAGTGTTCGCCGTTTGGCCGTCGGTGCACGCGCTCGTCTCACGTGCGTACCGGCAGGATTCCGCGAGCGCCGCCCACAGCGGCTCGGCGTTTCTCGATGCGCTGAACGTGGTATTTGCGGCAGCACCATCGCCCTCCGTGACCGTGATCGGACACAGCATGGGCGCGCAGATCGTCGCCGAAGCGCTGAGCGTGCCATCGAGCGTGCGGGACTCACTGAAGGCCGCGCCGCTGTACGCGCTGGTGCTTTTTGCGGCGGATATTTCCGCCGAACGGTTTCGCGATTCGCTCGCTGCACCGCTGGCACTAGTAGCCGAGCGGCGGGTGATGTATACATCGGCGGCGGACCGCCTGCTGGCAATCTCGCATCTCGTGAATCATGGCAAGCGCGCTGGACAGATGGGCGCCGGTGGTCATCCGGCAGATTTTGAGTATGTGGATGTCACGAACGGACGACTCTCGTCCGGCGGAGTGCGCGGATTCTTCGACCCCCATCACGCAATGCGGTACGCCGGCTCGGCGCTGTATGATTTCTTCGGAATATTGCGAGGTCTCCCGGCCAGCTGTCGGGTGACCGAAGGCATCGCCGATCGCGCCACGGACGGCAGTTGGCGTCTGACACGGGCGGCAATTCCCGACAGCGTGGCCAAGTGCTCGGTACCGCCGCACGGCAGCTAGATTCCCGTCCGATGCCGTCCGCACTTTCCGCCGCCATCCTCGGATTTCTCCTCGGTCTCCGTCACGCAACCGACGCCGATCACATTGTCGCCGTGACGGCAATTGTCGCGCGTGAACGAACATTCGCGCGCGCCGCACGTATTGGAGCGCTCTGGGGCGTTGGCCACTCGCTCACGCTGTTTGTGATCGGCGGGGCTATCGTTGCGTTTCGCCTCGTGATTCCACCGCGGCTCGGACTCGGACTGGAGTTTGGTGTGGCAATGATGCTCATCATACTCGGCTTTAATAATTTACGGCCCGCTGGCGAGCGCGCACCGCACGAGCATCTCCATCTGGTCGCATTCAATGGACTGCGGCCGTTGATCATCGGCATCGTCCACGGACTTGCCGGATCCGCCGCCGTCGCGCTACTCGTGCTTGCCACTATCCGCGAGACCGCGTGGGCGATTGCGTACTTGGCCGTATTCGGGGTCGGTACAATTGCGGGGATGGTGCTTGTGACCGTTCTGCTCGCAGCGCCGGCGATGTACGCGTCGGCGCGTGTGGTGCGATTGCAGTGGGGTATCCGGTTGGCGGCAGGAACACTGAGTCTACTCTTCGGACTTTTTCTCGCCCGTGAAATCGTCGTGACCAACGGGTTGTTCAGTGCCGTGCCGCTCTGGACACCCAAGTAAGGCGACCCAACTTACTTGGGCACCTGCCAACGTCCCGTTTGAAGCCAATGCGGGCGCGGCAATGTGGTTCCGAGCCACAGCGCGAGGAGCCGCACTACAACAATGAATGATGTCGCAATGAGCGCTGAATTTGGCTCGCTCATCCCCACGCGTTGCAGGACAAGAAAGAGCGCCGCACCAGCGAGCGCCGGCGTCGCATGCATGCGCCCGTGCTGGAACAATAACGGGACTTCGTTGGTGATTAAATCGCGCATCACACCACCGCCCGTTGTTGTGACGACGCCAAGCAGAGCGCAGACGACCGGCGGCAATCCGGCACGCGCGGCAAGAGTGGTTCCGGAAATCGTAAAGAGCCCAAGCCCAAGCGCGTCAATAATATCGGCCCGGGCAACAAACGTCGTGCTCCACTCATAGAGCTTCCGGCTATACACAAAACCAAGACACAACACAAACACGATTACCAAATACTCCCAGCGCTCCACCCAGAAAAATGGCCGCCGGTCGATCAACAGATCGCGGATCGTGCCGCCGCCGAACGATGTGACGACCGCGAGCGCAAACACGCCCACGAAGTCCATTTTCTTCTTGGCTGCTGTGATCATCGCCGAGAGCGACGCGGCGATCACGGCGGCGGCTTCGAGTACCAGGCCGGAGGTCATGCGTGAAAGATAACCGACGCCGAGCTACCTTACTCGCCAATGCCTCACCGCCCGAAGTACTTGCCGGACAAAGCCCGTGCCCAAGATTTTAGCCGTCGGCTGCGCCGCTGGTTTCGCCGGAACAGCCGCGATTTGCCGTGGCGGCGCACGCGCGATCCGTACCGGGTGCTGGTGAGCGAGCTGATGCTCCAGCAGACGCAGGTCTCGCGGGTGGTCGATTTTTACGGGAAGTTTCTCAAGCGGTTCCCGACCATTCACACACTGGCCGCCGCACCGCCAAAGCGGGTGATGGAATCGTGGGAAGGGCTCGGCTATTACGCGAGGGCGCGGAATCTGCATAAGCTAGCTAAGCAAGTAACGGTGAACGGTGGCAGCGGCGCATTGCCAACAGTCCCAGCCGAGCTGCAGAAGTTGCCGGGGATTGGCGCGTACACCGCTGGCGCAGTCGCGAGCTTTGCGCACGAGAAGCGGGCGGCGCTCGTCGATACGAATGTTGCCCGCGTGCTTGCCCGTGTGTTTGCGCCCAAGCTCAATCCGAAAAGACCTTCTGATCTGAAATGCCTTTGGGTTATCGCGGAGGAAGTGCTCCCGCGCACTGGTTCGGCGACCTGGACGCACAACCAAGCAATGATGGAATTGGGGGCGTTGGTGTGTACGGCGCGGGTGAAGCGCTGTGCGGACTGTCCGTTGACCAGCGTCTGCCTCACGTTTGCAAGTGACACGAGGGGATGAACCCCGGACCCGCCAGCGCGAAACCGGTGGGCAAAACAAAGAAGGTCCGACTCTGAAACGTCGAACCTTCTTCACCTTGCAGTTACAATTCCCTGCGCGAAAAACCTATTTCGTAATCTTGTGCTTGTAGTCCAAATTCGTCTTATACTCTCGCTCCGGACTGCCCGTATAAATCTGCCGTGGACGCGCGATCTTCTGCTCCTTGTCCAACAGCATCTCCTCCCACTGTGCTAACCATCCAGCCGTACGCGCGATCGCGAAGAGCACGGTGAAATAATCGGTCGGGAAATGCAGCGCCCGGTAAATCAGTCCCGTATAAAAATCGACGTTCGGGTACAGTTTCCGTTTGATGAAGTACTCATCAGACAGCGCAATCCGCTCGAGTTCGAGCGCGATCTCCATGTCTTTGCCAACGCCCGCAATCTTGAGCACGTCGTCGCACAACGCCTTTACGATCTTGGCGCGCGGGTCATAGCTCTTGTACACACGGTGACCGAAGCCCATCAACCGCGCCTCGCCCTTGCCCGTCTTCACACTCTCGATGAACGCCGGGATGTTTTTCACATCGCCAATGTCGTGCAACATCCGCAGTACCGCTTCGTTGGCGCCGCCATGCAGCGGGCCGTACAGCGCTGCAATGCCGGCGGCAACCGCTGAATACGGATCCACGTGCGATGACCCTACCGCCCGCACGGCGTTCGTCGAGCAGTTCTGCTCGTGATCAGCATGCAGAATGAACAGAATGTCGATCGCCTTCGCATACACCGGGTTCGCCTCGTACCGCGGCTCCGACATGCGGGCAATCATCGACAAATAATTCTCGGCGTACGGCAACGCGTTGTCAGGGTATACGTACGGCATCCCTTTCACGTGACGATACGCAAACGCCGCAATCGTCGGCATCTTGGCGATCAATCGGATGAACGCGATATCGCGCTCCCGCTCGTCATAGATGTTCTTGGCCGTCGGGTAAAAGGACGACAGCGCGGCAACGCTCGCGCCGAGCATCGACATCGGATGCGCGTCGTAGCGGAACCCTTCCATGAAATGCTTGATGTTTTCGTGTACGTACGTGTGGTACGTGACATCCTCCACGAACTGGTCGTATTGCGGCTGCGTCGGGAGCTCACCGCGACGGAGTAGCCACGCCACTTCGAGGAAGCTCGCCTTGCCAGCCAGTTGATCAATTGGATAGCCGCGATAACGGAGGATCCCCTTGTCGCCATCAATAAACGTGATGGATGAGCGGCACGACGCGGTGTTCATGAACGCCGGATCGTAGCCCATGATGCCGAAATCGTCGGCGTTGACCTTGATCTGCTTCAGGTCGGCCGTGCGAATCGTTTCGTCGACAATCGGTGCGGTGTACGTTTTGCCGGTGCGGGAGTCTTTGATCTCGAGGTGGTCGCCGGATGGTGTTGCAGTCGGACCAGACATGGGTCGATTCCAGATCTCACTAGATGGTGGCAAGCCGCGAAGCGCTCGGAGGGCTGGCGCGGGATTGGCGCGGCTTGGTGTACTTCAATTGTACAGTATTGGCACCCTAATAGGGATTGGGGGCGGGCGGGAAGATGTGAGGAACCGTCCACAGGTTGAACATTTGAAGGCTCCCGGCGAGCCATTGATGCCACTGAATCTGTCAGCAATGCCACCCAGCGGCGCGTAAGGTTGGATGTGCAGCCCGACCCCGGAGCTGCACTCTCGAGTGAATTTTTCTGTCTGAGGTTTCGTATGATGCGGTCACTCCGTTCCGTTCCTATCGCTCTCCTAAGCGCACTAACGTTGGCACTCGCGGCACTGCCGCTTGCCGCCCAAAACTCTCAGGCCATCGTCGCCGCACAGTTGGCCGCCGACCGGGAGCTACTCGCCAAGGAGAGCTATATCACGCCTCCGGCGGAGATCGTGAGGCTTGTGACTGCGCCGCGTCACCTGAATGTGACACTCACGCAGCCGAGCCCTGACCGCAGACATTTCCTGAAAGAGCAGAGTGACGGACTGCCCAGCGTCACGACTTTCGGAAAGCCGCACTACTACCTCGGCGGACTCCAAGTCGATTTCAAGGCCAATCGGGTGCGAACACTGACTACCCGCGGTGGCATTTTTGGGCAGGTCGATCGCCGTTGTTTTACCGGTGACCGGATCGATCAACTGCAACCCAACCGCACCGCGGGTAGTCAGTGTTCGCACCCGATTAGCCTTGAAATCGACTTGGAGTCCGCCGAGGTAGTAGTGCGGCTTTCCGAAAGTCGTGACGCTGGGCAGTCCGTCAC
>JANYBD010000034.1 GCA_025360995.1 Gemmatimonadota bacterium
CGCTTGCGGGCTTTCGGCCGGCCTGGCTTCTTGCGCTCGACGGCGCGCGAATCGCGCGTGAGGAGCCCAAGGTCACGAAGCTTAACGCGATGCCCTTCGTCCATCTTGACGAGCGCACGAGCCACCGCGAGACGCAGAGCGCCGGCCTGCCCGGTGCTGCCACCGCCATCGATGTTCGCTTTGACGTCGAAACGGCCGAGCGTGTCAGTCGCCGTGAACGGCTGCTGAATCGCCGAAACCAATGCCGGACGCGGGAAGTAGTCGCCGAGCGTACGCCCGTTGACGTCCCACTTGCCGGAACCGGCGCTGATGTAGAGACGGCACACGGCTTCTTTGCGGCGGCCAATGGTGTGAATGGTTGACTCAGACATTTACTTCGCCTCCGCCTGCTTGAAGGTGATCACGGTAGGCTGTTGCGCCTGGTGAGGATGCTCGGCGCCCGCGTAGACGCGCAACTTCTGCCGCAGCACGCCGCGGCCAAGTGCATTCTTCGGGAGCATTCCGTGAACGGCCTTTTCGATGACTCGCTCTGGGTGCTTGGCGAGCAACGTGGCAAAGGGGATGTGCTTTTCATGACCCATGTAGCCCGAGTGCATGAAGTAGGTTTTCTGCTCGGCCTTGCGCCCCGTGACGCGTACTTTCGACGCGTTGATGACGATGACGAAGTCACCGGTATCCATGTGGGGCGTAAAGGTTGGCTTGTGTTTGCCGCGGATGATCTTGGCGATTTCGGTTGCGAGGCGACCGAGAACCATCCCTTCCGCGTCAACAATGAACCACTGATGTTCAATGTCTGCGGGTCGTGCGGTGTACGTCGACATCGTTGAGAGTGTGCAAAGCGGAGTACGCATACTCCGTCGTAGGGACATCGCCTCACCGGTGCAGGTCGCAACCCGGGTCTCGGCCGCCATTAAAGGCGTTTTTGGACAGACTGCTAAGATAGCCAGTCATATGGCCTTATGCAACCGGGCGGGAAGTCAATTTCGCCTTGCATATCGCAAGGGATGACGCCCGAGGCAATTCCCTAGGTAATATCATACATGATTCCTCCCCGCCGGAGTTGGTCGATCTCGCGACCGGTCCCGTTTCTCCTTGCAAGTATTACCGCTTTCGGGGTCCTAGCGGCTCGTGCGGATGCGCAACATCATCCAGGCGCGCTACATGGCTTCGTGCTTACCGACTCCACGGAACACCCCCTCCGTGGCGCCGAGGTCACGATTCCCCGGCTCAGAATGTCAGTCCTGACCGATTCCCTTGGCGGGTTCCGGCTCGCCGGAATCGGAGCCGGGCGCGAGGTCGTGATCGTCCACCGGATTGGCTTCGTAACGGTCACCACACAACTGACCTTCACCGCGGGCGACACCCTCGAAACTGATTTTCTTATGGTCCCGAATGCGCAGCCGTTGGCCGGGGTCAGGGTAAACGCCAAAAACACGCCGCGCCGATTCGCCGAGTTTGAACGTCGGCGTTCGGCAGGGTTTGGTCATTTTATCACCGAAGAGCAACTCTCGAAGATGGAGAGCCGCTTGGTATCGGAAGTGTTGAGCACGCTCCCAGGGCCCCATGTCTACCGGTCTAACAGCAGTACAGCAGCGTGGGTCGCGAGTTCGCGCGGCCAGCAATCAATCAGCGGGAGCTTTCAGGTAGATCAGTTCGACAGGAGCCGGGGTGCGCCGGGAAATCAGTGTTACGCGGCGGTATTCCTTGACGGCAGCCCCGTCTTCACGGCGCAACGTGGACAGCAACTGTTCGACATCAACACGATTCCGACAGCGCAGATTGCCGGGATAGAATATTACGGGGGTGGTGGGACAGTGCCTCCCGAGTTCAACGGCTCGCGCAACACGTGCGGGACGCTGGTGATCTGGACGAAGTAGATGAAGGGCGAAGGCGATGACAATCGCCCTCGCCCTTCGCTTTGTGCAGACGCAGAGCCTTGGCTACGGTTTTCTATCAGTGCAACCGTTAAGGGCCAGCGGATTGTTATTCAACTCGTCTTGCGGAACCGGAAGGTTCACATCGGTTCCGTACGGGATACCGCGGTAATGGGTCCCCGTCGGAAACACCTGATCCTGGGTCCGCCCATATTGCCGGATCAGGCGTCGCATATCAAACAGCCGTTGCCCGCGGCCGAATGTCCAGAATGCCTTTTCACGAAATAGCAGATCTTGACGCGCGGTCGCAGTACCCGGATCGGTCAGCGCTGCCATGACAGGGGGCTGCACTTCCCCAAGCTTCGGGGGAGCCGCACGGAGCGCGTTCAGCGAGGCCATGAAGTTCGTCACGTCACCGGCAGACAGGAACGCTTCGGCTTCAATTAGGCGTGCATCGAGACCGTTCACCAGCGCGACCGTCGTGCTTTGCAACCAGAGCGACGTGGTGACGACAAATACCGACCCATCCTGAGCCTTCGTGGTTCCTCTCTTCGTCGGTACACGCGGGTCGTTCGTCGTGCCGAACGGAATCCCCGCCTGCGCAACGAAGTTTCCGGCACTCGTTTTCACGATCGTGTCTCCAACGCTGTAGCGGAGAGAGCTGAACGGCTGCGCCCAGAGAATATTGTCGCCAGACGTAGGGGCAAAAGTGAGATCGTACGAAAAGCTATTCGGGATCCCGGCGACCGTTGTCGCCGCACCGGCGATATCGTTGATCCCGAGTTGCGCCCGCGCTCGCGCCACACTTACCGCTCGCTTGATCAGCAGCGTGGTCGCGTCGGCGCCGGTCAAGAACGTCAGCGAAGTGTCAAACGACGCTATCGCCCGGCGGAACACCACATCATTCGAGCTCGGTCCGGCGTAAATGACGACCCGGTCTGACGCATCACTCATCGGCGTGCCGTTGCACCAGTCCTGCGCGATTTGCATTTCGGCGAATCCACGTACGAAGTACATCTCTCCGATGTCAGTCAATGCGGCCGGACGCAATTTTTTGTTGGCATTGATCGCCTGCTGTGCCGCCGTGCGTGCACGGTTGACGGTGCGGAACTCATTGGTCACCGTCGCGTTATTCAGCGAAATGCGGCGCTCGTCCGCCTCGTCGTTCTGGATGAACGTTGAGCTTGTGGTCCATTCATCGCCGAGGAGTCCGCCGAACAGCCAGCTGCTTTCGGTGCTGGCCGTCATGTCGCGCAGCCGGGCCAAGGCGCCAGTCCGGAGTGCTACTGCGCCATCGATCGTTGAGACATTCACGGGATCAATGATGCTTGGCAAAGTCACGCTGAGAACGCTATCCGTCACACTGCCGTGGCAGGCCGCGGCAAGGAGAGCGGCTGCGGCAACTGTCGCAGCGCTCCATCGCTGACCGCGGGGAATTCTGCTGTTCATAATATTTATATCTCCGGTATTGGCTAATAGCCGAGGTTGAATCGAACGATGAAGTACGTCGGCGCACCAAACGTCTGGAAATCGCTCGGATTGTTCGCACCGGCATTCGCAGCCGTGAAGTCATTTTCCGGGTCGACACCACGGTACTTCGTCCATTTGGCAAGGTTGCGTGCCGACACCGTGACGGAGGCCGACCGCGCCTTGAATGCGCGGGACGCCATGACCGCCGGAATGGTATATGTCGCCGCGATTTCCCGCAGCTTCACGAAATCTCCAGGCTGGAAGAAGCCGTCGAGTGTAGCCGACGGGTCGTTGCGGGTGGCCACGACCATCGCCTGTTCTTCAAAAGAAGCGTTCGGGTTCATCAGCCCGTTGCAGTTCTGGCGGCTGACGCAACGAATGCGCTCGGTATTGTTGTAGTACAGGTTGCCGCCGCGATAATCGAACAGCGCCGTGAGGCGAAGTTTGCGGTTGAAGAGATCAAAACCAGGTGTGACCGTGAGAAATTTGCGCGGAGCGGCATAGCCACGGAATGTCGTGTCTTTCGAAACAAACACTTCATTCAATGTGGGATCGGCATTGTACGTCAGAATGCCGTCGTGGTTCTTGTCGTCCCAACCGAGGATCCGGCGCGACCAGAGGCCGAAGAGCGGATAGCCTTCCCGGGCCTGCGTCGTAGTGCCGATCTGCGCCGGAGTGCCGCCAAGGCTGATGAGTTTGTTTGCGTTGATCGAACCGTTCAAGGTCAGGTCCATCACTACATAGCGGCTCTCGAACAGCTGCGCGCTGATGGTGATTTCGTGCCCCGTGTTGCCAACCGAGCCGAGGTTTCGGCGCACGGTTGCCGCCGCACCGGCCGACGGTGCGACGATAGCGGAGATCAACGCGTCCTTCGTTTTCTTGTCGTAATACGTGTAGTCCACGGTCAACCGGCCCTTCAGGAATCGCGCCTCGAAACCCGTTTCCATTTCACTGGTCTGCTCTGGTCTCAGATCGGCGTTACCGATGGCAGTGTAGACAACCGCCACGGCATCCGACGCGCGAACGTTGGTGAGCACCGAACCATATGCCTGCAATGCATCCGTCGAGCCCGGCTGCACACCGGACTTGCCGTAAGCGAGGCGGAGCCGCAGGTAGTCGAGGTGCAGCAACTTCGGTGATCGGAACCACGATTCTTCCGACATCACCCACGACGCACCGAACTTCGGATAAATGACGTTTTGAAAGTTGGTACCGAAGGCGCTGTTTTGGTCGGTGCGCGCTGCGGCCGTGAGATAGAGACGGTCGTTGATCGCCAGGGCTTCTTCAATAAACTGCCCGAGCGTGCGCGTCGGAACGTAAAGATTAAACAAACTCGGCACCTGACCGCCCGACGGATCTACCGTTCCCGGCGCGAGAATCTGGCCGAACGCGGTGTTTCCATCGCGACGGTAGTCCACATACTGCAGGCCGACGGTCGTCTTGAGGATATAACTCGGCGTAATACTCCACGTTGCAGTGCCGGACATGTTAGCCGTAAAGTTTTTTTCATTCGTCCGCGAGTTTTGCGCGAACCCAAGCCGGTAGATCGCCGTGAGTGGCGGACCTTCACCGCGATTGAGCAAATCATCGTCCACGCGATCGTTGAAGTCCTGGCCAATATCGAGGCGACCCTGCAACCAAGTTTTCGGACGCCAGTTCACGTTGACCGAGCCAATGAAGCGATTATTCTGCTGTTCGATTTTTTCCTGATACGTGTATGCTGGTGTCCAGGCGCGATAACCGTGCAACGGTGTACCGACTCCGGACACGAAACCGTTCGTGGAGTAGCCTGGGCCACCAAACCCCTGCGATCCAATTCCGGCCGTGGCATTCGAACTCTGGAGCAGGAAAATATCGTTGACCGTGAAGCCCGTGCTGACCGAAACGTCGAGCGACGGACTCAGCGCCATACTCAGGTTTGCGCGGAACGACGTCGCATCGAGTTGATTGGGTCGATCCATCCATTTGCGTACCGGCAGCTTCATGGTATCGAGGTTTGTGCGCTCGAACTCTGGAAGCGTGAAGACGCCTAATTCCGTTTGGCGGTTCACCGACACGAAGTAGCGGATCGCGTCCGTGCCGCCGCTAACCTGCACGCCAACCTGTCGGCGTGAACCGGTGGTGAGCGGAGTGGCACTGGGGTCGTGGAGCGGACTGTACACGCGCACGCTGTCCTTGATGCACGTGCCGGCCGAGATCAGCGGCAAGCCGCATTCCCGGTACGTGGTCGCATTGGGCGAGTGGCCGGCGATCGTATAGTTGAGCGGGTACGGGTTGCGGTCCGACAGGCCGCCGAATTCACCGAACAGTTGCCAGCGCGCCACTCCCGGACGACCCTTTTTGGTCGTGATAACGATCACGCCGTTCGCCGCGTCAGTGCCATACAGCGTTGCGGCCGACGGGCCCTTTACGATTTCAATATTCTCGATTTCTTCCGGGCTGATATCGCCGACACGGCTCGCATTCGCGTCGCCGGTGCCGACGCCGGTGTTCGAGGTCGATGTCATACGCACACCGTCGATCACATAGATCGGATCGTTTGTCAGGCTGAGCGAACTGCTACCGCGGATTCGGACGCGCGATCCTGAGCCCGTCTGCGTTGCCGGAGTGATCGCTACCCCTGGGATGCGGGCATTGAGCAGATCGTTCATATTCGTTATTGGAGCATTTTCCTTCAGCTTCGCAACGTCAATCGTCGCTACGGCATTGCCGAGCTCGGAACTGCGTGTGGGACCTGTCGCAGTGGTAACCACCGGATTGAGGCTCACCGCAACGCTGGTCAGGACGAACTCAATGTTTGCCGTCCCACCGTTTACGACGGTCACGCTCTTCTTTTGTTCACTGAAACCAATGCGCAGGACGCGCACCGTTACTGCACCAGCAGCGATGCCTTTCAGCGTAACTTTTCCGTCGGCATTGGTCAGACCGCCGGTCGTCGAACCGATGATCGTGACCTGTGCCTGGCTGACCGGCCGAGAAACGGCTTCAGTCACCGTAACAGCGATGGACCCTTGGGCTCGCGCATTCGGCGCCAACACAAGAACCAGGACGGGGAGGACAAACGCGCGAATGGCACGTTGCCTCCAAGCGTGAGGCCGGGTGTTCATTCGGGTAGCTCCAGGTGGCGTCGTGAAGTACGCGTCGCGGTATCGCGACGGAGTGTGACCTGACTCACGAAACGTGTTTGATGTAGTGTGGCAAGGCAAGGGTGGACTCACGGATGCATTCCGCACAATTACCTCCCATCCGTGTGTGGAGACTATGATCCTTACGCCTGCCGCCTCCGCATCGCCTCCCTACGTCAATGACGGTGCCAGCACTCCTGACCGCCGCCCGTCGGTGATTCTGCTTTTGAGCGGCTATTTCGCGCTGTTCGCCCTCGTATTGATCTTCACGCCGGCCCGCGGACCGAAGTTCGTTCTGTTTAACGAAATCGCGTATCTGCCATTTCGAGCGACCGCAGCGCTGCTGCTGTAGCTAGCAGCGCGACCGGGCAAATGCCAGTCACTCTGGCTCCGCCGCACACTGCCGCCACGATCCTCGTCGTCGACGATGAGCTTTCACTCCGCCGGGCGGTCGCGCGATTCTTCGCCCGCCGTGACTCCCAGGTGATCGAAGCGGCCGACGGAGCTATGCTGATAAAGCCATTTGATTTTGCCGTGCTGGTGGAACGGGTGCGCGAACCGCTGGTCATCCGCTCGCGCTAAACGAATTCCACCAGCAGCGCGCCTTTTTCCACCGCCGTGCCCGGCGTGGCATGCACAACTTTTACCACACCCGCTGCCGGCGCCCGCAACTCGTTTTCCATCTTCATCGCTTCCATTGCCACGATGCCCTGCCCGGCTTCCACC
>JANYBD010000243.1 GCA_025360995.1 Gemmatimonadota bacterium
TCCCAATGCGGAAACCAGACCACCGCGTTATGCGGCAGTGATTTCGCGGCTCGCATCCAACTCAATTGCGAAACGACCGAGTAGCGTCCGCCGGAAACCGGCAACATTCGCACGCCCGGCTCGAATGCCTCGGCATCGCACCACGCATTTAGTTCAATCGGGTTGCCCGCGAGAACCACTTCACCAAATGCGCCGCGCCGAATCAGCCTAGCGGTGATCTCGCGCACATACCGTCCAATACCCGAACCCCAGAGCACACGAGCGTCCACGACGAGCGAAGGAGCTGTACCACCCTCGCCAATCACTTCGAGCATTTCAGGCTGATTTCGTCGCGCCATTCGCTCTCGAAATGGGTGGGCACCGGAGACTTGTGTGACGCGGGATAATAGCCGATACTCCGCGCAATGTCATTGTCACCGATTAAAAACGCGTGCCCAACTATTGTCGTGGCGCTGCTATGCGCATCTGCGTTTGCCGCCGCGCCCCAGCTTGCCGCCGCCCAACAATTCCAATGTTCGGCGCAAATCTCGGCGCCGGAAACGTGGCTTGACCCAGCAAATCGGCTGGCTCTGCTCAATCTCCAAGCCAACGGCGCCCAGGACCTGATGCGCGAAGGCGCCGATTGCCGTCAGACCGCTGGTAACCATATCCAGCGAATGTTGAAAATCCGGCCATACAGTCTTGGCTTGCGCATCGTCTATAACAGCCGCATTCCCGACCCGCGCGGTGACGGCGCACTCTGGGCTGGTCGCGGCGCCAGCGCCCTCATCCGTGCCGGGTTTCTGTTCGATTACGGAATTTTTCACGCGACTGTTGCTCCGGAACTGATGTACGAGCAGAATCGCCCCACCGATATTCTCCCACCTCGCAACGCGGCCCGCTCTTCGTTTGCTGCGCCGTTTTATTCCGGTGGTATTTCAGTTGATATGCCGACCCGAATGGGCGCCGACGCGATCACACAAATCGCTCCCGGTCAATCCGCGTTCTGGGCAGACTATCACGGCGTCAGTATTGGTTGGTCGGCGGCGAACGCATCGTGGGGCCCAGGGCTCGATGGCCTGATGCTCGGCAACAGCAGCGCCGGTGTACCACGCGCGTTCATTCGCACCTCGCGCCCCGTCGCCACGCCAATCGGCAACTGGTCCGCATTGTATTTTCTCGGCCGCGTAACTGAATCACGTTTTTTCGACTTCGACTCCCTGAACAACTCGCGCACACTCAGCGCCTTCGCAATTGGCTGGACGCCGGCATCGACCCACGCGTTGGCGTTGGGACTTTCACGTGCCGTGATGCGGGTGATTCCACGCGGTACAATTGGTAGCCGAAATCTTGGCAGCGCGTTTGCGCCCCTCAACCCAGCAGACGGCGACGAACTCGTTTCCTTTTCGGCGCGGCTTCATCTCCCTGCGGCCCGCACCCGCGCTTGGATCGAGCTCGGACATCAGGGCCCACTGCGCCTACGCGATATCCTCACATCGCCAGGCGCAGGCACAGCGTACCGCGTCGGACTCGAACGCGGCATTGAATACACCGGCGGTGCCTGGGTATTTCTGTTCGAAGCCGCCAACCTCGAGATGCCGCAAGATTTCACCGACCGTCAATCACACGATTTCTATTCCGGTTGGGGAACGTCGCAGGGCTGGACCCAGCGCGGACAGTTACTCGGCAGTGGCACCGGGCCGGGTTCGCAATCGCAATATGTCTCCGCCGACTGGGTCACCCCGGGATGGTCGGCCGGCGGATTTCTTGAGCGCGTACGCTGGAACGAAGACGCAATGTTCCGTGAATACCTTCCGTATCCAAATCGGCACGACGTTTCGGTGCGCATCGGCGCACGCGGCAGTGTCACGCGTGGCGGGTTTCGAACTCAAGCCGACCTCTCCGTTGGCACGCGGCTCGACTACTTATTTCAAAATGCGGATTACATCCCCGATTATCGCACGGTGGATGTACCGCTGCTTCAACTCAAGTTCACGGTCACACCGGGAATGCGGACCGCACCGTGAGTCTGAACGAACGGCCGCTCCTCTCGGTCTGCATCCCCGCTTATAACCGCGCGTCGCTCCTCCCTGCTCTGCTCGATTCGATCATCGCGCAGGATTTCACCAACTGGGAATGCGTGATCTCCGAGGACGTGTCCCGCGAACGGGCCGAGATTCGGGCGATCGCCTTGCAATACGCCGAGCGCACCAACGGCAAAGTTCGTTACGTCGAGAATGCCGACACACTTGGCTACGACGGCAACTTCAGAAAGCTCGTTGAACTATCCCGCGGCGAATTTGTTTTTTTTATGGGCAATGACGATCTCGTTTGCGCCGGCGCATTCGGTGCGGTCGCCGAGTCATTGGCCCGCCACCCCCGCACCGGCGTGATCCTCCGCGCCTACGCATTTTTCCGCGGCACGCCTGAAAATATTATTCAGATTAATCGGTACTATCCGGCCGAATGCACATTTGCGGCCGGTGAGCACGCGGTCGTCGCCTGCTACCGTCGCATCGTCTCGATGAGCGGTTTGGTGCTCCACCGCGACTCTGCGCACGCTGTGGCAACCGACCGTTGGGACGGGACTCTTTTTTATCAACACTGGTTGGCGGCGAATATTTTGTGCGATCGCGACGCATTGTATATCCCGACGCTACTCGCGCTTTTCAGAAAAGATGGCGTGCCGGAATTCGGAAACGCCAAGGCCGAGCGCGGCAAGTTTACGCCTGGCATTCAGCCGCCGGATACTGATATTCGAATGATCCGCTCGCTCTTCGCGATAGCCGATGCCGCGGCCGCCGAGCGCGGCGTGCCATTCGCAGCGGCCGTACGTCGCGACTTTGCCAACTACGCCTATCCGACGTTAGCCCATCAGGCACACGAGCCATGGCCCGTGTACTGGCGCT
>JANYBD010000250.1 GCA_025360995.1 Gemmatimonadota bacterium
CTTGGGGTTGAGGTGCCGAATAACTCAAGCTTGGGCACGGAGGTTTAGGCGCGAACAGAGACGTAAGGGCTTTATATAAGAACAGAGGCGAAGGTTGCAGGGCGAACGGAAAGCTGAACAGGGGCGAAGGTTGCAGGGCGAACGGAAAGCTGAACAGAGGCGAAGGTTGCAGGGAGAATGGGGGTTTTGTAGTTCCCTTCGCCCTGCAACCTTCGCCTCTTTTCTAGCTGTTCGCGTCTGTTGGGGTGTAGGGGTTTTACTGGATTCTAAGGCTAGAGTCTGGTACGTAAGAATACCGATGGATTTTATCGGCTTTAACTCTTACCTTCTCTCGGAAGCCGTTTTCTAGTGCGTTTCCCCACCGCTAAGAGAAGCTGCCGCATGAGTCGGTCCCAGCACGCCATCCTCTTCAGACTGTTCGCCACCTGCCTCGTCGTTTTTCCTTGCGTGCTTGCAGCGCAGTCCGGATCTGTGCCTGGACAGAGCAAAACCGATTCCACGACGACTCCGAAAAGCAAACTCAGTGCCCCGCCTCGGCAGTTGGCACCAGTCGTTGTGGCTGCCTCGCTTCCTCTACACGTGATCGGGCATTTGCCTAGCGTGGGTGACGGGGTGATTTATTCGGGAAAGAAGACTGAGTTGATTGTGATGGACAGTTTGAATGCCAACGTGAGTCAGGACATCGAACGGCAGATCCTCGGTCGTATTCCGGGAGCTAATTTTTCGGAAACTCAGGGTGCAGGCTTTCCGTCGAATGGCGTCGGCTTCCGCGGCCTCGATCCCACACAGTCAGTTGAAGTCAACACCCGACAGAATGGCGTGAACCTGGCGGCGGATCTCTACGGATATCCCGAGACTTACTATACGCCGCCCGCCGAGGCGTTGGAGCGCATTGAAGTCGTGCGCGGCGCGGCATCTCTCGCCTTTGGTCCGCAGTTCGGTGGCGTCATCAACTATGTCACACAACGCGGCAGAGCAAATAGCCCGCTCACTTTTGTCACGACGCAAAGCGGTGGAAGTTTCGGCTTGGTCAATTCTTTTAATTCGATCGCAGGTGGCACAGGAGCGTGGACGTACTACGGATTTCTGCACGCGCGGACCCAGGACGGGTGGCGCCCCAACTCTGATTTCCGGCAAGTCTCGGGTTATGCGAGCGCGACGTTTCGCGCGTCGAATCAGTTGACGATTGGCCTCGAGTACACCTACGCCTGGAATCGCATTCATATGGCCGGTGGCCTCTCCGACGAAGCCAACGCCATCGATCCAAGCCAATCGTTTCGCGCCCGTAACTGGCTCGCGAGTCCGTGGAATATCACGGCGCTGAAGGTGAGTTACCGGATGAATCCTGCCGTGAGACTCGAGACCACAGTTGCATTTCAATCGAGTGACCGTCACCTGGTATGGCGAAGCGAAGGCGGAGGTGCTGCTGAACCGGACGGGATCGATCCGGCCACCGGGCGCTACGTGCCGCGCGAAGTCGAGCGCGAGACATTTCAAAACACCACATTGGAATCGCGACTGCGCGTTGAATACTCACAATTTCAAATGTCGCAAACGCTAGCATTGGGAGTTCGGGCCGGCGTTAACCGGATGCGCCGATTTGAAGGTGGCCCCGGGTCAACCGGATCGGATTTCGACATGCAGCTGTATGGCGGCACATGGGAGCGTGCACTCCAATTCGGTTCCATAAATGCCGCGGTATTCGCCGAGAATCTGATCCATGTTACAGATCGGCTGTCGGTCACACCGGGAATACGCCTTGAATATCTCCGGTCAACCGCCGACGGTTACACCGAGGTGGATTCCAAATTTGAGCCGCGCACTTTCGCGTATCCGCTGGCGGGCGTCGGGGCGGAGTACAGCATTACGTCGTCGACGGCCATCTATGGCAACATGTCTCAGGCTTACCGCCCGATTTTGTATGCGTCGCTCACACCGTTTGGGAGCACGCTCCGCGTCGATCCGCAACTGCGTACGGCGCGCGGCTACAATGTCGATCTCGGATGGCGAGGGACTGCCGGTGGCGTGCTCAAATTCGACGTCGGCGCATTCTATCTTTCGTACCGGGACCGGATTGGCACGAAGAGTGTGGGCAATATCACAGGCAGTTTTGTGGAGACGGCCAACATCGGCGACAGCCGGCATTGGGGTGTGGAGAGTTATTTTGAGCTCGATCCGCTGTCGTGGCTCGCGCCGTCGCTCGTGGCTAGTCTCGGGTCTTTGGATTTTTTCAGTTCGCTCGCCTACGTTGATGCGCAATACGTGACGGGCGAATTCGCCGGCAACCGTGTGGAGCAGGCGCCGCGCATCGTTGATCGAACGGGAGTGACGTACAGCCGCGGCCCCGTCAGTATGACGTTGCAATCCAGTTATACCAGCCGCTCATTCGGTGATGCAAACAACAGTGCACTGCCGAGTAGCGACAACGGTGCGTCGGGTCTGGTGCCGGCGTATACGATTCTGGATTGGTCATCCCGGGTGCGGGTGACGTCCCGTTATACACTGAGCGCTGGCGTGAACAATCTTGCGAATGCCCACTATTTCACGAAGCGTACTGCGGAATACCCAGGCCCCGGAATTCTACCGGGGATGGCGCGGAGTTTTTATGCCGGAGTGGGAGCGAGGTTTTAAGGAACAATCCCCGCTGGCTGTAATTTATTGTTCCCCAAACTCACTAACAGTAGCAGTACCATTCTTGTCGCCGGAAGCGCCGTCTTCCCATCTGCCCACTCGGTAAGGGTGTGTTGATTCCCGCCGATCGCCCGACCAATAGCGATGCTCGGAATTCCGCGCACTACTCCCATATTGGCGTCAGTCGTGCCGGCGGCGACAGCTTCTTTGCCTGGTGGGCCGACATCGATGCCGAGATAGTGGTGAATGTCGATCGCCGTTTGCACGATCGGATTGCGGCGCGCGCCGGTGAGCATCGCCTCGGTGCCACCGGCTTTGTTGCGGATTACAGTTTCTTTGCGAAACTGCAAATGTTCCCGCACTGCTGCGTCGGCGGCAATCTTGTCGATCACGCGGTCGAGGGAGTCAATCAGCACAGGATTTTGGCCGCGCAAATCCATCGTGAAGTAGAGTTCCTGCGGAATGCCGTTATAAATCGTGCCGCCGTGCACCTGACCGACGTTGATCACGGCACCTTCCGGTAGCGGATCGGTCTTCAATTGATAGATGTGGTCAATCGCGTCGGCGAGTGCCTTCACTGGCGTCGGCTTCCCGCGGCTCGTCACCGTGTGTGACCCTTCGCCGCTGAATGTGTACTTCGTCCAATAGATGCCGAGCGCACCGTACGCGATTGGACCGAGTCCGCCATCGCTGGCAATGAGCATATCTGGCCGGGGATTGTGATCGAGCCACCAATCCATACCGCGAAGGCCAATCTCCTCTTGCACAGTAAACAGAAAAACGAAATTCGCATTTGACTTCACGCTTGCCTCGCCCATCGCCCGAACCACGGCGAGGACATTCGCGATACTGGCGGTGTTGTCGAAAACGCCCGGCGCGCGGAGTGTGTCGCCGCTGTGCTTCACAGTGAGATCCACGCCCATCGGCTGAACAATGTCCATATGCGACGCAATCACAATCGTCGGGCCGGTGAACGTGCCTTTGCGCCGTCCGGCGACATTGCCAATGGAATCAGTGGTCACCGTAAGTCCGGCGGCCTCGAGCTGCTGCCTGATATATGCCGCGCGCATGTTTTCGTGGTGGCTCGGCGACGGCATTTGCGTGAGACGAATCCATTCATCGACGTGCTTGGGGTAAGTGCGTTCGATGATGGCGAGCGCGGCTTTTATGTCGGGGCGAGAGGCTAGAGTGGGAGACCAGTTGGTGGGATGGGACTGCTGGGCGTTGAGTGGGAGGGCGAGAGATAGGAGGAGTGCGAGGGACGGGAGGAGTGCGACGTGGAATGGGCGGGGCATATTTGGCGAGTTGGGGGACTGCGGAGTGGGAGTTGGACTGCAAATATCGTGAAGGGGGCAGGGGGCAGCGAGCAGCGGGTAGTGGGAGATTCCTACGGGGAGGGCGGCGGGCGGCGGACTGCGTGTGATTCCTACGGGGCGGGCCGCGGGCAGCGTGAAGTTGGAGGTGGCGCAAAAATGTATTGCGGATGGGGCACGGGAAGGTTAAAACCATGCCACTCTCATTAATAGGAGTACGCGATGCCGCGTCAAGTCAGCGGGTTTGGATGGGTGCGTGATCTGCCGGATCACCGTGACCTCCTGTTCTCTGTGTCAATCGGCACACTCCGGAAATTGCCGACGAGTGTTGACCTTCGAGCGGGTTGCCCGCCGATTTACAATCAGGGGCGGATTGGCAGTTGCACTGCCAATGCCATTGCCGCGGCGATCGAATTCGACCGGTTGAAGCGACGGCAACTCCCTGATTTCGTGCCGTCGCGGTTATTCATCTATTACAACGAGCGCGCGATCGAAGGGCACACGGCAAATGACGCCGGCGCGCAACTTCGTGATGGTATCAAGTCGGTGAATGCCGAGGGTGCTTGCCCGGAATCACATTGGCCTTACGATGATTCGCCTGCGGAGTTCGATGGTGGGCCATTTCCGACGGGTGCGCGCGCGGCAACGAAGCCATCGGCGGCGTGTTACAAAGAGGCGCTCCAGTACCGGGCCGTGAACTATCAACGATTGAATCAATCGTTGTCGCAGCTCAAGGGGTGCCTCGCCGAGGGATTCCCATTTGTGTTTGGGTTCACGGTGTTCGAGAGTTTTTTCAAGGCGCCGGGCATACAGCACAAGCTGACCCCGCTGCCGAGCGCGGACGATTCGCCGGTTGGCGGGCACGCAGTAATGGCGGTGGGGTTCGACGACGCGAACCGCCAGTTCATCGTTCGCAACTCGTGGGGGCCGAGCCAGGCGGACAAGGGCTACTTCTACATGCCATACAGCTATTTGTGTGAGCATAACTTGTCGAGCGATTTTTGGGTGATACAGACGATGGCAGGGTAATGCCGCCAATGCGCGGCCATTCGTCGCTCGTGTGTCATATTAGCGTATGACTCTGCGTTCGGCTGACCCATTCCGGCACGCGAAAAACGGCATTCTCGCCAGCTATCCGCTCCTGAAAGCTGACGAGCGCTGCGATGTCGTAATTGTCGGCAGCGGAATTACCGGGGCGCTGATCGCGCACGAACTGACCGCAGCGGGAGTTGATGCGGTTATGATCGAAAAAGGCGTTGTCGCCAGTGGCAACACGGAAGCGAGCACGGCGATGTTGCTGCAGGAACCCGACATGGAGTTGCGCGAGCTCATTGCTCGCGTCGGCGAGCAGCACGCCAAACGCGTGTACCAACTCGGAGCTGAGGCGATCGACGCGATTGAAGAGTTGACAGTGGAATTGGACGATGCGTGTGACTTTGCGCGTCACGATACGTGGTACGTCGTGCGCAAATTGTGGAGGGCGGTGAGTCTCAAGCGTGAGTTTTGGGCGCGGCAACGGGCCGGGCTCCGCGTGGAATGGTTGGGCAAGGCGGACATTGCAAAGCAATCCACCCTCGCCAATTCTGCAGCGATTGTATCGCATGGCAACGCAGCGATCGATCCGGTCCGATTCGGTGCAGTACCTCGGCCGCGAGCCGGGGACGCTGCACAGTACGTATGCGCTTTGCAGTGACCCGGTGCGTGAATTAACGGGATGGCCGGACAAGGCAATGATCTGGGAGTCGTCGCGGCCGTATTTCTATTTGCGGACGACGCACGATCAGCGGGTGATGGTAGGTGGCGGCGATATCTCGAGCGCGAATAGCAAACGCCGCGACGGCAAGCTTGCCAAGAAAACTGAAGCGCTACAAAAACAGTTCCAGCTCATGTTTCCGGCGATCGCTCTGGAGGTTGCCTACGCGTGGGCGGGAACGTTTGGTGAGAGCGAGGACGGGTTGCCGTATATCGGGCTCTGCTCGCGGTGCCCGAACGCATATTTTGCACTTGGTTATGGCGGCAATGGCCTCACGTTCGGCATGATCGCGGCGCGTTTGATTGCGGACGCGCACTTGGGCCGGCGGAACGTTGACGCTCCGATATTCGCATTTGATCGATAGCGCAGTCGGTAGCTTTTGCCCGCGCGCCCGGCCGCGAACATGACAAGATTTTCAACATTTGGCCGCGCACATCGTATAGGTAGTAAATCGCGGCTCCCTCACCACGACCGATAGGAACCCCCATGCCACGTACCCGGCTTTACTCGCTTGCCGGCGCGCTGTTCTCCGTCGCGCTGGCCATCGCGCCTGCCATTTCCACCCTCTCCGCCCAATCCGTCGATTCGGCGACCATCGCCGGCCTAAAATGGCGGACGGTTGGCCCGGCCAACTTCGAAGGGCGCTTGTCCGACGTGGTCGGCATCCCTGGTCCGTCCAAGACCTGGTTTGTCGCCGCTGCGGGCGGCGGAATTTGGAAGTCGATGAACAACGGCGTGACCTGGCGGCCGGTATTTGACGACAAGCGCGTCATATCGATGGGGATGTTGGCGATCGCGCCCAGTGATACGAATCAGGTTTGGGCGGGGACGGGCGAGCCGAACTCGCGCAATACGATTGAGCCGGGTGCTGGCATTTATAAGTCCACCGACGGCGGGATCAGTTGGACGTTGATGGGGCTGGAGAAGACGCAGCACATCGGCCGCATCGTTGTGCACCCGCGCGATCCGAATACGGTGTATGTCGCGGCGCTTGGCGCGGCGTGGAAGTCGAATCCGGAACGCGGATTGTATAAGACCACAGACGGCGGCAAAACGTGGCAGCTGATCAAGTTCATCAGCGATAAGGCTGGCTTTGTGGATGTTGCACTCGACCCGAGAAACCCGGAAATCGTCTGGGCGACGAGCTGGGAGCGGCTACGCACGCCATACTCGCTCAAGAGTGGCGGCCCCGGTTCGGCGATGTGGAAGAGCATGGATGGTGGCAAGACGTGGGCCGAGGTTGTCGGGAACGGAATTCCCCGATCGACCAAAGGGCGAATGAGCTTGGCGATTTCGCTCAGCAACGCCGATGTGATGTACGCGATGGTCGAGGCAGCCGATTCGTCGAAGGACGGAAGTTATAAGCCGCAATCGTCGCCAAAGCTGAACGGGCTCTATCGCTCGAGCGATGCCGGTAAGACGTGGACGCAGCAGAACAATATCAATGTGCGCCCGTTCTACTATTCGCAGGTGCGCGTGGATCCGAAGAACCCGGATCGGGTGTATTTCTCCAGCACGCAGATGCAAGTGTCGGACGACGGCGGCAAGACGAGTCGTTCGGCAGCGCTGCAGGTGCACGTGGACGACCACGGCCTGTGGATTGACCCGAATGACCCCGAGCGTTTCGCGATCGCCGATGATGGTGGCATTGCGATCACGTTTGACCGTGGCGGCAATTTTATTCAGGGGCAGAACATTCCGATCGGCCAGTTCTACGAGATTTCCTACGACAACGCCGTGCCGTACAATGTGTGCAGCGGCGCCCAGGACAATGGTTCGTGGTGTGGTCCGAGCCGGCGCAAATCCGGCGGAATCAGTCCGTCCCATTGGTTCACGATTGCAGGCGGCGACGGTTTTTACACGGCACAAGACCCAACGGATCCGAACTGGGTGTGGGGCGAGAGTCAGGGTGGAAATGTTCAGCGCACCAACCTGAAGACCGGCGAGCGCACCGCCCTGCGCAAGCCGGGCTGGCAGGAATCGTACAAGACGTGGGAAGATTCGATTGCCACGGTT
>JANYBD010000262.1 GCA_025360995.1 Gemmatimonadota bacterium
ATTATTCGGAGATAATCCGAAAGACAAGTCGCCGTTCAGCGTATTCGGCCGCTTTGACAATTTCAAACCCTACTCCGATCAACGTTCGGCCGGCACCGTCCAGACGACCAGTTCGGCCAACCAGTTCCTGATCGCCGGCGTATCGTGGGACCTCAACTCCAAAGCCGTCTTCTCGCTCGATTACCAGGCGTTGACCCCGCAAAGCGGGTCGACCGCCGTCGAGTCGAAGATCATGTATATGCACTTTCAGATCGGCTTCTAAGTCTCGTACCGAATACGTAACGCTCGCTGGGAGGTCGTATGACGGCCTCCCGGCTTGTGGTATTCTCCTAAGATGAGTCAGTCCACACCGCCGGGACGTTCCGACGAAGCCCAGTCTTTGCCGCAGCCATTCGATCACGGCATCGAGGCCGCGGCCTTGCGAGGCGGTGCGATCGTGGACCGAGTCTACGACGCGGCGATCACATTCTTTGCCCTGTGTGTGCCGTTGTTGCTGTTATTACTCATTTTCGAAGTCGGCAAGGCCGGTTGGCCGGCATTTCAGAAATTTGGAATCGGGTTTCTGTTTTCGAGTGAATGGGATCCGGTCAATCTGAAGTTCGGTGCGGCGCCGGCGATTTTTGGCACGATCGTGTCATCAATAATTGCGTTGATTCTGGCAACGCCACTGGCGCTTGGCGTTGCGATTTACGTCGCCGAGTTTGCGCCGCCTTGGTTGCGACAGCCCGTGGGGTTTTTGGTGGATTTGCTCGCAGCGATTCCCAGCGTCGTGTACGGACTATGGGGTGTGTTTGTGCTCGTGCCGGTCCTGCGCGAACACGTCATGCCATTTTTGCGCGATACGCTGCATCTGGGCGGCACGCCGTTGTTTAGCGGTCCTGCCTATGGCCCAAGTATGCTCGCGGCCGGCGTCGTGCTCGCGATCATGGTGCTTCCATACATCTCGTCGGTGGCACGCGAAGTGTTGCTCGCCGTGCCGCGCTCACAGCGCGAGGCGGCGCTGGCGCTCGGCGCCACCCGGTGGGAAGCCATCCGAGGCGCGGTGCTGCCATTTGCAAAGTCAGGAATTATTGGCGGAATAATTCTCGGTCTCGGTCGAGCGCTTGGCGAGACCATGGCCGTCACGATGGTGATCGGAAATCGCCACGAGTTGGCGGCATCATTATTTGCACCCGGATATACCATCGCGTCGTTGATAGCGAACGAGTTTGCCGAAGCCTCGAATGAGATGCATCTCTCGGCGCTCATGGCGGTCGGGTTTGTTCTGTTTGCCATCACGCTGCTGGTCAATGCGGTGGCCCGATGGTTGGTATGGCAGACAGCGAGCCAAGCTCGAAGTGCGAAGTGACCAAGCGCCACGATCCCCCGATGACCTCGTTGCCCAACGGGGGGCCGAGTAAGCGCCAGCGTGAGACCGCGTCACGAACGCGAAAGACATTGCGCCGGCGCCGGGCAACCAACGCATTTATGGTGGGTGTGCTGGCACTCTCGGCAGTGCTGGCGACGATACCACTCATCCTGATTCTCTATCATTTACTCAAATCCGGACTGTCATCGGTCAACGTGGATTTCTTCACGAATACGCCGAAGCCGCCGGGGGAGACCGGCGGCGGGATGTACAATGCCATCGTCGGAACGCTGATGCTGGTGGCCATGGCAAGTGTCATCGGCATGCCCGTAGGCATCGGCGCCGGATTGTATTTGGCGGAGCGCAAGGGAACGAAGCTTGCGAACACGGTTCGCTTTCTTGCTGATGTATTGAATGGGCTGCCGTCCATTGTGATGGGTATTTTTGCCTGGGAGTTTTTGGTGAAGCCGATCGGACATTTTTCGGCGCTCGCCGGCGCTGCTGCGCTCGCGGCGATGATGGTGCCCATGGTAACGCGGACGACAGAAGAGATGGTGTCGCTCGTGCCGACTTCGCTGCGTGAAGCAGCGCTGGCGCTGGGGTACTCGCGGGCGCGCACGGCGATGACCGTGGTGTTACGCACGGCGACTGCCGGCATTGTCACGGGCGCGCTGGTCGCGGTGGCCCGCATCGCCGGCGAGACGGCTCCCCTGTTGTTTACCGCGCTCGGCAATCAGTTCACTTCGTACGCGCTCAACAAACCCATTGCCGCATTGCCATTGCAGATTTTCAACTATGCGGTGAGCCCGTACGATGATTGGCATGCTCAGGCATGGGCTGGCGCTCTCGTGCTCATCGCCCTTGTACTCATCATTAGCCTAGCGGCCAGAGCCGCGACCCGTGGCCGAATCGATCTTGGCGCTGACTGAGTCGCGCCAGTCACGCGGGTCATCGACCCATCTGCGCGAGCACCGCGCCGATGCGCCGGTAGATCTGCCAACGCGGTCGCGTGTGGTGGTCGAGGGACTGACCGCGCTGTTTGGCGCCACTGCAGCGGTCAAGAATGTGTCAATGACGTTGCTCGATCGCCGAGTGACCGCCATCATTGGTCCGTCCGGTTGCGGAAAGTCTACGTTTTTGCGTTGTCTCAACCGGATGCATGAGACGGTTGGCACTGCTTCCGTGCGCGGAAAGGTGTTGCTTGATGGGCACGACATTTACGGGCAGAAGACAAATCCGGCGGCGGTCCGCAGACATGTCGGCATGGTATTTCAGCGCCCGACGCCGTTTCCGACGATGTCGATTCGCGAGAATGTCGCAGCGGGACTGCGTGTCGCGCGACATGACGATGCCGTGCGTGGAACCGTGGAAGAAATTGTCGAGAAAGCCCTCCGGCGAGCGTCGCTGTGGGACGAGGTCAAGGATAGGTTGGATACAAGTGCGGTTGGCATGTCGGGCGGTCAGCAGCAACGGCTGTGCATCGCCCGCGCGTTGGCCACAGAGCCGGACGTCCTATTGCTCGATGAGCCGACGGCGTCACTCGATCCCTTGAGCACGCAGAAAGTCGAAGAGTTGGTGTGGGAACTGCGCGCGGATATTGCTGTCGTGATCGTCACGCACAATATGCAACAAGCGGCCCGCGTGTCCGATTTCACGGCGTTTTTTCTGCACGGTGAAATGGTCGAGTTTTCGCCGACGGCGGAGATTTTTACGAACCCGCTTGACCCGCGCACTGAAGCATATATCACCGGACGGTTTGGATGACCGACACCGCCCGTGCGGTTACGACCATCGGGCCGCCGGCTGGCACTGCGGGCCCCGGCACTCTCGGCATCTTGCAGGCGCGTCAATTCTCGTTTTGGTATGGCGAGAAGCAGGCGCTGTTCGATATTGACCTTGATATTCATGCGCGTTCGATCACGGCATTCATCGGGCCTTCAGGATGTGGCAAGTCAACGTTCCTGCGATCCATCAACCGGCTCAACGAAACAATTCTCAATACGCGCCATGCTGGTGAAATCCTGCTCGACGGCACGAATATTTATGAGTCCGGCACCGACGTCGTCGCGCTGCGCCAGCGCGCCGGAATGGTATTTCAGCGATGGAATTGTTTTCCGAAGTCTATCTATGATAACATCGCCTTTGGTCCACGCATCAATGGCGAGTCGAATCGCGCCGTGCTTGACGGCATTGTCGAGAACGCGTTGCGTCGCGCTGTCTTGTGGGATGAGGTCAAAGATCGTCTTCGGCAAAGCGCCACCGGGCTCTCGGGCGGTCAGCAGCAGCGATTATGCATCGCGCGCGCGCTGGCAAACGACCCTGAGCTGTTGTTGCTTGACGAGCCGTGTTCCGCGCTCGACCCGATTGCCACACAACGCATTGAAGAACTACTGGTGGAGTTAAAACGTGAGCTCACCGTGGTGATTGTGACTCACAATTTGCAGCAAGCAGCCCGGGTGTCAGACCGCACCGCATTCTTTTTCGTCGGCCAGCTCGTCGAATACGCGCCGACGGGTCAATTGTTTACCAGTCCGCAGCATGAGCGGACCGAAGCGTACGTCACAGGGAGGTTCGGATGAGCACAGATGCGGAATTGGCTGCAGCGGCAGCAACAGACGCCGGGGTTGGCGCGGCGAACGGCGGTGGGGTCACGGTTCCGGCACCCGGATTCCGTCACTTTCACGAGCAGTTGAAGGATTTGAAGCAACGCTTGTTCGAAATGTCCGAACGGGCAGAATCGCTTGTCGAAATGGCAGTCGACGCACTCTTGACACGAAATGTGTCAAAAGCCGAGGCGGTTATTGTCGGCGATCATGCGATGGATGCACTAGAAATCGAGGTCGAACATCTCGCCATCGCGCTGCTGGCACTGCAACAACCCATGGCTCGGGACTTAAGATTCATCATCAGCACGATCAAGATCTCCAGTGATCTCGAACGGGTTGGTGACCATGCGGTGAATATTGCACAGTCGGCGTTGCGCTTAGCGCAGTTGCGCACGGGCATAGTGCCGGACCCGGAAATCGAAGACATGGCCCGGCGTGCAAGAAAAATGCTGAGCCAGGCGCTGGATGCCTTCATTCGGGCCGATGGGGCGCTTGGCCGCGCCGTTTGTGCGATGGACGATCAGGTGGACGCGCTCAATGATTCGGTGTTTCGCATTGTGATTACCCATGTGCTGGAAGATCCGACAACGATCACTGCCGCACTTGAGCTATTTCTGGTGAGCCGGAACCTCGAGCGAGTGGCTGACCTTGCCACGAACATTGGCGAGGACGCGGTTTATCTCGCAGAAGGAAAACAGATTAAACACAATTTTGAAGAACGGAATATCCACGCGAAATGATGTCCGAGCCAGGCTTTCCCGCAGCACACTTTTTGAACCGCGAACTGTCGTGGCTCGAGTTCAACGCGCGCGTACTCTCTGAGGCGTTTGACGAACGGAACCGGTTGCTGGAGCGCCTGAAATTCCTCTCGATATTCAGCACGAATCTCGACGAGTTCTATATGGTGCGCGTGGCCGGGTTGCGCCGTCAGGTATCAGCGCGGGTACAGCAAACGCCGCCGGATGGGCTCACCGCACGTGAGCAGCTCGATCGCATTGAAGTTCGCGTGCGGGAAATGCTGGAACAATCCCGACACTGTTTGCACGAATTGCTTCTGCCGGCGCTGGCCGAGCGCGGTCTCCGTTTGTTATCGATGGCCGACCTTGCGCCCGCGGAACGCCTTGCCATGGACGCGTATTTTGAGAATCAGGTGTATCCGGTGCTGACGCCGCTGGCGGTCGACCCTGGGCATCCGTTTCCCTATATCTCGAATTTGTCTGTTTCGCTGGCCGTAGAACTGCGAGACGCCGAGCGCGGCACCGATCACTTTGCACGCGTGAAGGTGCCGAAATCCATCTCGCGGTGGGTCAAAGTCGAGGGCCGACCGAATCACTTCGTGCCACTTGAGCAGGTGATTGGCGCGCACCTCGGCACGCTCTTTCCGGGCATGCAGTGTATCGGGTCACACACATTTCGCATCACCCGCTACTCCGATTTGGAGATTGCCGACTCCGAAGAGCCGGAAGATTTGCTGGCGATGATCGAAGAGCAGGTCTTTCAGCGGCGGTTCGGCGAGGTCGTGCGCCTGGAAGTTCAGGCCGGAATGCCGGGACCGGTGCGCGCGCTTCTGCTTGAAGAGTTACGTGAAAGTGAAGATCCGGAATTTGAGCCGCTCACGGAGCGCGAGGTGCACGAGCCAGGGCAACTACTCGATCTTGGTGACCTGATGGCGCTGGCGCAACTCGATCTACCGGAGTTGCGCGATCCGCCATTTGTACCAATGGTGCCGGCGGAAATTCGCGACGGCGATCGGTCGATCTTCGATGTGATTCGCGAACGCGACCTGCTCGTGCACCATCCGTTCGATTCGTTCACCGCCACTGTTGAGCAATTCATAGAAGCGGCGGCGCGCGACGACCAAACGTTGGCGATCAAGTTGACGTTGTATCGTACAACCGGTGAAGGGGCGATTGTGCGCGCCCTCACTGAGGCAGCGCAGCGCGGTAAACAGGTGGCCGTACTCGTGGAGTTACAGGCCCGTTTTGAAGAAGCCAACAACATTACGTTTGCCCGCACGCTGGAATCTTTCGGCGTGCACGTTGCCTACGGACTGCAGGGGCTGAAAACGCACGCCAAGCTGGCACTCGTCGTGCGCCGCGAAGCTGATGGCATTCGCCGGTATGTGCACGTGGCCACCGGAAACTACAACTCGAAGACAGCGCGGCTCTACACGGACATCGGGTTGTTTACTTGCAGCCAGTCGATTGGCGCCGATGTCAGCGATCTGTTCAACATGCTCACCGGTTTCTCGCGGCAACGCGTTTATCGCAAGCTCATTGTGGCGCCCAGCGGCATGCGTGAACGATTCATCCAACTCATCGAACGCGAAGCCGCGCACGCATTGGCGGGTCGTCCGGCCCGCATCATCGGCAAGATGAACGCGCTGGTGGATGCCGAAACCATTGAAGCGTTATATGCGGCGTCGCAGGCCGGCGTGGATATAGACTTGATCGTGCGCGGCATCTGCTGCCTGCGCCCCCAGGTCGAAGGGCTCTCCGACCGCATTCGCGTCATCAGCGTGGTCGGCCGGTTTCTCGAACATTCGCGGCTCTGGTATTTCGCAAACGACGGCACGCCGAATTTTTACATTGGTTCAGCCGACTGGATGCCCCGCAATTTCGACCGTCGGGTGGAATGTGCGGCGCCCGTCGAAGATCCGCAGTTGCATCCGCGTCTGATGTCGCTGCTGGAAACCCTGCTACTGGACAACCGTCAGGCCTGGGAACTCATGCCGGACGGAAACTATGTGCAACGCCAGGCGTTTGAAGCGCCGGAACTCGCGACGCATCGGGCGATGTTGCGGGAATCATGGGGGATTATGAAAGACGGGGCGACGTCGCGTATTTCGGGGGCGCGGGAGGTCTCGCCGGTCGAGGCTTTCGGTTAAAAGAATGCTGACCGCCGTCCGCCCAGTAATCAGGCCGAGACCTACGGGGCGGGCGACGGACAGCGTAGTAGGTGCCGACTACTCCACCGTCTCGTTCATCTCCGATGCCTGAACCACTTTCCCGTCCAGGCCAACAATCTCGACTGGCACGCCAATCAGTTTGGCCAGCAGATCCGACTTGCGCGAGGCGCCCCAAAGTTCGAGCCGGAGCGACTTCGCTTTAGGGACCATTGTCGGTGTAATCCGCAGTGCACGGTCGAGCCAGCGCACCTTGAGTTTGTCCACGGCGCCCACATGGCCGCGATCGAATCCATCAGCGACGCGAAGAATTGCCGACAGCCGCCGAATACGCTGCCGGATCGGTTTCTCGAGCGCCGCATACGCATCGTGCTTGCGTTTGTCCGGCGGAGCTCCACGATGATAGCGCGCTACGTGGGCAACAATCACCTGCTCAGAAGGTGACATTCCAAGTAGTTCGGCGTGCATGATCAGATGAAACGAATGTTTGTTATGCCCTTCATACGTGATGTGGTAGCCCACGTCGTGCAGTGCCGCGGCATCCGACAATATTTCCCGGTCTCCCGCAACGCAGCCGAGCCGGGCGCCAATCGAATCGAAGAGTTGCATCGCCAGCCGTTGGACAAATCGGGCATGCGGTTCCTCAAAATGGCACCGCTCGGCGAATTCGCGAACTGACCGCGACCGTGCTTCCCCGGGATCAGCAACGGTCGGCATCACCCGCGCGATCTCGAGAAGTAATCCCTCTCGAATGCCGAATGCCGACGCGACTAGTTCCCGCGGCTCCACGCGCGCCAACACCTCCGCCGCCACCGCGAGTCCGGCCACGATGATATCGGCGCGGCCGGCATTGAGTCCGGGAACGGCCATGCGCTCCTCGACCGACATGCCTTGAAGCATATCAAGCACGTGCTCCACTTCCACACGCGGGATATGCGTGCCGTGTACCGACCGGGCGGCACGCATCCCTTGGCGTTCGAGAAAAATTCCCGCCAGGTTTGTAAACGTTCCACCGGAACCAATGACGTCTGCGCCGCGCCAATCCCTCAGCGGCAGCGCGCGATGAATGTCGTCGCGAATATGCTTGCGCAGTTTGCGGACGTCACGGGCCTTCGGCGATGTGCCGAGAAAACGCTCGGTCAGCCGCAGCGCACCATACGGAAGTGAGACGAGGCGCTCCACAAGTCCATCCGCTGCTGCTGCAAGCTCGAGGGAACCGCCGCCGATGTCCATCACTACCGCGCGGCCGTGGCCGAGTTCGAAATGAGCCAAGGCGGATCGAAACGCCAGCAGCGCTTCTTCTTCGCCACCGAGCACGCGCACGCGAAGTCCGGCATCCTGACGGATACGAGTCAGAAATGCAGCGCCATTGGCGGCATCACGCACTGCACTGGTCGCCACCGCTTCAATTCGCTTCGCCCCAAGTTGCCGGGCAAGTGTCGCCATGCGAACTAGCGAATCGATCGCCAGTCGCATTGGCTCGTCACCGAGCGTGTTGTTTTTGCCGAGCCCGGCGCCGAGACGCGGTGCGGATTTCATTTCGTCAACCACGCGAATCGCGCCGTTGAGACTCACATCGGCGACAATTTGTCGAATGGAATTCGATCCGATGTCGATCGCGGCAATCCGCTGCTCACCGACTTCACGGGCCGCGCGATACGGTCCGTCGTTGCCGGCCAGGCGAAGGGCGCGCGGTGAAGTCATGCCTTTGATTTAGTCGGACTCTCCGCTGCTGGGAAGTGCACAGTGATGGTCGTCCCTTTTCCAACAACGCTTTCCGCGCGGACGTTTCCACCGTGCGATTCCACCATATGCTTCACGATCGCCAACCCGAGCCCGGTGCCGCCCTCATCACGCGAGCGCCCTGGATCGACGCGGTAAAACCGTTCGAAAATTCGCGGGAGGTGCTCCGCAGCAATGCCGCTACCCGTATCCCGCACCGTGATTTCAACACGGTCGCCTTGCCGGCGCGTCGCGACGACAATGGATCCGCGCGCGGTGTGCCGCACGGCGTTCTCTACCAGATTGCCAAGCACTTGCCGCAATGCCGTTTGGTCGGCAAGCACATACCGTGCGTCGGCGGCAATGTCGGCTTCGAGCGAGAGCGCTTTTGGCGACGCCGAGTCGCGCGCCGCGCCGAGTGTGTCTGCTGCAATATCGGCGATGTCCACGCGAATCGGGTTGGGCACCCAGCCGCCGGACTCAATCCGCGAGAGGTCGAGCAGATCGTCGACAATCCGCTGCATGCGCCGCGTGTTATTGAGAATGCGGCCGGCGAATTGACGGCGTCGGTCGTCCGGCAGATCGTCGTCGTGCGCCAACGTCTCAGCAAAGCCGCTGATGATCGTGAGTGGCGTGCGCAATTCGTGCGAAACATTTGCGACGAAATCGCGGCGCACCGCTTCGAGACGTCTCACGCGCGTTAAATCGAACAGGGCGAGTACGGCACCGCCGCCGGCCAGCGGGCGCGCAGTCACGGCGAGCGTATGATCGCCGACGACGACTTCGGCGCCTTCTGTCGCCGCGCCTCGAAAGGCATCGGTGAGCGCATCATGCAACTCCCGCTTTCTCGGCAAGTGTTCGAGTGGGAAGGGAACGGCGTCACGCAAGGAGAACAGCCTTCGACCTGTCTCGTTGATACGGACGACATGGCGCGTCGCGTCAACGGCGATGACGCCCTGATCCAGCGCTTCGGTCAATTGCACGAGCAGCATTTCGTCCGCTCTTAGAGCGTCAAGTCGCTCGGCCAGCTGCTCGGCGAGTTGCCGTAACGCTGCACCGAGTTCGGCAACCTCTTCGGGTCCGCTCAGCAGTGGCCGCCGAGTGTAATCACCTGCGGCGAGCGCTTTCGCGACATCGCGCAGTTCAATCACCGGCTGAACCACACTACGGGCCATGGCCAGCGACAGGGCAAGCGAAATCAACAGTCCGAGAAAACCGACCCACTCCACGCGACGACGCGCGGCCGCCACTGTTTCGTGAAAAGCAATTGCCGACATCGACACGCGCACGATGCCCAGCGGGCCGCGCACGGCAACGTAAAATTCCAGATCTCCGCGCGATGGACTCGGCCGCTCAGCAAATCCCTCACCCCCGTCGCGCGCGGCAATCACTTCGGGCCGCGAAAGGTGATTCTCGAGCGTTGCCAAGCCCGCGAGGTCAAAGTCCGTATCGCCCACAACGACACCATCGGGACGAATGAGCGTCACCCGGTGCCCTAGTGCCGCCCCGTCGGCATGCGCGAGTGCGACCGGATCGGCAGCTGGCGTCCAATGGACGGCGACAACCCGGCTTTCGCGCGTCAGCGCCGCGATCGTGTCGGCTTTGAGCCGATCACTCAACTGGCGATCCACGAGGACCACGATCATGACCACAAGAAACCCGACGACCGCGCCGGTGCCGAGGAGCAACCGCTGGGTGAGCCTCACGCGTCCTTCGCCTGTACCAGCTTCATTCGGTACCCAAAGCCGCGAACCGTCTCGATCAGGTCGCCGGCGGGCTCGAGTTTGGTGCGCAAACGCTGCACGTGCATATCCACCGTACGTGTTTGGATATCCGGAGCGGCGTCCCAGACGGTCTCGAGCAATTGCGATCGCGCCTGCACTCGGCCGCGGCGTTCGGCCAGCATCAATAACAATTTGAATTCTGTCGCGGTGAGTTCGACATCTTTTCCGTTGACCGTGACACGGTGCGCCGCACGGTCGATGGCAATCGGACCGGCGTGGAGCACGTCGGTGCCAACGGACGCGGCACCGACGCGCCGCAGGATCGCCATCACGCGCAACACGAGTTCTTGAGGGCTGAAGGGCTTGGTGAGGTAGTCATCGGCGCCAAGAGACAGGCCTCGAATACGATCCGGCTCGTCTTTGCGCGCGGTGAGCATCAACACGGCGATCTGTTTTGTAGCGTCGTCGGCGCGAATGTGCTCGAGCACTTCAAACCCGGACATCCCAGGCAACATCAGATCGAGCACGATTAGTGCCGGTTGGTCGCGGCGGGCCATCGCCAGCGCATCCGGGCCCGCGGCCGCCGACGAGACGCGATACCCCGCCTTCGCGAGATGATAGACGACCAGTGCGACGATGTCCGGTTCGTCATCGACGACAAGGACACGCTCGGCGGCGCCGGTGGGGTACGGCGGGGAAGAGAGTCCGGAGGCGGTCAGGGCGTGGACCGCTGGAGGCGGCGAAGAATCGTCGCGATGATCAAGTCTATTGCCACTTTATTGTGTCCGCCGCGCGGTACGATAATGTCGGCGTAGCGTTTGCTTGGCTCCACGAATTGCAGATGCATTGGCTGCACGGTCGTCAGGTATTGCTCAAGAATCTCTTCGAGTGGCCGGCCTCGTTTGGCCATATCGCGGCGAATACGGCGAATCAGCCGCACATCGGCGTCGGCGTCTACGAAAATCTTCACGTCACAGCGGTCGCGCACGCGAGGATCGACGAAAAGTAGGATGCCGTCAATCACGACCACATCGGCCGGCGGAATTCGCACGGTTCGCTCATCGCGCAAATGCGAGACGAAATCGTATACCGGTTTATCCACGGCCTCACCCTGAGCCAGCGCATCGAGCTGCGATGCGAGTAGATCGAAGTCAAAGGCCTCTGGGTGATCCCAATTCAGGTGCCGCCGCTCGTCAAGCGTGAGTTCCGTGTGGTGCTTGTAGTACGCGTCCATATCCATAAATGCGACGGACGCTGGCGTTAGCGCTTCGGCGATCTTGCGGGCGACCGTCGACTTCCCGGAGCCCGATCCGCCGCCGATGCCGATAATGAGCGGCTTCATCCGTAAGTAATCCGGTCAAACGACACGGGATAAAGATCCCGAATCGCAACCGAAAAGAAAAGCGCTTGAGGTGTCACGGTTCTGTATCGTGGCGGTCCCCCCTATAATTCGCAATGACCGAACCTGAAGTAATCCGCGTATTCGTGAACGGTGCGGGATTGTCCATACACCGTGGTGCCACGGTGGTCGACGCCGTGCGAGCCCACGATCCAGCATTAGCCGATGCCCTGAGTGCGGGCACGCGCGCTGTTACCGATAGCCGCGGGCTTCCAGTGGCGCTCGACGCGTCGCTTGCCGGCGGTGCAGTGCTTCGGATTGTCTCCGCCCGGGCGCTACATCATCCCGAAAACGACGCATGACCGCGCTTTCGAAAGAGCTACTCCGCCGAATTCCCAAGGCGGAACTCCATTGCCATCTGGACGGATCGGTTCGTCCAACGACGCTCCTTGAGCTTGGCCGGGAGCTCGGTATTCCAATGCCGGGCGACACGCCCGAATCGCTGGCGCATCACATGTACGTCCGGGATGCCCGGCACCTCGAAGATTATCTCACGCGGTTCGATACCACGCTCGCCGTGATGCAAACAGCCGCGGCCATGGAACGCATTACGTACGAACTCGCCGAAGATTCCGCGGCAGATGGCGTGCGGTACATCGAGATTCGCTACGCCCCAATATTGAACATCACCGGCGGACTTTCGCTCGAGGAGGCGGTTGATGCGCCCCTCCGCGCCTTGGTGCGCGCGGAGCGCGATTTTGGTATCACCGGCCGGCTGATCATTTGTGCATTGCGTCATCTCGACCCGGCCGTCTCGCTCCGCCTGGCACGTCTCGCGGTCGAGTTTGAGGGCAAGGGAGTCGTGGGGTTCGATCTCGCCGGCGGTGAGGCGGGACATCCGGCATCGGTGCATCGCGCGGCATTTCTTCACGCCCGCGATCACGGATTATTCTGCACCTGCCATGCCGGCGAAGGGGACGGCCCCGAATCGGTGCGCGATGCGGTGGACAATTGTGGTGCGCAGCGCATTGGGCATGGCACCCGTCTCATCGAAGATCCGAAGCTCACCGACCGGCTCGCCGAACAGGGAATTGCCATTGAGGCGTGCCTGACCAGCAACGTGCAGACCAGAGCCGCAAAGGATTACGCCTCGCACCCGGTGCGTGCTTATCTCGAGCGGGGCATGCGCGTCACACTCAATACGGACAACCGTCTTATGAGCGGAACGACATTGACGGACGAATACGCCCATGCCGCGACGGAAATCGGATTTGATTTTCAACAGTTGTGCACGCTGGCCCGAAACGGATTTGAAAATGCATTTCTCCCGGAGTCGGAACGGCGCGCCCTCCTCGTGCGCGCCGACGCCGATATCGCGGCACTTCGCGCCGAGGTGGACGCATGAACCCGCATGGAGCCGCCGCAGCGGCAAAAGCGGCCGACGCGGTTCGCGAAAAACTCGGCGCCGATCCGCGCCCGGTGGCGGCGATTATTCTGGGATCGGGGCTTGGAGATTTAGCCGATCGAATTCAGAACGCCACGCGCGTGCGCTACGCGGACATTCCCGGATTTCACGCTACCAATGTTGCGGGGCATCGTGGTGAGTTAATTCGCGGGTCACTGGGCGGGCGTGAAGTGCTTGCACTGGCAGGCCGTTTTCACATGTACGAGGGATACAGTGCGCGCGCCGCAGGATTTCCCGTGCGGGTTGTGCATGCCTTAGGCGCGCGGGTGCTGTTCGCTTCGAACGCGGCGGGCGGAGTAAATCGCGCCTTTGATCCTGGCGATTTAATGGTGATTGAGGATCATCTGAATTTGATGTTCCAGAATCCACTTATCGGTCCGATCGAGCCTGGGGACACGCGTTTTCCGGATATGTCGGAGCCGTACTCGCGGCGACTCATCAAGGCGCTGCACGACAGTGCGGCGGCCAACGGAATTTCGCTGCGGCAAGGCGTGTACGGTGGCCTCCTCGGCCCAGCGTACGAAACCCCGGCGGAAGTGCGGATGCTCGAGCGGCTCGGCGCCGATGCGATTGGAATGTCCACGGTACCGGAGACGATTGTTGCGGCGGCGATCGGGATGGAAGTCGCCGGGGTCAGTCTGATCACCAACGCGGCCGCGGGGATTTCATCGACGGCGCTGAATCATGCGGATGTGGTTGCTGTTGGGGCGGCGGCGGCGGTGAGATTTTCGGGGTTGGTGGGGGAATTTGTCTCTCGCATTTAGTGGAAGTATGAGTGTTGAGTGGGAGTATGAGTGCTGAGTGCGAGACTAGTGGGAGAAAGGCGTGGGAGAGGAGTGGGAGACGGTAGTGGGAGAGCGCGCGGTGGTGGGTTGTTTCTCTCTCCCACTCTCTCCCACTCTATCCCACTCACTCCCACTCACTCCCGCTCAAATCCAGAGTGTAGCCAGCAGCCTCCGCCATAGGCCCTGCGTTTATTTATGTGGAGGCCTCGAAGACCGCTATCGCGTCCCACCCAGCGAGTGCGAGAGAGAACCAGCCCACCCCCAAGCGCTCTCCCACTACCGTCTCCCACTCCGCTCCCACTCCTTTCTCCCACTAGTCTCGCTCTCAGCACTCATACTCCCACTCAGCACTCACACCTTATAGAAACGTCCGCCCCTCTCCACGCGTCCTAAATTGAATGCCCATTAGCGCCCCATTGCTCACCCTCGCCCGAGACCTCAAACGCCGCAAAGCCCGTGAACGGCAGTCGCTGTTCATCGCCGAAGGCGTGCGCGCGGTCGAGGAGTTGCTACGGTCGCCACTGCAGATCCGTGGTGCGCTGGGCACGGACGCCGTGCGCCGACTGCCGCGCGGAGAGGCGCTTGTCGCCGCACTTGCCGCTCGCCACTTGCCGTTCGACGAAGTTAGTGAAAAGGATTTCCTCTCGGCCGCCGATACCGAGCACCCGCAGGGAATTCTGGCTGTCGCCGAGGTGCCGAGTCAGACGATCACATCACTGCGCCTTGGACCAATGGCACGCATGTTAGTACTCGATGCCATTCAAGATCCTGGGAATGTCGGGACATTGGTGCGAACAGCAGCTGCTATGGGTGCTGCCGCTGTCGTCGCGTTGCCTGGCACAGCCGACCTTTGGAATGCCAAGGTTGTTCGTAGCGCTGCTGGCGCGCACTTTCGTCTTCCGCTCGTCCATTCCAGCATAGATGAGTTGCTCGCCTTTCTCACCGAAACTCATATACCGCTCTGGGGCACCGCCGCCGATGGCGCGCCCATCGGCGAAGTTGCCGCCCCGCAGCGGCTCGCCATCGCCGTCGGCAACGAGGGAGCTGGCCTCAGTGATCGCATTCGTGCGGCCGTTGCGCACATGGTATCGCTGCCGATGGCTGCCGGTGTTGAATCGCTGAATGTCGCTGTCGCCGCTGGAATCACGCTCTACGCCCTCCGCCAATGAGCATTGCATTCTTTGTTCTCGCCTTCGCGCTCGGCGCATGCGTTGGCTCGTTTCTCAACGTCTGTATTGCCCGCTGGCCGGTCGGCGAGTCGGTCGTCGCTCCGCGCAGCCGGTGCCCCCGCTGTGGCGCCGCCATCGCCGGTTACGACAATATTCCGATTATTTCATGGCTCGTGTTGCGCGCGAAGTGCCGCGGATGCGGGCTCCCCATTTCAGCGATCTACCCACTGGTCGAACTCGCCATCGCCATCGTGTGGGTCGTTTCGTTTGCCGAGTATGGACCGACTTTCATGGCCGTGCGCATTGCCATCTTCACGACCATTCTCTTCGGTGTCGCCGCGACGGACGCCAAGCACTATCTCATTCCCGACGGCTTCACCGTTAGCGGTTTGATTTTTGTGCTCGCCGCGAGCGTCGCTGGTCTATATCTGCAATCGCGACTGCCATTCGCCGACCCGCTCGATGCCCTATTCGGCGCCTGCGTCGGCGCCGGCGCGATCACGATCATTGGCTGGCTCGGCGAAGTCGTCCTCAAAAAAGAAGCGATGGGCTTCGGCGATTCCACGTTAATGGCGATGGCCGGCGCGGCACTCGGCCCTGGTCGGACACTGCTCACCATCTTTGTCGGGGCGCTGCTTGCGGCAGGAATTTTCTTAGCGGTCGTCTATCCGATCGGCTGGCTCCGGGCCCGCCGCCGCGGCGAAGCATTCGCACTTCCTCTGGTACCGTTCGGCGTTTTTCTTGCGCCGGCGGCACTGCTCACTCTTCTCTGGGGGTACCCCGTGATGACGTGGTACCTCGAGCATTCGGGACTCTGATGCACCGAACATTTTCACGTGCTTGCGCCGCTCTCGCGGCGGTGCTCCCCCTCCTCGCGTCGTGCCAACAGGATCCGCCCGCTGGCAGCGGCCCGTATGCTAAAGAAGTTGCCAAAGCGGTGCCTCTCATTGAGAAATCGATGGGGCTCAAATTCAAGCGACCGCCCAAAGTGGAAGTGCGCTCGAAGGCCGACGTGCGGGCCTTTCTCGAAAAAAAGTTTGACGAAGATGCACCGGCGCTGGAAATGGCCGGCGCCGAGCGTGCGTACAAGCTGCTCGGGATGCTGCCCGACTCGCTCGACCTCCGGAAATTCACACTCTCGTTGCTCGCCGAGCAGGTGATTGGTTACTACGACCCCGCTACGAAAGTCCTGTACGTAGTCGCCAATGGCGGGACGTCGAAGGACGCCCCGTCATCGGAGATTTTGAACATCACGATTACGCACGAATTGGTGCACGCGCTGCAGGACCAGTACATCAGTCTGGATTCGATCGCCCGGACACGCGGCGACAACGATCGCCAGGCGGCCGCCCAAGCGGTGATTGAAGGGCAGGCCGTGTTCGAGCAGTTAGCCGTCATGCTTGGCAATGGGAATATTGGGGCGGCGCTTCCAGGGGGCTGGGATCGCGTTCGCCAGATGATTCGCGAAGGACAGAGCACGATGCCGGTGTTTTCCACAGCGCCGATGCTGGTGCAGGAAACGCTGCTCTTTCCGTATTTGAGCGGTGCCGAGTTCATCAAGCAGTACAAGGAACGGCGCAATGGCGGGGTGCCGTATGCATCAATGCCGGTGTCCACACAGCAAGTGCTGCATCCGGAACAGCTACTCGATTCGGTCGGAAACAAAAGTGCGACGTCGGTCCCGATTCGCGTCAGACTGCCAAAGCCGAATGGCGCAACGGTGATCTACGAAAACGATTTGGGTGAATTCGAAACCCGCCTCTTTTTATATCAGCACTTGGGTGATGTGGGAATCGCCGCGCAAGGTGCGGCCGGCTGGGCTGGGGACCGGTTCGCGGCGGTCAACACGTCGAAGGGCGCCGGAGTGACGTGGCTGACGGTTTGGAAATCGGCGGTGCAAGCCGCCGCGTTCCGGGATTTGATGGAGCGAACGATCGAGCGGCGATATGGCGTGGTGCAGGCCAGTGGTGGGCAGGGTGAATCCAGGCATTTTGCCGGGAAAAAACGGCAGATCGAACTGACCGCTCTCACGCTGCAAGGCCATCCCGTCGTGCTCTTCACCGATGTACCCGATGGCGCGTCAACGAAAGTGATCGACGTCGCAAAGGTGACGTTCGATCGTCCATAAGTACGTGAGCACTAAGCCAAATGCCGACAGGAGGATGACGTGACGCAGCCCCGATTCCAAACACTCTTCGTTCAACTTCTGCGCCTCTGGCGTCCGGCACTGTCGCTCGGCGTTGCGCTCATTGTGATGACCGGCTGCATCGAATGGGCCCAGCCGATGCAGAGCTCGGAACTCACGATCGCCCGCTACATCGCCGCTGTTCAGGATGTCGCAGGGACCGCAAATGCCGTGCTGGTTAAAGGCGCAGCACCAGCCGCCGGCTCGGGACCTGTTGTCACGGCCCCGATCCCGTCGCTCGTTCTTCTTGGCGGCACAATTCAGGTGCAAGCATCATCGGCGACACCATTTACTAAGGTCGCAGTCGCTGTACCCGACGTGGACGATCATTGGGAGCTCACCCTGCCGGCGGCCGTGACCTCGGTGCAGATCCTCATTGTGTTCAGCCAGGATATTCCGAAAAATACATTTACGATGAACCTTGGCGGCGCCACTGGCGCCAGCTTCGGTTTGATCCAGAGCAATGTCGTGAACGTAATTTCTGTTGGCACGGGTGACGTGCAGGTGAATATCACCTGGAATTCACCTGCGGATCTCGATCTGCATGTGATCGATCCATCTGGTGCCGAGATTTACTGGGCAAGCAAGACGTCCGTCACGGGTGGCAACCTCGATCTAGACTCGAATGCCGCGTGTGGGACTGACGGACCACGTGCCGAGAATGTTTTTTGGTCGAGTGGGCTGATTGCGCCGCGCGGCCCGTACATCGTGCGCGTAGATAATTGGAGCAACTGCGGCGCGGCAATGACGAACTATGTTGTGACCGTCAACGAGCGCGGGAAAGCACCGCAGGTATTCAGCGGTGTGTACACCGACGGCGGCGATCGCGGCGGCCGCGGCTCCGGAAAAAATATCAGTACCTTTCAGTACTGACTATTCGCGCGGACGGTCGTTGGTCGTTTGATCGTCCACCACGTGCCGGTCGCGCACCGGTCCATCCGCCAGCGGCAGTGCGTCCGCCCGCTCGACCGGCGGCGCCGGCAGCAGCAGCGCATCGAGCACTTCGTCCATCGACGACACGAAGGTGAACTGCATGTGCGGCCGCACGGCGGCCGGCACTTCGCGCAGATCTTTTTCGTTTGATGCCGGGAGCATCACGGCGCGCAGCCCGGACCGGTACGCCGCGAGGACTTTCTCTTTCACGCCACCGATTTCCAGCACCTTTCCACGGAGCGTGACTTCGCCGGTAACCGCGATGTCGCGCCGCACCGGACGCCCGCTCATCACACTGGCAATCGCGAGCGTGACCGCGACTCCGGCGCTGGGGCCGTCTTTCGGCACCGAGCCCGCCGGAAAATGAATGTGCAGATCAGTCGTTTTCATTTCGGCATCAAAAATCCGCAGGGCACGAGCTCGTGAACGTACGTACGAGCACGCCGCGTCCACCGATTCGCGCATCACATCGCCAAGCTGACCCGTGACCGTGAGCTTGCCCGTACCGGCCATCCGCAGCGCCTCGATGGTCATCAGTTCGCCGCCATTTGCCGTCCACGCGAGGCCGGTCGCTGTTCCGATTTCCGGCTGAATCTCCGCCTCTTCAGTCGCATATCGCGCGGCGCCGAGGACTTCTTCGATGCGGGCGGTGTCCACGACCCATGCGCCGGTTTCTCCCTGCGCTTTTCGGCGGGCGCGTTTGCGCATGATCGCCGCGAGATTGCGTTCGAACCCGCGGAGCCCGGCTTCGCGCGAATAGCGGTGCGAGATCGTGACCAGCGCTTCGTCGGTGAATTGCAAATCGATGTCGCTGATGCCGTGTTCCGTGAGCAGCCGCGGCAACAAATACAGCCACGCAATTTCGACTTTCTCTTCGACCGTGTATCCGGCAATCCGGATCACTTCCATCCGGTCGCGCAATGCCGGCGGAATATCGAACAAATTGTTCGCGGTGCAAATGAACAGCGCCGATGACAAATCGAACGGCAAGTTGAGATAGTGATCAACAAACGTGACGTTCTGTTGCGGGTCGAGCACCTCGAGCATTGCCGCGAGCGGATCGCCACTCGGTCCGCCATCAGTCATTTTGTCTATTTCATCGATCATCAACACCGGATCGTTCACCTGAACCCGGCGCAATGCTTGCAACACCATCCCGGGCATCGAGCCAACATAGGTGCGACGGTGCCCGCGGATCTCGGCTTCGTCCCGCACGCCACCAACAGAAATCCGGTAGAAGGCGCGGCCGATACTCTGCGCGATCGCTTCGCCCAATGAAGTTTTGCCGGTGCCCGGCGGCCCGACGAAACAGAGAATCGGACCGTGTGAGTCCACACCGTTCTGACGGAGCAGCGTGCGCACGGACAAATATTCGAGAATTCGCTCTTTTGCCTCGTCGAGTCCGTAGTGCCGCTCATCGAGCGCGGTCTCGACCTTCGCAAGGGCGATGTCTTCGTTGCCCGATCGGCGATTCCACGGGAGCGCGAGCACCCACTCGACATAATTGCGGAGCACCTGATATTCGCTCGACGCCGGCGACAATGCCCGCAGGCGCTCGGTCTCGCGACGCGCCTCGGCTTCGACGTGCACCGGCAGTTTGGCGCTTTCAATTTGTTTCAGCAACTCCTGCGCGTCGCTGTCCATTGGGTCGCGCTCGCCGAGCTCGGCGCGGATCGCCTGCAGCTGCTGCCGGAGATAAAACTCGCGGTGATGCTGCTCGACTTTCACTTCAGTGCGCTGCTTGACCTCCTCGATCACCTTGGCGCGCGCGACCTCTTTTTCCCATTTGACCGCTAAGAGTTCGAGCCGGGCGCCAACGTCGAGGCGCTGCACGACTTCGTCCTTTTCAGCGATACGCAGGTTGCCGTGGGCGGCCGCGATGTCCGCAAAGCGCGACGCGTCCCTTGCCTGGCGCCGCAACAATCCCGGCACTTCGGCAGGGAACTGCTCGTTGCATTCCACGAGCGCTTCGGCGGCCAATGCGATGCGCGCCATCAAGGCGGTGGTCGCGGCGTGACCAGGCAGCACTTCGTCAACCGGCTCTACGTTCGCCACGGGATACGGCGACCGCTGTTCGAGCGCCCCGATTCGAACGCGGCAGACACCGGAGAGCGTGACCTGAATAGTATCGCTCGCCGTATCGCTGCGGTCGGTGATGCGGGCAATCACGCCGACTTTGCCTTCGAGTCGCGTTGGGTCGGCGACTTCGTCCCCGAGGGCAATCACCAGGGCAACCAGCGCTCCGGCTTCGGGATGGGCCCGCAGGAGCGCGAGATTGTCGGGGGCGCCCATCTGCACGGCAATGGTGCCGTGAGGGAAGACGATCGTCGATCGCAGCGCCAGAAGCGGCAGCTCGTTCGGCAGCGTGGTCACG
>JANYBD010000041.1 GCA_025360995.1 Gemmatimonadota bacterium
ATAAAAAGCGAAGTGAAGTTCATATGGGTCGGGTTCTTCCGTTAATCGCGACGAATAGCGGTGGTCGTCCCGAAAACAGGGACCATCGTCTCCCGTTCCGGCTTGGCCGCAAACCGCTCGCCGAACCACGTCTGCAGTTCGTCGAAATAGGTGTAAAACACGGGCGTGACATAGAGCGTGACGATTTGCGAAAACGCGAGACCGCCCACCACCGCGACGCCCAGTGGCCGTCGCGATGCCGCGCTCGCGCCAACGCCGATGGCGATCGGGAGTGTGCCGGCGATCGCCGACACGGTCGTCATCATAATCGGACGGAACCGGACGGTCGCCGCTTTGAGAATTGCTACCGCCGGCGTCGTTTGGTGCTCGCGTTCTTCAGCCAGCGCGAAGTCAATCATCATGATCGCATTCTTCTTGACGATGCCAATCAGCATGATCACACCGACGTAGCCGTACACGTCGAGTTCCAGTCCGGTCACATACAGCGCCAGCAGGGCACCGAACGCCGCGAACGGCAGACCGGTGAGGATCGTAATCGGATGTATAAAACTTTCGTACAGAATGCCGAGAATAATGTAAATGATGAATATCGTGATTAGCAGGAGTATACCAAGCCCCTTTTGTGAATCCTGAAATGCTTGCGCGGTCCCGGCGAATCCGTAGGTGATCGTCGACGGAAAAGTGTTCGCAGCGAGTTTGTTTACCGCCGTCGTCCCATCGCCTAGCGCGACATTCGGTGCCAGGTTGAACGCGACAGTCACTGATGCCATTTGACCGGAATGCGCGATGCTCAGCGGCCCCACCGTGCGCTTCCACGTTGCGACGTCAGACAATGGCACGGATCGTCCACCACTCCCGGGAACGTAAAAGTCCCGGAGCGCTGTCTCATCCAGCTGGGCGCTTGGAACGGTCTCCATCACCACCCAATACTCATTGGTCGGCGTGTAGATCGTACTCACCTGCTGTTGGTTGAACGCGTTCGCAAGCGCATTCTCGATTCCGAGCACGGTCACGCCAAGTGAGGCGGCGCGCTGTCGGTCGATAGCGACCGTCACTTGCGGATTGGTGTTTTGCAGGTCGGAAGTGACGCCGGTAAATCGTGGATCGGCGCGCAACTTATTCGTAAATATCGTGGCGTTCTTATACAGCTCGCCAACGTCACCACCGTGCAGCGTAAACTGATACAGACTCTTCGCCGACCGGCCGCCGATGCGAATACTCGGCGGATTCACAACGAAGACACTCAGGCCCGGGATGCCAGCCATCAGGCGCGTGAGCTCGTTCACCATCTTGTCGGCGGGCGGTCGCTTGCCAGCCGGCTTGAGCGTGATGGAGAATTGTCCCTGATTGGTCGCGCCCTGTCCGATGGACGATGTAAAAGTCGCGACATTCGTATCGGTCGCGAGTCTGGCGGCGGCCATTTGCTGCAGTCGGACCATCTCGGGAAACGACGTGCCTTGGGCCGCCTCGGTCGTGCCGCTCAGAAAACCATTGTCATCAGGCGGGAACAGCCCTTTCGGAACAACCGTGAACAGCACGCCGGTCGCGACGAGAATCACAACGGAGAACGCCAGGGTGAGTGGGCGGTGTTTCATCACCCACCCCAGACTCCGTTCATACCCGCGCAGTGCGCTGGCGAACAGGCGCTCGGTGGCGTTGAACCATGTGCCGTGCTTTTCAGTGCTGGGCGCCTTGAGCAACCGGCTGCAGAGCATTGGTGTCAGCGTCAATGAAACGAATCCCGACACGAGAATTGCGGCGCCGATGGTAATGGCAAACTCGCGAAACAGTCGCCCGATAATCCCGCCCATGAACACCAGCGGTATGAAGACCGCGGCCAGCGACAGCGTCATCGATAGAATGGTGAATCCGACCTCTTCGGCGCCTTCGAGTGCCGCCCGCATCGGTGCCTTTCCCATTTCCAGATGTCGAACGATGTTCTCGAGCATGACGATGGCATCGTCCACGACGAATCCCACAGCGAGCGTCAGCGCCATCAGCGACAAATTGTCGATACTGAAACTCAGCATCGCCATCAC
>JANYBD010000281.1 GCA_025360995.1 Gemmatimonadota bacterium
CGCGTGCCGCGGGTGCGAGAACAGGAGCACGCACGCATAGCGCTGCTGAGCGGCGGCCAGCGCGAGCGCACGGTCTATTCTGGCGAGACTCGGGTCCGATATTCCGGCGCGTCCCTTCCACGCCACGACATCGGCATACACCGCAATGATTACCGGCACTTTCGTATGCGCCGACGGCTCCTCTACCACCGGACTATCCACATCGAGTGCGCGAAATCCGAGCGCGAACTGTTCGCGGCTCGGTACGCGCCACGGACCACCTTCGTCATCGTCAATCTGAATTATTTCTACAGCGTCGCCAATCGCTGGCGCGGTGCCGCGAACTATGAACACCGAGCGATCGGCTAGCTGGCGCGCCCACATGGTGTCATCGAGCGTCACTTCGCGGCCCACGGTCGGACGCGCCCAGCCGGCCCAACCGTCGCGGCGCTCGCAGGCGTCGCGCACGCGATCCGTGCTAAGTTCGCCGTGCGCTATCGCGCGCTCCATCGCCCGTGTCGTACCGCTGATATCCATCGGGGCGAGTAGCACATCACAACCCGCGGCGATGGCGCGGATCGCCACGTCCGCTTCAGTGCCGGCGGCCAGCACGCCGTCCATTTCGAGCGCATCGCTCACGATCAAGCCGTCGAAACCCATTTCTTTGCGCAACAATTCAGTAAGCAGTGGCTGCGAGAGTGTGGCGGCCACGCCGGTTGGGTCAAGCGCCGGATACGACACGTGCGCGGTCATCATCGAGGCGATGCCCGCGTCAATCACGCTTCGGAATGGCAGGAGATCGTCACGCCACAGCTGTTCGGCTGGTGCGCGAACCACCGGAAGCGTGACGTGCGAATCACCATCTGCGCGACCGTGGCCGGGAAAATGTTTGGCGCACGCCAGCACACCCTCGGCCTGACACGCATCCACCCATTCCGTCAACAGTTCGCCAATATCCGCCGCGTTGCACCCCAGCGCCCGCGTCGACACAATCGGACTGAACGGCGCGACATCGAGGTCGCACACGGGCGCGAGCGCCCAATTCAGTCCGAGCTGTTTCAATTCGCGCGCGGTGATGCGCGCGGCGCGACGCAGGACATCGGGGTCGCGCGACTCGCCCAATGCAGCGAACGGCGGGAGACCAATGCACCCCGTGAATTGTTGCCCTGCGCCGCGCTCGACATCCGATGCCAACAAGAGCGGTACGCGTGATCGCTCGTGGAGCTCCGCGGCAAGCGTACGCACGGACTCGCGCGTGCCGCCAAAAATCAGAAAGCCGCCAACGCCGAGCTCCAGTGCTTCGTCGATGAAATCGCGGAGGTATTCAAATCCATGTGCGGCGTCCCAGCGGAGCGCGGGCACGAGGAGCGATGCGACGTTCACTTCGGCGTGAACGCGCCGAGGATGCGCGGGCCGCGCGCGCCAGTGGCGGTCGGGACATTGCCCGGCCGGTGCTGTAGATGCAGCCAGCCGAGGAACGCGAAGGCGACGGCCTCTTTGGCATCGCCGCTGAAGAAAAGTTCTTCGAACTTGACGATGCGACGGGCGGCGAACGTTGCGCCATGTGGAACATTTGGCACCTGTGCGAGCGCACTCACAATCGCGGCGACGATGGCCGGGTTGTTTGCACCTCCGCCGGAGAGCGCGATCTCGGCCACGGGTTCAGGGATGAACCTGGCGAATGCCAATGCAATACTGGCCGCGGTGAGTTCGACCGCGGTCGCAATAATGTCTTCGCAAGTGGCAGTTGGGCTTGTCGCACGACATTTACTGATGAACGCATCTATGTACGACGGCGTGAAGAGTTCGCGACCCGTGCTCTTCGGCGGCGGCGCGGTAAAGAACCGTTCGCCGAGCAATTCGTTGACGATACCGGCGATCGCGGTACCGCGGAGCGCAAGTTCGCCGTCTACGTCATAGAGTTTTTCGGGATACAAACGGCGCGCGACGCCGTCAATCACACACACACCGGGCCCCGTATCGAACGCACGCACGCTGGCGAGATCGTGATTGGGGGGCACAATGGTGATGTTGCCAATGCCGCCGATGTTTTGCAGCGCCCTCCAGTGCGTCGGCGCCGCGAATAGCAGCGCATCGGCGATGGGTACCAACGGCGCACCCTGCCCTCCTGCCGCGACATCGCGCACTCGGAAATCGGAAATGACATCCAGTCCGGTCCGCTCGGCAATCACCGCAGCATTCCCAGTCTGCCACGTGGCGAGCGGTGCCTCATGCCACACCGTGTGACCGTGCGACGCGATCGCGGAAATATCTACACGCGCGACGCCGCATCCGGCGATCGCGGCGACGGCGGCATCGGCAAGCCAGGCGCCGATCTCGAAATCCAGGCGCGCGTATTCACTTGGGGTGGCGCCGGCAAGCGCCGCGGTGAGTCGATCGCGTTGGGCCGCGGTGTACTCCGTTTCAACGAACGCGAGCAGCTCCGGTATGACGGCGCCATCGCGCTCAGTGAATCGCGCGACCGCGGCGGAGATACCGTCGAGTGAAGTCCCGCTCATCAGCCCGACAACGACCATTCCGTTCATCGCACCGTCGGCGGGCGGGGCGTTCATCGCATCTCGGCCGTGCGGGCCATTCATCGCGCAGGTGGCGGCGCGTTTCTCACTACTTTACGAATCACATTCCCTGCCGCGACGAGCGCCTGCGTGGCATCTACGGCGCTCAATCCAAGTTTGTTCATCACAATAGCAATCTTCACTTTGCCACCGGCTTCGAATAAAAGCGTGCGCGCTTCTTCGCGCGTGATCATACACACTTCGGCGACAATGCGAACACTGCGATCACGCAACTTGTTGTTGGTCGCTTGCAGATCCACCATCAGGTTGCCATACGTCTTTCCAAGACGGATCATCGCGCCGGTGGAAATCATATTCAGGATCATCTTGGTCGCTGTGCCGGCCTTCATGCGGGTGGAGCCGGTGACAACTTCCGGACCCGTAATCGCGACGATGGCGATATCGGCCGCCGCCAATGTCTCGGCGGGGGGTGGGGAGCACGCAATGATGGCGGTGTGGGCGTCGAGTTTTTTTGCGTGCTCGAGTGCGGCTCGCACGTAGGGTGTCGTGCCACTGGCGGCAATGCCGATTACGAAATCGTCGCGGCGAACTCCCGCTTGATCGAGATCGTCGCGAGCGCCGTCGGGGCGGTCTTCGGCGTTTTCCTGGGCGCGGGTGAGCGCGGCCATTCCGCCGGCGATAATGCCCTGCACTAATTCGGGCGCGGCGCCGAACGTTGGTGGAACCTCACTGGCATCGAGCACGCCAAGGCGGCCCGACGTACCGGCGCCAACATAGAACACGCGGCCACCCGTGCGCAGAGTCTGCTCGGCCATCGCCAGTGCCTTAGCGATGGGCTCGCGCTGCGTCGCGACGGCGTCGGCAACCGTGCGATCTTCGGCACTGATCAGATCGACGATTTCCAGCGGCGACGCGAGGTCAATATCGGCGGTGCGCGGGTTGCGGCGCTCCGTGATGCGGGGATCAGTATGCACAGGGGGGATATCGGGAGCGGAGATAGGATCCTTCGTTGCAAATATTGAGATGTGGAGCGGTGCGAAGCAGTGCGGAACCCTGCTAAGTTACGGAACGTCCGGCGCGGAGCCAACCGCCGCCGACCGCCCACCTGGAGATTGACCATGCTGGCTCGGAAAATGCAGTTCCGTTTGCTCCCATCCATTGGCGTGACACTGATCGCGACCGTGGTTTTGGTGTCGTGCCAGCATACGCCGCAGTCCACAGACACGGCGCCCGCCCCGGCGACGCTCGGGGATGCCAACACGCGCGCGGCATTCCTCAATGGCTGGCGGTTCCAGCAGGGCGTGCCGGCGAGCTTTGGGGAGCATGCAATGGTGGTCAGCAACTCCATGCTGGCGAGCGAAGCCGGAGTGGAAGTATTGAAGCAGGGCGGGAATGCGGTTGACGCCGCGGTTGCCACGGGGTTCGCACTCGCCGTGACATTTCCATTCGCCGGCAACATTGGTGGCGGCGGATTCATGAATATCCGCATGGCCGACGGCCGATCAGCGGCGATCGATTATCGTGAGGTCGCGCCACTCGCGTCGACGCGCAATATGTATGTGGACGCCAACGGCAAACTCACTGACAAGAGCACCGTGGGGTACTTGGCGAGCGGCGTGCCAGGTGCGGTGGCGGGATTGACGGAAGCCCTGAAGAAGTACGGGACGCTCTCGTTGGCTCAAGTTATGGCGCCGGCTATTCGTTTGGCGCGAGACGGGTTTGTTGTCGACAGTGCGTTTGCGCGGAGTTTGAACGGTTCAAAGAAATTGGTCACGCAGTTTGAAGGACGCTCGCTGTTCTTTCCGAACGGCAACGTGCTGGCCCCGGGATCGCGGCTCGTCCAACGCGATCTGGCGCGATCGCTGTCTTTGATCGCCGCCGAGGGCGCCAACGCATTTTACCGCGGTAGCATTGCCGACTCGCTCGTTGCCAACATGCAGCGCGGCGGTGGAATTATTACCAAAGTTGATTTGGCGAACTACACGCCCGTGTGGCGGACACCGATCAGGAGCACATACCGCGGTTACACGTTGTTCACGATGCCACCAGCGTCATCGGGCGGAATCACGATGACAGAGACGCTGAACGTACTGGAAAATTTTGCACCACTTCCGGCGTTTGGAAGCACGCAGTATGTGCATTTGCTCACCGAGAGTTACCGGCGGGCGTTCACCGACCGCAATCAAACCCTCGGCGATCCGGCGTTCATCAAGAACCCGGTGGATAAGTTGATCAGCAAGTCGTACGCGAAATCACTGGCCGGACAAATTGAGCCGTCGCGGGCCAGTAAGACGGCCGCGTTCAATGCCGGAGTGGAGCCGACCCACACGACGCACTATTCCGTGGTGGACGCCAAGGGAAATGCGGTCGCAACAACGACGACGTTGAATGGCGGGTTTGGATCGGGCGTGTGGGTGCGTGGCGGCGGATTTTTCATGAACAACGAAATGGACGATTTCGCGGCGCAACCGGGTTCACCGAATATGTTCGGCTTGGTGCAGGGCGAGTCGAATGCGATTCAGCCTGGCAAGCGCATGTTGTCGGCGATGTCGCCAACGATTGTGCTCGACCAACAAGGGAAGTTGTTGATGGTCACCGGCGCCGCCGGCGGCCCGACGATTATTACCGCGACGATGGAAGTCATTCTCAATGTGATCGAGTTTCACATGACGCTCGCGGACGCGATGCGGGCGCCGCGGATGCATCATCAGGCGTTGCCGGACACGATTCGTGTTGAGGCCGATGGATTTTCCGGGGCGGTGCTCGATTCGTTGAAGGGGATGGGGCACGCGGTGCGGGAGCAGACGGGGCTGGCGAATGTGAACTCGATCTTGCGGGTCGCTGGTGGATGGCATGGCGTACGCGAGCCGCGTAGTGTTGGTGGTGCGGTCGGGTACTAACTGCTTCTGCGCGCGGTCGGACCCGAGGGTCCGCCCGCCGAGCTTTGTGTGACGCACGCGGGTAAACGCGAGCATCGCGCACGGCCCAGTCCAGGTCGGGCGAGCACACTTGCTCCACAGGGCCCCGTGGCTGCCGTGTGCCATGGGCCGGGTAGGCCGATGGCATACGGATGCCACTTGCAGGCCCGAAGGAGCGAGTGTGCTCGCCCGAACGCGCGCGCACGACTTAACGCAAAAAGGGGAGCGAGACCGTGCGGTCTCGCTCCCCCAAATGCAATGCGTCGAGGCGACTACATCCTGACGCGGACGGACTGGTCGAGCGAGACGTTCATTGGCGTGCCGACCGGTACACAGCCGTCATAATCCGCCTGACCTGCGGCAACGGCCGTACCAGCTGCGGCACCAACCGTGGCACCGATCACCGTTGACTTGGTGTTCTTGCCGAGGATCTGACCAGCGATAGCACCGATCGCCGCACCGGCGCCGATCTTCTCCGCCTGTGTCGTGGTGCTCTGAGCGCGAACCTTGTCGAGTGCAGCCATTTGGGTGACGTTACCGCTCACCGGATAATTGTCGCTGCCGATCTGAATCGACTCGATGACAAACGCCAGCTTGATATTGCTCTTCGAGTTTTCGCTTCGGCTCGACTCGGTGACACGCATTGACGCGGTGCTTCCGGCAGGAATCATGGCACCGTTCGTGCCCTGTACCGACTGCTGAATGCTGGCCGTGAAGCGATCACCGACCTTGTGCGTGTTCGTACAAATGCGCGTCGTGGGTGCCACTGACAACACACTACCCGCAGCAATGGTGCCGCGATTTGGGACCGGAGTCGGATTGCGCGCTGGTGCCGGATTTACGCGCGTCGGGCCTGGCAATGGCGTCGGCGTCGGGCGCGGAATCGGCTTGGGTGCCTTTGTGGGCGCTGGTGCTGTGGTCGGCGCTGCATCGTTCAATGCTGGCTGTGTGGTCGGCGCGGGGGCCAGTTGAATTTCCCGGCTCTGGTCAGCGGTGTTGTCTTTTGGGCTGCATGCCGCCAGCATCGTCGCAGCTGCGACGCACGAGATGAAATGTCGATCAAAATTGAATAGTGCCATATGCTGACTCCTAGTGATTGTGCGACCTGCAGATCTTACCCCTAATGGATAATATACGATCCAGATGAACGCTCTGCGGACCCTTCTCCCCTATTATAAACCATATCGCCGGACGGTGGCTTTCGGGCTGATCTCCGTGGTGATCTCCGTCACGCTTTTCAATTTGATCCCGATGCTGCTCCAAGCAGCGATCAACGACATGCGCGCCGATAGACCGGCGCGTGACGTCTGGGTTATCGCGGCACAAATGGTGGCGGTCACACTGGTAATGGCATTCTTTCGCTGGCAAATGCGCGAGAAACTCAACGGCGTCAGCCGCCACATCGAAAATAATTTGCGCGACGATCTCTTTGCCCACCTCGCGACGCTCGACGCCGGATTTTACGCGCGCACGCGCACCGGCGAAATCATGGCGCGGCTCACCAACGATCTGGGCGCCGTACGCATGGCCGCCGGTCCGGCCATTATGTATCTCACAAACACGATCTTTGGCGGTATTGTTGCACTCGTGTTCATGCTGCGCATTAGCCCGTCACTCACCGGATTCGCCATCCTGCCAATGGTGTTGTTACCGGTCGTCATGCTGAAACTTGGCAGTGCGGTGCACGATCGGTTCGAGGCCGTGCAAGCACACTTTGGCGATCTCACGACGATGGCGCAAGAGAATCTCTCCGGCGTCCGCATCGTGCGCGCCTACCGCCAGGAACGCGCCGAGCACCAACGGTTTGATGCGATGAGCACCGAGTACGTCAATCGCAACATGCGCCTCACCCGGTTGTACGGATTGATGAATCCTTCCTTCACGGTGCTTGCCGGTCTCGGCGCGGCCACGGTGCTCGGCGTCGGAGGATCACTCGTCCTGCGCGGCGCGATGAGTGTTGGTGCCTTCGTGGCATTCGGTTTTTATCTCTCGAACTTGACGTGGCCACTGATCGCACTCGGTTGGGTCACGAACCTCTTTCAACGCGGCGCCGCATCAATGTCGCGCCTGAATGAACTGTTTGCCGAACGCGCCGCAATTGCGTCACCGAACGTTCCGGTGGGACTGCCGCAAACCCGTGGCGGACGGTCGATCGAATTCCGAAATGTGTCATTTGCCTATCCAGTACGGGAGCAGACGAGCGGCGCGGCCCCACGCGAGATTCTGCACAATGTCTCGTTCACGATTCCTGCCGGTGGCACGCTCGGTGTGGTCGGGGCGACGGGGAGCGGCAAGAGCACATTACTCGACCTGATCCCGCGTATCTTCGACACCACGTCTGGTGAAGTGCTCATTGATAACATCCCGGTGACGGCGCTCAACATGGATGTATTGCGCAGCGAAATTGGTTTCGTGCCGCAAGAAAGCTTGCTGTTCAGCGACACGATTCTCGCCAATCTCGCCTACGGTGGCACCAGTCACGATGATGCTCGCTGGGCCGCCGAAGTTGCCCAACTCGCCGAGACTATCGCCGATTTTCCTGACGGTTACGACACTTTGCTCGGTGAACGTGGCATCAACCTTTCCGGCGGGCAAAAACAGCGCGCGGCAATGGCCCGCGCGTTAGCGCGGCGCCCATCGATCGTAATTCTCGATGATGCGCTGAGCGCGGTGGACACGCATACGGAAGCCGCGATTCTTCGCGGGCTGCGCGAGGCGCTCGCCGGGCGCACAGCGATCATCGCCTCGCACCGCATCACGGCGATTCGCGATGCAACCCATATCATTGTGCTCGATGACGGCCGGGTAGTGGAGCACGGCACGCACGAAACGCTCATTGCCCTGCGGGGCCGATATTGGGCCTTGCTCAGCCGCCAGCAACTCGAGGAATCGGTCGAGGCAGCATAGAGTCCAGTGAGCGCGGTCGGGTTCGGGAACCTCGCTTCGGCGGGCCTAACGCTTACACGCATCGAGCCTCGCCCTAAAGGCGAGTCTCGCGCTACGCGTTGGGCCCGCCTGCGCGAGATCCCCGAACCCGCCCGCCAAGCATCGTGTGTGGCGGCGCGGGCATATTCAAGTTGCGCAGTCAGGGCAGTCCAGGTCGGGCGAGCGCATTGGCTCCACAGGGCCCCGTGGCTATCGTGTGCCATGGGCCAGTTGGCCGATGGCATACGGGTGCCACTTGCAGGCCCGAAGGAGTGAATGCGCTTGCCCGACCGCGCTAAAAACGGGTTGCACGCTGCAAACTGCACGCCCGAACGCGCGCACAGACTACAAGCGACTCTTGAGGAAATCCGGGGTGTACACCTGCATCCAGCTCGACAGGATGGCCAGATAATTCGTGACCATCAGCAGACCGACAACGATGAGCAACACGCCCGCGATACGTTGGACCCACACCATCTGTGACTTAAGCCGCGCGAAAAGCTTTAGGAACTGTTCGACCGCGAGTGCCGCCGCAAGAAATGGCACAGCGAGTCCCATCGAATAGCAGAACAACAGTAGTAGCCCGCGTTTCAGATCGGCCTGGCTCGCCGTAAACGTAAGAATCGCGCCGAGTATGGGTCCGATGCACGGACTCCACCCTGCCCCGAACGCTATGCCCACCAGCACACTGCCCAGATATCCGACCGGCTTGTTGGCGAGGTGGAAGCGCTTCTCGCGCATGAACGACGTGATGTTCAGTATGCCAAGCAGGTAGAGTCCGAACACAATAACCAACACGCCGCCGGCGCGCGAAATCCAAAAACGCTGGGCGAGAAGTAACCGGCCGAAACCCGTCGCGGCTGCTCCGAGCGCCATGAAGATGAGCGTAAAACCAAGGACGAACAGCAGCGCGTGAATGATCGCGGTGCGCCGGGCTTTGGTGACATCTTCGAGTGAAAGCCCCGTAATAAACGTGACGTAGCTCGGTATGAGCGGCAGCACACACGGCGACAAAAAGCTCAGCAACCCGGCACTGAACGCAATCGCGAGACCTAAGGCGCCTGACGTGTCACCCACAGTGGCTCCGATGTTTCATGTTAGTTGGCGGCGCCGCGCTGACATTCGCGGCACACACCATAAATCACTAGCCGGTGGCGCGACCGTGCGAAACCGCGCGACTCGGCGACGAGCGTCGTAATACGTTCCAGTCGTTCGTCACGAAACTCTTCCACTTTGCCGCACGTGGTGCAGAGCAGATGTTCGTGATGTGGTATATCGCGCGCCGCCTCGAACCGGCGAAACCCCTCGCCGAAATCCCGTTCGACCACCAAACCGCTGTCCAGCAGCACGTCGATGGTGCGATAGACCGTCGCGGTACCGACCTTCTCGCCTCGGGCATCGAGTTCCGCGGCGATTTCATCGGCGGAGAGATGGCGTTCGGAGTGCAGAAGCACATCAGCCACAGCGAGACGCGGTGCCGTCACAGGCAGATTGTGCTCGCGCAACCACGCGCGAAAGCGGTCAATTACGGTGCTGTCTGCCACGATGGTTCGTGAACGATCGCCAGAAGTTCTGGTGCGGTGAGGCGTTGGGATTCGATGGCATCACCGCTGCGCTCCTGCACTCCGCGGACCACGACGTCCACAGTCGGGAGGGGTGCATCGGCCTGGGCGATCACGTCCACTTCCCATTTACCGCGATCGGGACCCTTGCGGGTCCAGCGATAGCTCGCGGTATGAATGACGTGGCGCTCTTCCTGCTCGGGCACTACTGTTGCGACCAATTTCCCGGCGTCATCGGATTCGATCGCGACGCCGTCAGCTTCGACAACAGCGACCACAGTGACCGCGACGAGCTGTTGCGGCTCCGGATACGCGCCGATAACAGCCACGCCAGTCTCGATCGGACCCTGGCGGATAGACGGGAAAAAGTGAATTTCGGCGATCCGCTCAACGGGGAGTCGCTCGAGAATCGCTTTTAGAAATCGTTCACGGACTTCGTTCATCGGGGAAAGATACCACGAAAGCCCTACTTGGTGCCTACAGTTCCGACGACAATCAGCGCACCCGTGGCGACCGGTACCCCGCCCTCCGGCTCCTCGGTGACGGCCACCGCCTTGAGGGCGTTCCGGTCGAGTGCGTAGGTGGCCTGGACGACCGCGTCACCCTTTGCGGAGACACTGAATGTTCCGGCAGAAATTTTGTCCTTACCGGTAACAAGCCAGAGCTGATACGTGCGGCCGGGCTTCAGCTGCTGAAGGTTGTGGGCGATGAATGTCCACTTGTCCGTGGCCTTATCCCAGAACATCAGGGCGCGCGGTTCTTTCGCGGCAGACGAACTCAAGCCAACGACGCTCACCTGCGAACCGGTCAACGAAGCCACAAACTGGTCGCGCGCTGCGACGAGCTTGGCGAGTGAATCCAATCGTTTGGTGCTGGCTTGATCGGCCGTGGCGAACGTGGCGCGCATTTCCTGCTGCTGCGTCGAGGTGCGCACGAGCAACAAGAGCGACGCGGCCAACGCGACCACGGTGCTGATGAACCAGGCCCGCGGCACACGAGCACTGCGCGAACGAGCCGACACAGTGAGCGGCGTGACCTTCGCCGCTGTCGCGCGGGCCAGCAACCGCGCGCGCGTCGCGTTCACCACACTTGGTGGTGTGAGCTCACTGCGCAATACCGCTTCGAGCTCGGGCATCAGCCCGTCGCTGTCGTGCAGTCCATGCTCGCTCATGCGTCCTCCCGCAACACGCCCAGCTTTTCCCGCAACTTCCGGAGCGCAAGACGCATTCGCGTCTTTATCGTTCCGAGTGGAATTCCCGTTCGTTCGGCAATCTCACTCTGACTCAATCCTTCGAAATATGCCATCTGCAATGCTTCGCGCTGTTCATCCGGCAACTCTGCCAATGCATCGCGAATCAATCGGCCTTGTTCATTCAGTTCAGTTACCGTGCCCGGATCCAACGGTGTCGCCCAACCGGGTTCATCCTGATTTTCAACCACACCTTCGAGTCCTGCCTCTTCGCGTGACCGCCGCAATGCTCGCAACCGGTCGAGCGACCGTGAACGGGCGATAGTCAACAACCAGGTGCCACCACCGCCTCGTGATGCATCAAACCGGCCCGCTTGACGCCAGGCCTGCCAGAACACTTCTTCGACCACATCGTCGGCTTCAGTCGCGTCTTGCACGATGCGCAATGCCACGGCCCGCACCGCACCCTGCCAGCGATCATAGAACGTACCCAGAGCCTGTTCATCGCCCGCGCCCATTTTTGCGATCAGCGAGGCATCATCGGTCACGGTGCCCGACGTCTGCTGGTGAGAGGGATACGACACCGGGGGTGCGTTCGGTTTCATATGCGAAAGTTAGCCTGCGATTCGGGCAGCCGCACTGAGCTCCTGGGTAACATCGGCGGCCGAACCCAGCCCGCTCTTGAGCCGGAGCAGTTGCAATCGCACATTCTCAAGGGCGGCGGCGAGACGTTCGCGTTTCGCCGTCGCTTCGAGCCGCGCCGTGGCGAGGTCGCGCACCAGTTCAAGGCGCCGGGCCTGAAGACCAGGATCTGTCCCCGGTGTGGTATCGCCCGCTTCGGCGAGGGCGGCCTCGAGCGAGTGTTCGCGCTCGGCGAGCGCAATCATCACGGCCGTCAATCGGGTGATCTGCGTTTTTGCATCGCTGAGATCGCGACGGGCAGCCGCCGGGAGTGCCGCGATGATCGTCAGCGGACTTGCTGCCGCCGAGCCGGCGCTCACGCCGTCGGATGTTTGGGCGCCATCGCGATGGAGGCGCCAGTTGGCGGCGCGAAACAATCCACGTCCGACAGGCCCCGACCAGAGTGACGTAATCAACCGGTCCACGGCGCTGGCCCGGGTGGGATTCATCATCAACAATGCCAACGCCAAACCGAGTAGCACTGTGCACGCGACAATAATGATGGAACCCGCGGTGGTGACCGAGTAATAGTGATCGGATATTTTCGTGCGCAGCTTTTTGAAAACAAAGATGTACCCACCAAACCCGGACGCGAACGAGAAAATCATTAACCGTTGCAACCGAAGTTGTCTCGTCCGAGTAGTCGAATCGAGGCGCTCAGCAGCGTTCGCGTCGAGGCGCTCCTGTTGAATCGCTTGTATCCCGTTGCGGATTTCGTCATAGCCGAACCCGACCCGCAGCAGGCCTCGCGCCCGTCCAAACAGTTGGGCGATGAAGCCCCAAATCACCGCCGCGCCCAGAATTACGGTCAGCGACCGGTCGTAGGTGCCGCCGGCGCGCGCCGCCATAACGAGTGTCAGCATCGTGACGATGATTGACGTTCGCGTCACTTGCTGCAGTTGCTGATTGAAGAGTCGCACCACGGGTGAGATCTCACGGCGCGACTGACGCAACGGGTCGAGTGCGGCGGCCAGAGCCTCCCCATTCTCGAATCGCTTCGCCGGATCTTTTTCGAGGCAACGATCAATCGCCGCGCAGAGCGCCTGCGGCAGATCGGGCCGCCGCGACTGCATACGCGGCGGCGGCTGCGTGAGATGCATAGCCATCACGGCGCCGGCGTTCTCGGCCTCGAACGGAAGTTTTCCGGTAAGCGCGAGAAACCCGACGACACCGAGCGCATACAGATCGCTACGGCCGTCGAGGACATCGCCCGCCGCCTGCTCGGGACTCATAAACTGCGGCGTGCCGACGACCTCGCCGACTTGCGTCAGTTGATTGCCGTTGTCGGCGGTCGAGCGGGCGATACCGAAATCGGTAACCAGTGAACGGCCGGTCGCGCGTTCAATGAGAATGTTGTCCGGTTTGATATCGCGATGCACGACGCCGCGCCCGTGGGCGTAGCTCAATGCCCAAGCAACTTCCTGCAGCATCTTTACCGCTTCGACCGCGCTGAGCGGACCGGCCCGGCGGATTCGTTGGCCGAGTGTCTCGCCTTCGACATAGCCCATCACAAAGCAGAGCAATTGCGGATGTTCTTCGACGGCGTGCACGGCGACGATGTTGGGATGCGAGAACGCCGCGGCGAGACGCGTCTCGCGCAAAAAGCGCTCGCGCAGTTCCGGGCGCACCGCGAGCTCGGGTGGCAGCACCTTGATGGCGACGGGCCGCTGGAGCGTGAGGTCGGTCGCCAAATACACCGCGCCCATCCCGCCTTTGCCGAGCTCGCGCTCGATCTTGTAGCGGGTATGCAGCGTTTTCCGAATAAGGTCTTGCATCGCCAGCAAATGTACAGCTGACGCGCGGTCAGGCGAGTGTTAGTGCGAGGGTGCCCGCGGTCAGGCCAGCGCATTCACTCCTTCGGGCCTGCATGTGGCATCCGTATGCGCTGGCCTGACCTGGAATGGCTAACTGCGCGCCGCAAGTCGACCTGCGTGCGTTGCACAGTTCATTTGTGTGCGATGCAAGACGCCGCGAGCCGAAGCGAACCCTCCGCGCCCGCCCGCGCACACAGGACCGTACTAAAGCAAACTGACTGGATCGCGGTCGAACGTGACGCGCAACTCGCCACGCGAGGGCACGTCAAAACTGGTCAGGAAGTGCCGCGCTACGCGGGTTAGTGCAGTGGAATTCGTCGCCCGGAGCAACAAGTGCCACCGCCAGCGCGTTTTGATCCGCTCGATCGGGCACGG
>JANYBD010000058.1 GCA_025360995.1 Gemmatimonadota bacterium
GGCTGTCTTCTCGTCGCGGCATCGCGCTATGCGCACGCGCAATCGCGTCCGCCGCTTACTGCCGCAGACATCGCCGATATTGTCACGCTTGAACGGATTGAAGACCGCCGCGATTTCGATGTTGCCGCATTGCGGCGAATCGCCGGGGCGACGCACCCTGAACTGCGGCGCCGTGCCGCGCTCGCGATCGCACGGCTTTACGATTTCCGCGGCCGCGCTTTGCTCGCTGCCATGCACGCCGAGCGCGACACGGCCGTGCTCGCGACGGTCGCATGGGGCACCGGGCAGCTCGTGGATACGAGCGCGGTGGTCTGGCTCGACTCGCTCCTCCAGAACGCTGCGACACCAGTAGGCGTTGCGGTCGAAGCCGCTGGTGCCTTTGGCAAGATTCGCACGACGGACACTCGCTATCGATTGCTCACGTATCTGCGCGCGGCCGCGCCGAGCGGCGTGACGGCACCAGTGGTTGGCGAGGCGCTACTTTCGATCGGGCGCCACCGGGAGCGTGGTGGAATTTCGACAATTGCCCAGTGGACGACGAATCCCAATCTCGATATTCGCTGGCGCGCGACGTGGGCGTTGTTCCGGCCGCGCGATCCAGCAGCGACGCGCGCGCTGCTCACGCTCGCCGACGATCCGTCGCCGGAGGTGCGCTATTGGGCCGTGCGTTCACTCACCGGCCCGCGTGTCGATTCATCGGACGTCGGCTCTGCCGAGGCGGCGAGTATCGTGATGGCTGCAATCGGAGACAACGACCGTCGAGTGCGCGCGGAAGCTGCACGGGCACTCGGCACCTACGCGGATGGGCAGTCCTTCATTCAACTGGCAGTACTACTCGATGACCCCGACATGTGGGTCGCGGTCAACGCTGCCGAAGCGCTCGGTGCGCGCGGCGATAAAGTAAAGGCCGCGATAACGCCGCTCATCGCAGCGACGAGCGTCGGACATACACCGTGGCTTCGCTCGGCCGCACTCAGTGCGCTCACCAGTGTGTGGCTTGCGTCGGCGCTAGAGCCGGCGATCGCGATGTCCACTGATACGTCGCTCACAGTGCGAAGTGCGGCGGCGACCGCATTGGGAAAACTCGGGGTCGGCGCGCGAGCGGCGCTGGTGAAATTGCGCACCGATCTGAATCGCGAAGTGCGCACCATCGCCAACACGGCGTGGCTCTCGTTGGCAGATACAAGCGAGAATCCCGCTGTACGCCGGCGCGCGCGGCGGACGGCATTTGCGTCGGTCGATCCGGCGCTGCGTACTGCGGCAGCGATGTCGATGCTGGCTTGGGCCGATTCCACCGATGTGCCGATGCTGCTGAATGCGTTTGCAACGGCCGTGAAGGATGTTTCGCCTGTGGCCGCGGAGGCGACGATCGCGACGATTGGCGCCATCGACCGCCGCGGTGGTCGCGCAACCGCAGCGTTTTTCAAGCGGTTCCCGTCGTCACCGAACGACGTGATTTGGGCGATCGCCGGCCGCGAGTTCGGCGAGCCCACCGTTGCCGCGTGGGGGCCGGGCCGCCCGGTGCACACGGCGCGCACCGACGCAGATTATCGGCGCATCGTCGAGACGCTCGTTGTACCAGCGTACAATGGGGCGCCACCGCCCCGCGTGCGGTGGGAGACGACGCGCGGCAGCATCGAGACGGAACTCAATCCGCTCGATGCGCCGCTGGCGACTGACTATCTGTTGTCGCTCGTTGCGCTCAATAAGCTCAACGGCGTGCGGTTTGAGCGGGTCGTACCAAATTTTGTGGATCAACAGAAGGAAGTGTTACCCGAGCAGACGCTGCAGCGCGATGAAATCAGCCGCGGACGGATTATTCGCGGCCGCTTGAGTTGGGGTTCGGATATCGGGAACGCCGCGAACTTTCCGAATGTGCGCGGTCCCGGTGCGGCATACGATACTGGTCCGGCCGTGTATACAATTGCCCTCGCTCCCGGTCCACACAACGAAGGCGATTTCACCGGGCTGGGTCACGTCACGTCGGGCATGGAGATCGCTGATCAGATTCAGCTTGGCGATGTGGTACGACGGGTGACGCGAGTAAAAGTTGTGGCCGGTTCTGCATTACCGCAGGTCAAAGCTACGGAGCAGATCAGCGGCACCAAGCAACTGCTCATCGCGGTGAGTCCGGTGAACGAGCGGGTCGTCTGGGCATCCGGAACAGGGGGCACGTGGGTTCGCACGACGGACGGCGGCACTACCTGGCTCACCGGGCAAGTCCCTGGGGCCGACTCGCTGCAGTTCCGCGATGTGCATGCCGAGAGCGCGGAGAGCGCATGGTTGCTGAGCATCGGAGACAGTCTGCATTCGCGCATTTTTCACACCGCCGATGGTGGCGCACACTGGACGCAACAGTTCGTCGCCCCCGATCCTAAGGACTTTCTGGATTGCTTCAGTTTCTGGGATGCGAAGCGCGCCATTGCAATTGGAGATTCGCATGACGGCCGCCTTGTATTGCTACGCACGGAGGACGGCGGCGATCACTGGACGCGTGTCCCGAGCCTAGCGCTCCCGGCTGCGGGCGCGGGTGAAGGAAGTTTCGCGGCGAGCGGACTGTGCGCAGAGACCCGGGCAGGGGGCAATGGTTGGACGGTGATGAGTAACCCTGACCATGCGCGGGTGTTGCGCACATCAGACTACGGCCGCAGTTGGGCGGTGGACACGCTGCCGCTGACCACACGTGGTGACGCCGGCCCGACCGCCGTGACCTTTCTTGACTCTCGCCACGGTATGGTGCTTGGCGCAACAGGCGACAAACCGCTCGCAACTGACGTGCTCGTTGCCGTTACCACGGATGGCGGCAAGCAGTGGACGACGCGCGCCAAGCCGGAGTTCAAGCAGGGCACATCAGGTGGCGTGTATGTTCCCGGCGCGAAGGTCCCAACCGTCGTGGCAGTTGGATGGACAGGTGCGGCATACACTACGGACGATGGTGCCTCGTGGACTGCGATTGACGGAAACAACTACTGGTCGGTAGGGTTTGCGTCACCGAGAGCAGGGTGGGCGGTTGGGCAAAACGGTCGCATCACAAAGCTCTCAGGGTTCTGACACTTCTCACTCGCCGGAGCGACTGGTCGATGATCCGATATCGTGCTGTTGTGTTACTCGTGCTCGTTGAGTCTGTTGCAACCGCCCGACTTCCGGCGCAGCGCACAATTCCCCCGGCGCAGTGGGCGGCGTTCACGCACACGTTTGATGCCTACACGGACAGCGACCGCGTCGTAGGCGCGAGCGTGGCGGTGCTGCGTGACGGCCGCGTCATTGCACATCACGAGCACGGATTTGCGGACCGGGTGCTCGGCAAGCCCATCACTGAGCGGACGATCTTTCACTACGGGTCGATCACGAAGACACTCACGGCCATCGCTATCATGCAACTTCGTGATCGCGGTCTGCTCTCGCTTGATGATCCGGTGACGCGCTACGTCCCGGAGTTGCGACGCGTGCACGATGCCTACGGTTCGGTGGATAGCGTTACGCTCCGGATGCTCATGTCGCACGCCGGCGGATTCCGGAATGGCACGTGGCCGTACTCGGAGGGCAAGCCGTGGCAACCGTTCGAGCCGACGGAGTGGTCGCAACTTGTGGCGATGATGCCGTATCAGGAGCTGCTCTTTAAGCCCGGATCGCGCTTTAGCTATTCCAACCCGGGGTACATCTATTTGGCGCGTGTCGTGGAGTATCTCACCGGCGATCCGTGGGAGACGTATGTCCAGAAGAATATTTTGTCGCCGCTTGATCTCACGAAAAGTTATTTCGGGGTAAGCCCGTATTATCTCGCCGCTGATCGATCGCACAACTACTACGCGCGTCGCGACTCAGCGACGGGCCGCGACGCCGTAATCGATAATGGCGCCGACTTTGATCCGGGGATCACTATCCCAAATGGCGGTTGGAATGCGCCACTCACCGATATCGCGAAGTATCTCGCATTTCTTACGAATGCCGCACAGGGCGACACGGCGCTCCTGGCCCGCTATGCCATGGTACTTCCGCGTCGCGATCTTCTGGAAATGTGGCAGCCTCAATATTCCACCGGCTCACGGGGACCATCGGACGGTGGTCTGGATGAGAAGATCGGCCTTTCATTTTTTATAGTACAGCGGGGCACGACAACGTTTATCGGTCATACCGGGGAACAGGCGGGATTCGCTTCGTTCATCTATCTGAACCCCGCGACGGCGGACGCGGTCGTCGTAGTGTTCAATACGTTGAAGGAAGGGGGCAGCGGGTCCGCACGCTCGTCGTTTCAGGTGATCCGCGATCGGGCGCTGGATCTGATTCGATAACGACGTGGACACGCATATGCCCAC
>JANYBD010000064.1 GCA_025360995.1 Gemmatimonadota bacterium
GCGATGCAGACGTGTTACCGGTTGACGCACATGCCACGGCCCGCGCACCGATGCGCATGGCCTGTGTGATGGCAACGGTCATCCCCCGATCTTTGAACGATCCGGTGGGATTGTGTCCTTCGTGCTTAAGCAACAGGCTCGGCACTCCGGCGTATTTCCGCACGGCCTTACGTTCGAGCAGTGGAGTATTTCCTTCCGGGTGACTGACGATTGCGCCCGTGCTTACCCCCGGCATCACCAGTTCGCGGAATTTCCAAACTCCACTTGGCGAGGGCTCGCTGACCCCTGCACCCCGCTCCCCCAACGTTGTCCGCCGTCCGCTAGGTAAAGAGTGCACAACCTCAAGTAACCCCGCGCAGTTCAAGCACTCAATGCCCGCAAATGTCTCCGGCCAAATCGCTCCGCAGCCACTACACCTCTGCACCGAGTCCCCACCCTCCGCAAGAAAAATTGCCTCAGGCACCCGTCGCATCCTCTCCGAGAGAGAGCGCACCACGTATAGCCGGACGCACCACACGGGTACTGCACGCAATGCCGAGCACTGCATACGACTCGACCACCGCCGCCGACACGCGACGCGCGGTAATATCGTCCGACACAAAATAAAAACTCGTTGGACCAGCGCCAGAAATCGATCCGCCTAAAGCACCAGCGGCGAGCGCCGCGACTTTCGCGGCACTGAATCCAGGCAGCAACACCGCCCGTGCGGGTTCGGCGATCTGATCGTCGCACGCGCGCCCGAGGAGTGCTAAATCTCCGTTTGCGAACGCCGCGGTCATCGCCGCAACATTTGCCATCTGCGTAATCACCGACTCCCGATCAATAAATCGGGGGAGTACACCGCGCGCCTCCGCCGTGCTCATCCGCTGGTCAGGATAAGCAAGAACAATCCGCAGCGCTGCCGGCACGGGAAGCGAAACTACGTCGAGCGGCGTGACCGATCGTACGAGCGTCACTCCACCCAAAAGCGATGGCGCCAGATTGTCGGCGTGCCGCCCTGAGATCGTTGCCTCTGCCTCAAGCGCACAGGCGAGCAACGCCATCGCGTCGAGCGGACTGCCAAGCAATCGGTTCACTGCGACGGCACCGGCAACAGCAGACGCTGCACTCCCGCCCTGGCCTCCGAACAGTGGCAACCCTTTTGTGATGGTCAGAGAAATCCCGATATCTTGCGCGCCCGCCCGCGCCAACACGTGCGTCGCCGCAATGCCGGCCGTGTTCCGGTCCGCTTCACGCGGCAACTCGGCGTGCCCTGGATCCGCAATCACCACACCCGGTATCGCCAGTCGCTCGGCGACGACGCGATCGCCCGGACCTGACACGGCCATCCCGAGCACGTCGAGGCCCGGCCCGATGTTGCCAATGCTGCCGGGTGCGAGCGCTGCCGCGTAGTCGCGCTGTTCGGTCGCGTTTTTGTGGAGACGTGTCATGCGATAGCGCGCCGGATCAACGGCTGCCCGCCAACTGGCGCTGGATAGATATTTGTGAATTCACGATATCGTGAGGTTAGTGCCCGCGCCGAGTGGTGTCCACGGTCGATGCCACATCGTACATTTTCCTCGGCGGTCGCCAATATCCGTGTCACATCTCAGATCCGAGTCACTGATGCTCCGCCGCACGCTGACCACGCCCGCTCTCGTTTTCGTGATGTTTTTCACGGTGTCGGGCGGCGCGTACACTATGGAAGGGCTCGTCGCCGTCGCCGGCCCGGGTTTGGCGTTGCTCGTGCTTGCGGTGCTTCCGTTCGTCTGGTCGGTGCCGGAGACGCTGATTGTCGCGGAGTTGGCCAGCGCGCTTCCCGAAGAAGGTGGCTACTACCGCTGGGTCTACCGCGCGTTCGGGGAGTTTTGGGCATTTCAAAACGGATGGGCCACCTGGCTGTACTCCATGGTGGATATGGCCATTTACCCGGTGCTGTTCAATCTGTATTTGCGCTGGTTCTTCCCGGGAATCAGTCACGGAGCAATGTGGGCCGTTTCGTTAGCAGTGATTTGGGGCGCCACGGCCATCAATCTGCGCGGCGCATTCAATGTGGGTCGTGTGTCAATATTTGCCGGCGCCTTTGTGTTGCTCGGATTTCTGGCATTAGGGATTACCGCCATTCCGCACGCCGTGCACGCGCCGTGGACGCCATTCACGTTGCCCGGCGTTTCTGTGAAAACAGGATTGGCGGTCGCGCTTTCCACAGCGTTGTGGAACTACATCGGATGGGACAATGCATCTACGGTGCAAGGTGAGATCATTGATGCGTCGCGTGCGTATCCGAAGGCGTTGCGGATAGCGCTACCGCTGGTCGCACTCGGATATTTCGTGCCGCTTATTCCAACACTGTCGGCTACGGACCTCTCAATGTGGCATGACGGCGGATGGCCGGAGATCGCGATGCGCGCGGCGGGCCGAGCTGGTCCGTTTCTGGCGAATTGGTTAGCGCTGGGCGGGCTTGTGAGTGCGTTAGCGCTGTTCAACGCACTCTTGCTCTCGTATTCGCGCATTCCACTGGCGATGGCAACTGACGGCTTGTTGCCAAAGCCACTTGCGGTAACCGACAAGCGGGGAACGCCACGAAACGCGGTGTTGGTGGCGGCCGTGTGCTATTCCATATTTGCGTTGCGGCCATTCGGTGAACTCATCGTCGCTGATGTTTTGCTGTACACGACCGCTCTGCTGCTCGAGTTCGGCGCGCTCATTCAGCTACGGCGCAAAGAGCCGGAGCTGCGGGGAGCGTTTCGGATTCCGCTCGGCACTCGGGGCGTGATGGCGTTGGCCATGTCGCCGGTTGTGGTGCTGCTGATTGTTGTGTGGCTATCCGTGAGAGACGGGGGGAAAGCGATGCCGTCGTTGATCGGGGCGGGTGTGGGATTGGCGATGGGGCCGATAGTGTATTGGCTGGTCAAACGCCGCGGTACAACTCACCGTCCGGCGTGAAGCGCAGTTTCACAAGCGGCTAAACAGTTCGCGAGTCCGGCAACGGTATGGTCTCCCATATGACCAATCCGGAACGTGCGATCTTTCAAAGCGCCGTAGCCGCCGCCAATCACGAAGCCTTGGTCGGCAACGCGTTTGACTACTTCACCGCCGGTGACGCCCGGCGGACAAGTGATCGCACTCACGGTCGGTGAACGTGCGCTGGCGGGCGCGAGTATGCCGATGTCGATTCCGTTGGCGCGACACCGCTCGGTCCAATCCCAAGTTGCCTGCGCCATCGCGGCATGGCGCATCCAGCGCGCATCGATTCCTTCGGCACGGATGGCAGCAAGCTGCACGTCGGCCGCATAGAGCAGCGAAAGCGCGGGCGTGTTGGGCGTTTGATTCCGTTGCGCATACTCTTCGAATTCGACAATATCAAAATACAGGCCGCGGTCTGGCGCGGCCCGTGCGTGCGCCAAAAAACTTTCGCTCGCGACACCAAAGGCGAGTCCTGGCGGGAGTGCCAGCGCTTTTTGCGATCCGGTCAGAACGAAATCGAGTTGCCATTCGTCAGTCTCCACGGGCGCACCCGCGATGCCCGTGACGCTGTCGACCAGAATCGTCGTGCCGTAGCGATGTGCGAGCGCCGCCAGCGCTGCAATATCGGCGAGCGCGCCGGTGGAAGTTTCCGAGTGCACAACGGTCATCGCCGCGTGTTGGCGCGCCGCCAGTGCCGCCTCGACATCGCGAAGATCGTGCACCGTTCCGAGAAGTGCGTCGAGCACACGGGTCTCGCGGCCGCAACCGCGGGCGATCGCGGCAAAGCGCTCGCTGAATGCGCCGTTCACTAGTGAGAGAATGGGTCCGGCGGGCGCACATCGAACGGACGCTTCCATCAGTCCGGTGGCCGAACTGGTGCTGACGTACACAGGCCGTGTCGTGCGGAAGACGTGGCGCAGTCCATCTTGCAGACGGATGAACAGCGCTTCGAAGTTCGCGCCGCGATGAGGCATCATCGGCTGCAGCATTGCCGCCAAGACCTCGGCGCGCACTTCGGTAGGGCCAGGAAGAAAAAAAGTGCCGAATGATGGATGCGTCATTTTATCACGGGGAATACGAGCGGAAGCACGTCGGCCATTGACGTGATGGTGCGATCGGCCTGTGCGCAAATAGCGGGACGGCGAATAAAGCCGGCATATGCGGCAAAGAGATCAGCTTCGCCCGCCGTCTTGATTTCCAGATCAGTGATTCCATCGCCAATGGCGAGGAGCGGGCGCGGAACAGCCAAAGCCCGGACGAGTTCCGGTTTACCGTTTTTTCGCGTGAGCGGTGACGCCTCGTCGAAACCCTCGTATGAGCCGTCGGCCGAAAAGCGGATTGATACGGCATGCACGTCAGCGGCCGCAAAGCCGAGCGTTGCGCAGAATGGCATACATGCCTCGCGCAGGCCGCCGCTGACGGCAATCACCGCGACACCGGCGCGCCGTAACTGATCGAGCAGCGCCAACGCTCCGGGCGCTGTATTTGCGACGTACGCATGAATCAGCGCGTCGAGTTCATAATGTGATGGGCGGATGAGCGCGAGCCGGCGGGCATATACGTTTTCTACGGCGAGTGAACCATCCATCGCGCGCGCCGTGAGGTCCAGAACAGCGTGCGCCACCTCTGATGATCGTCGGGCCGCCAGCCAATCGATGCCTTCGATTCCCGAGAGCGTCGAGTCGATATCAAATACCACGGTGCCGAATGCCGCTGGCGATGTGAGAGGCGGAGTAGGGGCGCTGTTCATTCGACGTTCCCCGGCGCAAACATTCCGCCGGGATCCAGCGCCTGCCGAACGGCCCGCATCACACTGATCTGCTGCGCCGACAGTTGGAGCGGCAACCACTTCGATTTGATTTTCCCAATCCCGTGTTCGGCGGCGACCGTCCCGCCCATCGCGATCACGTCACGGAGCGTCCGCTCGACGACCGCTTCGATCATCTGCACCTCTGCCGGACTGCGGGCAATGAAGTTCTGGTGCGGATGGCCGTTGCCAAGATGACCATAGATGATTCCGGGATCTATGCCAGCGGTTTTCGCATGTTGCCGAGCCATCGCGACGGCCCGCGCAGCGCTTGCATACGGGACTGCCCAATCCGTTGAGACACGACGACCGCCTGAATTCAAAAATGGCGCGGCGCGCTCATGCATGGCCGACGGAACCGCGTGCCGCAATCGACGCGCCTCCCGAATTGCCGCGCCGCCTTCGAACACACGAACATCGCCGTCGTTCGCGCCGAACTCCTCAGCGAGCGCTATCCACGCATCGAGATCAATAACATCATCCTGCGATGCCTGTTCGGCATAGACCATCGTCGCGCCGTCAACGACGTTCCATCCGGCGTCCGACGGTGATGCGCCGCTCTGTTCGCGAACAATGCCAAATGACGCCGCGTCGAAATACTCTAGGCAACGCGCCGCAACATTAATAGACGTGCGCGCTGCGGCAATAAATGCGAGTGCGGCGCTTTCGTCCGGAAACGGGATACCGAGTCCGATTTCGCGAACGGGGAGTGGCAACAGCGCGAGTTCGGCCTCGACAATCACGCCGAGCGTGCCTTCACTTCCGACAAACCAGTCCACGGGCTCATGTATGGCCCTGTTGCCGACCGTGTTCTTCTCCAAGTGTTGACGGCGGACGGAAATGTTCTCCCCGTTCGCCAGCACGACAGTAAGTGCATTGACATGCGCCCGCGTGGCGCCGTATTGCAGTGTCCGCGGCCCCGACGCGTTGCAGGCGATCGCGCCGCCGACCGTGCATTCTTGATCGCTCGTTGGGTCGGGCGCGAAAAAAAGTCCATGTGGTTGAAGGGCGCGCTGCAGGTCGCCGAGTACGAGCCCGGGTTGCACGCGGGCACGGCGCGCATCAACGTCTATGTCGATGATCTTATCCATTGCGCGCGTGGACAGCACGATGCCATGGTCGCAGATGGAAGCGCCGGTGGTACTGGTCTGCGCGCCAGCGGGCGTAATAACAAATCCGTCGCGCGCCGCCGCACGGACCAGTTCGGTGACGTGGTCCGTTGAAGTGGGACGGGCCACCGCGTCAGGCACCAGCCAGAGTCCCGACGCATCGCGGGCGTACGATTCCCGTATCGCCTGGTCGCGCTCCAGCGGCAGTGCGTTCACGATCTTATCCGTTTTACGACTCGCCGCCAAAGTGGACAATCGACGCGGAGCGGATATCCGGAAGCGCCAGTAAAGTATGGCGTACGCTTTCTGCCACGTCGCCGTCAACGGTAATGACCGCGAGCGCATCGCCGCCCTCGGCGAGCCGTGCCTGATGGTACTCAGCAATGTTTACTTTGGCGTCGCCGAGTGCAGTGCCGACGCGACCAATAACACCGGGCACGTCGCGGTTGGTGAGCACAATGAGTGTGCCGCGTGGTGCGACGTCAACGTGAAAGTCGCCGATTCTTGTGATGCGCGGTGGTGTATCGAGTGCCGCAATGCCGCCGACCCGCAGTTCCTGTCCGTTCGCTGTGAGCCGTACCTCGACCGCGCGCGGATGTGGCGGCACGCCGCCCTCGATGTACCGTAGCTCAATGCCGCGCGCCTGCGCGACCATGCGCGCATTGATGAGATTGAGGCGCTCACGCTCCACGATGCCCTCGAGGGCGCCGACGGCCGCCGCTGAGAGGAGCGGACCGCGGCTGGGCGCGAGTTCGGCGCCAAGTCGAATTTCAATAGCGGTAATGGCCAGCGCTCCGCGTTCGGCGAGTTGCCCGCGCGCAACTGCCGCCGCTCGACGGGCCACCAGTATCGCGGGGTGTAGCGCCAGCCAATCGCCACCGCCCTCTGCGACATTCAGTGTCCGTGAAAGTTCGTGGGTGAGCAACGCATCGCGCACCGCGGCACACGCATCGATGGCGACATTGAGCTGAGCTTCGCTTGTGCTTGCGCCGATGTGCGGCGTGAGTAATACGTTGGCGACGCCGCGGAACGGGTGATGTTCAGTGAGTGGCTCATGGGCAAACGCGTCGATGACAGCGCCGCCAATCTCGCCGGAGTTCAAGGCGACGAGCAGAGCCGCTTCGTCCACAATGCCACCGCGGGCGAGATTGGCCAGCACCGCACCACGTTTCATTTTCGCCATCTGTGGTGCGCCAATGAGTCCGGTCGTTTCAGCGGTGAGTGGCGTGTGCACGGTGACGAAATCACTGCCGCCAAGTAAATCATCCAGCGTAGCGCAGCGGCGTACACGAAGGCTGGCAAACCGGTCGTCGTTGATATACGGATCGTACCCGACCAGGGACATGCCAAATGCGTGTGCGCGGGTGGCGACCTCGCCGCCAATCCGGCCGAGGCCGACGATGCCAAGCGTCTTTCCTTTGAGTTCACTGCCGAGGAGCTGTGACCGGTCCCACCGGCCTTCGCTGATGGACTGATGAGCGCGCGGGATGTGTCGGAGCAATCCGATCACGGTAGCAAAAAACAGTTCGGCCACGGCTGTCGTGTTACCGGCAGGAGCATTGATGACGGCGATGCCCAACTCCGTCGCGGTGTCGACCGCAATGTTGTCCACGCCCACACCGGCGCGCCCGACAACTTGCAATTGACGCCCGGCCCGGAGCAGGGCATCGGTAATCTTCGTGGCACTTCGGCCAATAATCGCGTGATAGTCGCCGATGCGGGTGAGCAGCTGAGCGGCGGGAAGCGTCGGCTCGACATCGACTGTGAAATCGGCGACGGCGCTCAGCAGCGCCACGCCTTCGGGATCGATGTCGTCGGTGACGAGAATTCGGAATGGCACGGGTTGTTCCGCTTTAAGGCCGTTTGTACACTACTCCGCCCTTCATGACAAATCGTACATGCGCCGAACGCACCTTCGAAATGTCCTTTGTCGGATCGCCGTCCACGGCAATGAGATCGGCCCAGAGTCCCGTCTGTACTGTGCCGATCCGATTCTCCATATGAAACAGCCGCGCATCAACGCTTGTCGCGGCTTTGAGCGCCGCTACTGGTGTCATACCGTACTCCACGAGCATTTCAATTTCACGGGCATCGTCGCCGTGCGTGAACACGCCGACATCGCTGCCATTGCAAATCGTGACGCCGGCGTCGAGCGCCATTTTAAACGTCCGGCGCTTCAAGGTGATCGAATTCGGTTCGGGATCAATCCCTTTTTTCCACCCGGCGTACTGGCGGGTCGCGTCGCCGGCCGCGAGAGTGGGGCAAAGAGCTACGCCGCGCGTCTTCATCAGTGCGAACACTTCCGGTGTGCCGTTGTCGCCGTGCTCGATTGTTTCCACACCGGCATTGATGGCCCGGGTCATCCCTTCGGGCGTCGTGGCGTGCGCCACTACGGCGCGTCCGCTTGACCGCGCCGTCTCCACCATCGCCCGTAATTCGGCTTCGCTGAATGTCGGCCGGGTCTCACCATTGGGGCCCCATCCGTAATCGGCGTAGACTTTCACCCAGTCTGCGCCATGAGCGATCTGGTCGCGCGTCACGCGAATCACATCTTCCGGGCCGTTCGCTTCTTCGGCACCCTGCGACGGGTCAAAGGAAAATTGAAAACGTTTCGGCGCGTATGAGCCAGTCGCGACAATCGCTCGCGTGACCACAATCATACGCGGTCCGGGAATGATCCCCTCATTAATTGCCTGCTTGAGACCGACATCGGCATATCCTGCGCCCTCGGTTCCCAAATCGCGCACGGTGGTAAAGCCCGCCATCAATGTCGCGCGGGCGTGCATGGTTGCCCGGGCCGTGCGTAGCGTCAGGGATTCCTTGAGCACCTGATCATTCCACTGCGCTTCGTTATATGGATGCAGAAATAAATGCGAGTGACCTTCGATGAGTCCGGGGAGCAACGTCGTGCCGGGAAGGTCAACGATTGTGGCGCCCGGCGGCGATCCTATAGTTGCGGCGGTGCCCACCGCGACGATCCGGTCGCCCCGCACCAGCACCGTCCACCCGCTGTGCGGCGCATCATTCACTCCATCCCACACTGCCGCCGGTCGGAGCAATACCAATGAATCTCGCTGCTGTGCCGCGACTGGGGCACGCACGGCAATGACCGACAAAATCGCAATCCACACCGCTGGCGTTCGCGTCATCCATCCTCCAAAAGTCCATTTAAGCTTCAGGGCTGTGCATTCTCGTTAAAGGCATATCCGACACACCACCAGATACCACGAACGCCATAAAATCCGAGCTTCCAACATCAAGCCGCGTGACTCTCGACGACGGCACTACAAATGTCCAGCCGGCAAACGCATATGACTGAGGGAAGTACACGACGACGGAATCGTTCTCATCCAGAGATGAGAACGATTCTTGCGTAATAAAGCCGAGGCCGCGCATCCCGCCATCGGGCGTCATGGCCACGAGCACGGGCTTGTTGAATCGCCGTTTTTCTCCGACGAATGCATTGATGAGATCTTTGGTTGACGCATAGACCAGTCGCACGAGCGGCAGTTTATTTAGCGCGTTTTCGAACCATGTGACCAGGGTCAGCGAAATCAGATTGGAGCCGAGGAATCCGACCAACGTGATGAGCGCCAATGTGACGACGAAGCCGACGCCAGGGATAGCAATTCCGAGCCAACTGTCAATGGCGACGAAGGCGCGATAGCCGACATATACCGTGAGCGCCGTCGGAACGGTGAGCACAAGGCCGCGCAGAAAATAGGCGAGCAGGCGATTCATCGAGGCAGTGTCGGGGGGATTTCTGTTCAGCGGATCGACGCCGTGCACCGTACTATATAGACGTCATCGAAAGATAACCCGAACCTCGCCAAACTGATGAGCCTTCTCCGCGCGAACCCCCGTCGGCGCATTTTCCCGTTGCTGTTTGTCGCGGTGACGGGACTTCAGGCCCAGTCGGCCAAAAAGCCAATTTCCCAAGATGTGTACGATAGCTGGAAGAGCATTGGCGGGTCGTCACTCTCTGCCGATGGTCAATGGGTGACCTACACCCACTCGCCTATCGTCGGCGATGGCGACGTGGTCTTACGGAGTACTAAGGCGGCGACCGAGTGGCGCTTTCCCCGCGGCTTTACGGGACGCCCGCAAATGGTTCCCAACGCTGACTCCACGGCACAGTTCAACTCGCCGGCCGCACAATTTTCGCCCGACTCCAAGTGGCTGGCGTTCGTGACCTACGCGCCTCGCGCCGAGTTTGGAGCAGCCCGTGGTGGATTGGCCAGAACTGCGACGACGCCCCGTAACTCACTGACGTTGATAAGTACGGCTGACGGCAAGGCTACCGTGATTCCGAAGGTGCGGTCGTTCAAGTTCGCACGCGACGGTGGCCGCTACATCGCTTATCTCTTTGAAACCGACAGCGCCACACCTGCAACTGGTGGCGGGCGCGGTGGTGCCGCCGGCGGTCGGGGCGGTCGCGGCGGTGGTGGTGCCGGTGGAGCGGGAAGTCCCACTTTGCCAGAGCCCGCGTCGACATTGGTGCTTCGTGACCTGCTCAATGGAACCGACACGCGGATTGAGCAGGTAACGGCGTATGTGTTTGACGAAGCTGAGAAGGTGCTGGCGTACACGACGGGCGGTGCTCCGGCCGTCGCAGTCGTAGGTGCCGAGGTGCCGACAAACGGCGCCTATGTTCGCGATCTCGCGAGTGGCCGCACGACGGCGCTGTTATCGGGCAAGGGCAGTTATCGCTCGCTCGCATTGGACAGAAAGGGAATGCAAGCGGCGTTTGTCAGCGATCACGCCGATGCCGACGCCGCCAAGCCGAAAAATTCGCTGTACTACGCGGTAATCGCTGGCGGCAAAGGCCAAGTGGTTCCCGCACCCGCCACAGCAGTTGTCACGGCAGAGCAATTGGGAAAGAACATTTTTGTCGCCGATCGCGGTCGCGTGGATTTTACGCGCGACGGATCGGCGCTACTGTTTTCCCTCGCCAAGCCGATTGCCGATGCGGTGCCGGCCGATTCGTTGGTAGACAAAGCCGTGTACGATCTTTGGCACTGGCAA
>JANYBD010000021.1 GCA_025360995.1 Gemmatimonadota bacterium
CCGCAACAGCGCCTGCGCGACGGACACGTGGTCGCCCTCACGGACAAGCACTTCGATAACAGTGCCCATCAGTTTTGTCGAAATGACGGCTTGTTGAAACGGCGCCGCAACGCCATTGGCGTCCTGTGTCGAAGCAATCACTGAGTCGCGCACCACTGCGATAACGAACTGACTTTGTTCCGATCCGGCCGACGGCCGTTGTTTGGAAGGCGGCGCGCTACAGGCGGTGACGGCGATGGTGGCGAGCAGCAGGGCAGGGCGGGCGGTCATTTATCGGTGTCCTTAAAGTTCGTGGATCGGGATTCGGAGTGATCAAGGGCAGCAAGTGCCGCCGGGTCGAGTCCAAAGGCGAGCTGTCGCGCGGCCAGCGCAGAGACCACGTCAAAACGCGCAACCGCGAGTCTGGTCTTGACATGCGTGTCAGTGGCGGCAGCGTCGAGCAGCTCGGCGACCGTCGCGAGCCCGCCATCGTAGCGGCGGCTCACAATACGATGTGCGTCGGTTGCCTGTACGGCGCCGCGTTCGGTGATCGCGAGCCGCTGAAGAGCGACCGAGAGGTCGATGGCAGCGCGTTCGACTTCCAGGCGTGCTTGCGCAGCGGCACCATCAGCCAGTGCGTGTGCGGTATTGGCACGTCCGGTCGCGGCCCGGTGTTCGGCGATTTCCGCCGCCCCAGTGAACGGTGACCAGCTGGCCATCAGTCCTACCGTCCAATTTTTCTCACCGGCGAACAGGCGCCGTGGGTCGTTCCAGTCCCAGCGGGCGAAACCATTCAGCCGTGGCAAGACGGCGGCCATCGCTCGCGTGGCATCGGCGCGGGCGGCATCGGCGCCGAGTGTTGCGGCACGGACGTCACCACGTGGTGCCGCGGAGGCAACGGTGTCCGCGGCCACGAAGCGTCGTAGCGCATCAGCGGTCGGCAGGGCGCCGAGTGGAGTTGCCGGTTCGCGCCCATCACCGCCGACGAGCACGGCAAGTCCGCGTCGGGCATTCGTCACGTCGCCTTGCGCTGTCGCAAGGTCCGCATCGAGCTCGCCCGCTTTTACGGCAGCGAGCAAGGCATCGCTGGGCGTGGCGAGTCCATTGCGTTGGAGCGACTCAGCCTGTCGAACGTGTGCGGCCGCGGAGCGCGTCGCCGCCGCGAGCATGGCTACTTTTTCGTCGGCGAGCAACGCACCGAAATAGGCGCGCACAACATCGGTGCGGACGGTCGCGCGGGTCCAGTCGGCGGACAAATGACTTGCTACCGCGGCGCGACCAGCGGCCGTTCGACCGATCCACGCATCAACATTCAGGATCGGAACCTCGGCGATGATCCCAGCGCCGTAGTTCGAAACCGCTGCAGGGAAGTTAAGGCGTGACGGATCGAAATCGGCTTGGACTATCCGCCGTTGGCGGAGGAGTGTTCCGAAGGCGCCGATGGGATCGGTGGTGCGGACGAGGCTGGCTTCGGTACGCAGGGCGGGAAGAATTCCGCGGAGCGGTGCCAGCGCTAGTCCGTCGCGCTCGTCGCGCAGTCCGGCGGCCCGGCGGTTGGCGATGGCAGACGAATCGGCGCGCCGGAGTGCGTCGGCCAATGTGAGCTGGGTGGCGGCCGATTTAGGTGCGGCGAACGTAAGGAACAGAAACAGGGCTGGTAGACGATGCATGGTGCGTTGAGAGGTGAGGTCGTATTACTAAATAACTATATAGTAATACGTAGCATGCGTCAACTCCCACAGCAAACGCGCATGGGCCGGCCACCGGACCGCCTAGGTCAATTAACGCGCAATACCGAGCGCTGCGACCTGAGGTAGCTGGCTAGGGCGTGATCGAGATCGGCGCGCACGGCTGGAGTGACATCCACCGGCATGTCGTGCGTATCCGTCGCACGGTCAAGACTCACGGCACCGAGATCCGTTCCGTTGCCGTGAAGCCAAAACTTGTGGGACTTCGTCACCAGCGCAAAAATATTCGCTTGCGTCGGATATCCGGCGCCGGACAATGCGGCGTACGCGCGCGGTTCCGACGACAGCAGCGAGCGGCCCGTGATGCGCGTCGAATCCCATCCAGCGGCGCCCATCCAATCGAAGAGCGTGGGTAACACATCGGCGTGTGTGGACAGTTTCATTTGTGCGGCGCGCGCCTCCGGGAAGCAGAGGAGCATCGGCACCCGGGTGCGTACGTCCTGAAAGGCGACCGCGGCGTGGCCGAGCAGTCCGAATTCCCAAAACTCTTCGCCGTGGTCACCGGCAAACACCAGCACGGTGCTTCCATCGGCAATTCGCTGTGCGAGTACGGAGTCCAGTCGGCCGACGAGCGCATCGAGATACCCGGCGCTGTTGCGGTAGCGATTGAACAACTCATCGCGGGTATTGGCGCCGTTACCAGTCGTCGGAAAACGATCGTACTGCTTGGGATGGAAATACGGCCCGTGTGTCGAATAGAAGAATCCGAA
>JANYBD010000047.1 GCA_025360995.1 Gemmatimonadota bacterium
GCGGGGGGCAGCCGAGTGATCGGCATACCCCCCGCGACAGTGCTCCAGGCCTGACGAAGCGAAGTGAGACACCACGTACCGTTGCTACCTTTCGGCCCTGGCGGAGTTGGCGGGCCCACGGCCTTCGGGACCTGGAGCATCAGTAAATTATGCCGCGCGCAACGGCATTACAAGCGTCATAAGCTTGAGAAATATCACAAGAATCACGCTTCGGTCAGCACCGCCTTGAATACCTTCGTGGCCACCTGCATTTCATCCATCGTGCCAAACGATATGCGCAGTTGCGTCATTAACGGCGGAAATGCGCGGCCCACCGCGACATTGTGTTTCAGACAGGCGGTTTTAAAGGCGCGAACATCGCGGCGAATGTCGACCATCAGGAAATTCGCATCGCACTTCGCAACGGTATAGCCCGCATTCTCGAAAAACTTCGTAGTAAACTCACGCGTCGCGTGGTTGCGCTTTTGTTCGGTCGCAATGCGGTCGCGGTCGCTCACGGCGGTGATGGCGGCCGCGAGGGAGAGCTGCGTGACATTGGAATCCAGCACCCAGCCGGACAAGCGATTGAGCGTCGCCGGCTGACCAATGGCGTAGCCGACGCGCATCCCGGCGAGTCCGAAGATTTTCGAAAACGTCCGGGAGACTATTACCTGCGGGTTCGCGAGCGCGATCGGAACGGCGGTTTTGTATTCAGGCTTGGCGACAAACTCGTGATACGCTTCATCTACGAGAACATAGGTATTGGGTGACGACTTCCCAACTTGCTCGATGAACGACGCGACATCGCTGGCGCCATGCACCGTTGCCGTCGGGTTATTCGGATTGCAGAAATACACCAGTCCGGCACCACGCGAGGCATCGGCCATCGCACCAAGGTCGAGATTGAGCTTGCGATCGACCGGCACCGGCCGCACCGGCGTACCGAGGAACTTTGCATAGTTGGCGGCTGATTCGAACGTCGGCACCGGATTAACCAGCGCCCGGTCGCTCGACGTGAGTGCCTTCACTGCCACTCGCAAAATCTCGCCGGAGCCACATCCCAGTAGAATATTCTCCGCTTTTACGCCGTGCGATTTCGCAATCGCGTCGATCAACGCCTGCTCCAACTGCAACGGATATCGATTCGACTCGCTGAACGTGGAGTGCATGGCCTCGAGCACGCGCGGCCCCGGACCATCCGGGTTCTCATTGCTGTCGATCCGGATCATTCCCGCCGTGCTGGCCATCGCCCGATCGCGACGTCTCGACGCTGACGCGGCCGGCGCATTCTGGGGCATCGGAGGGAGCCCATACAGCGCCTCGCGCCCCCTGGCGCCAATCAGAGGCAACGCCGCAATGCCGGCGCCACCGGCACCGAGAGAGGTAAGAAATCCGCGACGGGAGATCGGCACTCGTTGCTCCTTGGAAGGAAGTTCAGGGCGAATGTACGATTCTGGGACGGGCGGGGCCAGCACGCTGTCCGCCGTCCGCTCAGTAATCCCCCACGACCCAATCGGCCTTAACAATTAGATCGCAAACCCCTAATCCGTGAGCCCTTTGCCCCGGACAGTCATCATCGTCCCCAATAGTTCCACCACCACTTTTGAGCTCTCATCATCACCGACTGCAACCACTTCACCCCGCACCACCGTAATCGTTTTCCCAGCCCGAACAATTCGGCCTCGTGCAACAAACTTCGCGCCTTTCGCCGGTGCCAGCATGTTCATTTTGAATTCCACGCTCAGCACGGCGGAGTCGGCCGGCATTAACGACAGTGCCGCGTACCCACACGCACTGTCGGCAATGGCCGCAGAAACGCCGGCGTGCAGAAAGCCGTGTTGCTGTACGAGATCGGAGCGGAACGGAAGCGTAATATCAACTTCGCCAGGCGCCACATGCGTCAGCTCCGCTCCGAGCAGTTGCATAAATGCTTGTTTGGCAAAACTGGCCCGCACGCGCTCCGAAGCGTCGCTCACTTCTCCACCGGCGCACCAATCTCGTTCCAGGCGCGCCAGCCGCCGGCCATAGACGTGACGTTCGTATAGCCCATCCGCTGCAACGAGTCGCCGGCAATCGCCGAGCGAAAACCGCCACCGCAATACAAAATGATTTCAGTGTCCTTATTGGGGATCTGCGCTTCAATGTCGCGCTCGATGATTCCCTTGCCGAGATGTACCGCGCCGGTTGCATGGCCCGCCTGCCATTCCAGATCCTCGCGAACATCAACCAGTTTGGCTTTGGGATTTTTTGCCATCAGTGCCCGCGTTTCCGCAGCACTGACTTCCCGTACGCGCGTTTTTGCCTCGTCCACGAGCTTCAGAAACCCTGGAGCATGTGCAGACATCGTTCCCTCCGTTGTGAATGCTACGACAGCAAGTCGCGCAACACCGTGGCGGCCTGCTCGACTTGCGTTCGTGTTACGTCAAGATGCATCACCGCACGCACCCGCGACGCGTGCCAAACCGATACTTTCACGCCGCGCTGCTCTGCCAGCGCCGCGAACGACTCGGCGGGCATCCGCTCCGGCAAGTCGATCATCACGATATTGGATTCCGGAGTTACGACGCTCGCCTCCGGCGCGGCGCTCACGATTTCGGCGAAGATTCTTGCATGGGCGTGATCTTCCTCGAGCCGCTCCAAATTGTGCTGCATACCGTACAACGCACCGGCGGCAATGATTCCCGATTGTCGCATCCCGCCGCCGAGACGTTTGCGCGCCTCCCACACGGCGTCCATCAGTACCGCTGGCCCGGCGACCGCTGCGCCTACGGGAGCGCCGAGTCCTTTGGAATACGAAACCATCGTGAGGTCAGCTACTGCCGCGAAACTCTCGAGCGGCGTTCCCGTAGCCGCACTCGCATTCCACAACCGCGCGCCATCGAGAAAGACGCGCGTGCCGGCCGAGCGTCCAATGGCGGCAAGGGCGCGCAACTCGTCGAGTGGCGTGACCATCCCGCCTGCGCCAGCGTGGGTATTTTCGAGGCAGAGCAAGCTGGCGCGAGGCGCGTCGACACTCGGGTGTCGAATCGCCGACCGCAATGTCGGCTCAGTCATTCGCGGCGCACCGCGCACGAGGCGCAGTTGCAAACCGGCGAGCGCTGCCGCGCCAGCCATCTCCCAGTTCACAATGTGAGCGTCGTCGTGAACAAGTATCTCGGTGCCCGGCCGTGTCAGTGCCGCAATGGCGGCCTGATTGGCCATCGTGCCGGTGGGAAAAAATAGGGCGCGCTCACTGCCAAGCAGCTCGGCCGTGTGCTCCTCCAACCGCCGTACCGTCGGGTCACCGTCCAGCACGTCGTCAGCGACTTCAGCATTCGCCATCGCTTGGCGCATGGCGGCGGACGGTTTCGTCACCGTGTCGCTGCGAATGTCGATCATTTCGGCGTAGCGTTAAAGCGTTCCAGGTACCGATGTTCGTACACCTGAGAGATCTCGCCGCCCACCACAAAGGTGAGCGCCGCGTAATACACCCAGAACACCACGACAATTACCGCCGATAGCGTGCCCGTATACAGCGACCCGGGGTTGAATCGGTGGACAATGATCGTGTACGCGCTGCGGGCAATTTCAAATAGCACGCCGCACGATATTCCGCCGAGCATCGCCTGCTTCCACCGCACTTTGCGATGCGGCAACACTTTGTAGAGTATGCAAAACGCGCCGGCGAGGAGTGCGAATGCAACAAGACGGCCAACGATATAGGTCAGCGGCAGCATTACCGCCTCGTTGTGCAACCCCCACTCTTTGAGCAGGAATACGTCTGGGGTACGCGCCAGTGCGATATAGGCCGACAGCGCAATCCACGCGACAATAAAGGTGGTTGATACTACCGTTGCCTGAATGTCGAACAGTTTGCCAAAGAGTACGCCGCGCGTTTTCGGATCCTCAAACACTCTGTGCAGGACGGTGCGCATCGCACCAAACAGTCGCGTGGAAAACCAGACGAAGGCAAGCGCTCCGATAACTCCCGCCCGTCCACGCGTCAGGACCACGTCTTGCAATAGCGGGTCAAGGAGAGAGCCATCGCCGTTAAATGTGGCCGGGAAAAGTTGACTCAGAAATGCGGCCACTGCCGTGGACGACACGTCATCGGACTTATTAAGGACATATCCCAGCCCCGACGCCAACAGTAGAAAAAATGGTACGGCGGACAACAGAATATCGAACGCCACGCCACTGGCCAGAAAAAACAGATCGTCTTCCGCCGCCTTGTGCCACACCCGCTTGGCATAGTCCGCAACAACGGCGAGCGGGCGTAATACCCGCTCGCCGCTGAATGCGATAACTGACTGCGGCGTGCGCGCTGCTCTCACAGCGAAACGATCGCCACGGATTTACTGCTCAATGAGGATCAAGAACTTGGACGCCGCCCAGAACTTCTCGCTGTCCGTGATCTTCAGACCGCCCTTGATGCGCCCACCTTTGTCCGGTGCCGTTTGGAGCGCCCCGACATCCTGACGGGTGATGATACGGTATGCCTTGTCGGCATTCGGAAATGCGATTTCGGATACCGAGGCTTTGTCGATCGCTGTGAAGTCGGCCACGTTCAGGTCGCGTGATGCCACCTGGGTTTTGCCAATGCCGAGCATGCCGCCGGTCTGCGTGATGATGTTCCGCTTCAGCAGATCGCCCTTCGTACCAATGATGTAGTACACCGTATTTCGCTCGGCCGTCAGGTTGCTCTTCTCGGTGATTAACTGCGTCTTGTCGGCGATCAGTGTCGTCTTCTCGACCTTGAGTCCCTGATTTTCCGCCTGTAGGCCGTTGATCTGCTCGGTCAGCGTGGCAATCTCCGTCTTCTGATTGTCCATGATGGCCTTGAACGCCGTGATCGTCGAATCGAATGCGGCGAGCTGTTTCGTCATTCCGGAATTGTTGCCGGCAAGATCTGCCACCCGCTTGCGGCTCGCCGAAAGACGGGACTCACTTTCGTTCAACCGATCCGTGAGCTCCTTCACCTTCACTTTGATCGCGTCGCGCTGTTGCGCCGGCGTGAGGTTGCTTTCCATTTCGCCGAGCTTGCCTTGCGTCGGCTTACCGACGTTACGGTTTTTGACCTGTGCGAGCTGGGTATTCACATCTGCGATAAACTGCGACGTTTGCATCACGTCCTTGAGCAGAGAGTCCTTCTCAGCCGAAATCTGTTGCACTTGCACGAGCGTCTTCTCGAGCTCGGGCTTGGACTTGTCGCAGGCCGTCAGCGCAAACAATGCGGCGACGAGGGTAAGCTTTCTCATGGTACTACCTCCGTTCAAGCGAAAGAGCGTTGCATGTAGCATGGCATCAACACTCGTGAGAATGGATACCGGCTATTCGCCGGCATCCGGGTCGTCGGGAGCCGCAGCCACACTGTGGCCCCCATCGGTCGGCGCCATGCGATGCATGGGAGCCAAATTTATGTACTGCGCTACATAAGCGGCCGTGCCGCCTACGCCAAGCTGTGTGAATAGGAATCCAAACTTCTTGTCATACGCGGCTTCCAGCGTGGCAATCGTCGCGGCCGGCAGCGACCAGAGCTGCTTCTTAAACGGACCCAGCGCCTTCTTGCGGGTCTTGTAGAAGAACTGCTCGTCGGAATCCGTTGCCTTGCGTTCCTCGATCGCATGTGTGCCCAACCATGCATAGATCTCGCTGCGTAACGCGTCGGGCAGATGGTCATATAGCATATTCTGAAAGCCGGTGGCCAAATGAATCTCGGCAGTCTCAACTCGCGGAAAATGGTCGAACTCATTATCCGGAAGTGTGGAAGCGCCGTGCTGCACCGCCCCGCTGAGGCCGTATTTTTGCCGCGCCACTTCGCCTAGCATCTCCAGTGTGTGAAAATCGAGCTTGACGTCCTTGATCGAGCCATCCGCGAGCACTGTACCACCATGCGACGTGCCACTCTGCACACTGATTTTTGAAATACCGGCCGTTCCCGGCGCCGCTTTGGCCAGCGTGCGATTGTATCCGTCCATGAACGCTTCGAGTTCCGGCACGGTCGAGTTCTCAGTGCCGACTTCCCCGATCTCGCCGCCCAACGAAATCGTCACGCCAGCCGGCTCGAGCGACCGAACATATTGGGTGATTTCAACTGCGGTTTCGAAATTGAGGCGCTGCTGAGCGTCCAATGTCGGCTGCGACAAGTCCACCAACGTTGACGTGTCGATATCAATATTGAAGAATCCCGCATGAATGGCCTCGAGCGCGAGCTGCTTCACCGCGCCAACCTCGGCGACAGGATCCACGGCAAACTTCTTGGCATTCACCTGAAAGTGATCGCCCTGAATAAATACCGGTCCGCGAAACCCCTCGCGCAGCGCAGCGGCAATCATAACCGCGATGTATTCCGATGGCCGTTGTTCGGTATACGCGATCTCGGAACGTGCTATTTCAATAAGGAACGCACCCGCCTTCTGTTGCACGGCCGTTCGAAAAATCGACCGCGCCGTGAGATATGAGCTACCCCGCACGTTGATGGCCGGAACCGTGAAGCCGCGAATGTCCCCGCGTCCTCGCGCCGCATACAGATCGTGAATAGACGCCGAACGGACGCCAACGACTTGACCCAGTTCCCAAATCGCCCATCGTGCCCAGTGCTTTTCATCGGCTTCACCGAAGACCGCTAGCCCTACCAACTCATCCATTTTGCTGGAGGCCAACGCAGACGCATCGAGCACAGACACCGACTCGTTATCAAACGAGACGGATAGGCCAAATATGCGCTGGATCGTGTCGAGAGGAGCCATTCGGGGGGTCTAGCGGAAAGGAATATAAAGGAGCTGAGCGAGCAATCTGCCCGTAACCATATGCCAAATCAACAGCTTCGATCTCTGCTACACCCGCATCCCCCGGCTGTTCAGATTGCCAGTGTGCGAATTGTCACAACTAGCCAATATCGCTCATTCCACGATCACCGTGAGTCCATCAAAAGCCGGTGAAACGCCAGCCGGAAGTTCGGCTTCTAAAGCGGCGTGGGAATTGTGGTGCGTCAGATGTGTCAGAAATGTACGCTCTGCGCCGACCTGCCGCGAAACTTCGATCGCTTCGGAAAAACTGAGATGGGTAGGATGATCGGTGTGAAAAAGTGCATTGAGCACCAGCACTTTGACCCCCTTCAGCAATCGTAATGCCTCGGGGGGGATAGCCTTCGCATCCGTCACATATCCCAGCGCGCCGATCCGGTAGCCAAATACCCGGATGAGTCCATGCGGCACTTCGACCGCTACGACGTCCAATGTACCGATACGCTCCGACTCGCCTGGTTCCAACACATGGACCACACCCTCCGGCTTCCACGTGCCAGGCAATGGCTGAATACGATCATCGAACACGTAAGAAAATTTATGGGACAAACTGGCCATCGTTTCGGCGGGACCATAGAACGGCAGCGCCCCGTCGCGCTTGACCGAGATCGCACGAATATCATCGAGTCCGTGCGTGTGGTCCGCGTGATCGTGGGTAAACAGCACGGCGTCTATATGTCGGATATCGCTGGCGATGAGCTGGAGTCTTAACTCGGGCGGCGTATCAATAAGCAGGTTCGTTCCCTGCGATTCGACAACGGCCCCGACTCGCGTACGCTTGTCCCGCGGGTCAGCAGACCGGCATACCGCGCACGAACACCCAATTTGAGGAACGCCGAAGCTGGTGCCGGTCCCGAGAAAAGTGAGCTTCACACCACTTCGACCTTGAGATTGTTCGTAGTGCCGGGCACATCGAACGGGACACCCGCAGTAACAACGACACGGTCACCCGCTTTCGCGATCCCTTCGGACAACAGCACCTTGCGGGCGGTCTCGGCCATCTGCTCATAGGTGTCGCAGTGCGGTACCAGAAACGGCACCACGCCCCAGACCAGCGCGAGCTGACGGTACGTCCGCGCCTGATCGGTGAGCACGACGATCGGCACGCCCGGGCGACGAGCGGCAACAACGCGGGCGCTGAACCCACTCTTGGTGAAGACAATCACCGACGGTGCGTTGAGCAACCGCACAGCCGTCACGGAGGCTGATGCGATTGTTTCTTCGATTGACGCCGTTCCGGGCTGCAATCGATCAATGCCCAAGCCGCGGGCCACTGGCGATGTCTCAGCCGCGCCGATGATTCGGCTCATCGCTTCAACGGCCAACCGTGGATACGCTCCGGCCGCAGTCTCGGCGCTCAACATTACCGCGTCCGTCCCGTCGAGCACCGCGTTCGCGACGTCATTGGCCTCGGCACGAGTCGGCCGCGGATTCTCGATCATCGATTCGAGCATCTGCGTGGCCGTGATGACCGGGCGACCATACCGATTGGCCAGACCGATAATGCGTTTCTGGGCAAGCGGCACATCTTCGAAAGGCAACTCAACACCCAAGTCGCCGCGAGCGACCATCACTGCGTCACTTGCCTCGAGGATTTCTTCGAGCCGCGCGAGCGCTGAATCTTTTTCGATCTTCGAAACGATTAGCATCCCTTTGGGAATAAGGGCTCGCAACTTTACGAGATCGTCGGCGCGGCGCACAAAACTCAACGCCAGGTAGTCCAAATCCTGCGCGATTGCGAAGGCAATATCGGCATGGTCTTTTTCGGTGAGTGACGGCGCCGAGACGTCAATGCCGGGAAGATTCATTCCCTTGTGCGACTTCATCGGCCCGCCGTGCACCGTGCGCACGAGGACGCGCTCACCATCAATCTTGACGACCACAAATTCGAGCAGCCCGTCGTTCACGAGAATGCGGCCGCCGACGATCACATCGCGGGCCATGTCGTCATATGTGACCGGTATGTCGCCGGCCTTCGCGTGTGTTTCGTGGACGAACGTCAGTTCCTGTCCAGGCGCAATCTGTAGGGTTTCGGGGAGGTCGCCGATGCGAATGCGCGGGCCTTGGAGATCGCCGAGAATTGCCACGGGGCGCCGGAGATCTTTCGACAGCGTGCGGATGTTCGAGATCGTGAGCGCATGCTGTTCGTGCGTTCCGTGCGAAAAGTTGATGCGGGCCACGTCCAGCCCGGCTTCCATAAGCGATCGCAGAACGTCTGGTGAGGCCGACGCCGGACCTAATGTGCAGACAATCTTTGTGCGCGTGTGGTGCATTCAGCGCCCCGTCGCGACCGGGCGCCCTAGCGCCGCAGCCTTCTGTTCGAGTCCGGCGATGAGCGTATCGAACGATTTTTGAAAACTCGACAGTCCTTCGGCAAGCAATTTATCGGTGACCGCGGTGAGGTCGACGCCGGCGAGTGCCAATGCCGCGATGGACTGACGGGCTCCCGCCACATCAACATCGATTGTCCGTTCCACTTTTCCGTGATCGCGGAACGCTTCGATCGTTGCCGGCGGCAATGTGTTGACGGTATCCGGGCCGATGAGCGATTCCACGTATTTCACGTCGGAATATGCAACGTTCTTGGTGCCGGTACTGGCCCAGAGCGGACGTTGGACGCGTGCGCCGGCCGCTGCGAGTTTTTCCCAACGCGGGCCGGAGAACCGTTCGATAAAGAGCGCATACGCTAGCACCGCATTCGCGACTGCGGCTTTGCCGAGCAACGCCGTCGCGGCCGGCGTACCAACTTTTCCGAGACGGGCATCGACTTCACTGTCCACGCGACTGACAAAGAAGCTGGCGACACTGCTGACATCGGACAGTGCACCGCCCGCATGGAGTCGGTCTTCAAGGCCGCCAAGGTACGCGTCGATGATGTGGGCGTGCGCGTCCACGGCAAATAGCAACGTGACGTTGACGTTGATCCCCTCGGCAATGAGGCGGCGAAGCGCGATCGCGCCCTGCGTTGTACCCGGGACTTTGATCATCACATTGGCGCGGGCAACCGTATTCCAAAGACGATGCGCTTCGGCGATGGTCGCGTCTGCGTCGTTGGCAGCACCCGGCGACACTTCGATGGAGACAAAACCGTCAGCGCCTTTGGTCGCCGCAAACACTCCGGCGAAAAGATCGCAAGCGTCCCGGACATCTGTTGTCTCGATGAGTTCGAATAGCTCCCATGCGGACGGCACGCTGGCCAAGGCGCTGATTTGAGCATCGTATGCCGAACCTTGCGCTAACGCCTTTTCGAAGATTGTCGGATTCGACGTCATCCCGGTCAGCGCGTCGTCGCGAATGCGCCGGGTGAGTTCGCCGTTATGGAGAATCAAGCGGTCGATGTAATCGAGCCAGAGCGACTGTCCGGCAGCGTGGAGGGTTTGAAGCGGCGAAGCCATGGTTGGGACTGGAGAAAGTTCTTATGGCAGAGGGAGGCCCTTAAACATAAAACGCGCGACCGGGGGATGCGAAAATATCCGCCGGTCGCGCGTTCGTTCCTATAGTCAAATAGTTACTTGGCTTTGATTTTCACCGCGTAGCCGGTGTTGTCCCATTGTATCACCAGATCATCGGTCGAAAAGCTTGTCGTGAAGCGTTCGGCGGTGTCTTTGAAGGAGCGTTTTTCCATCGGGATCCGCGCGACATCGAAGGCCGCATCGTATTCTGTACCCCACAGCGCGCGCGGAGCCGGAGCGGGCTGGCCGGATGGCACTACCGGGGGCGGAGACATGGTCAATTTGCTAACCACCAGCATGGTCTGCTTCGCCGACGGAAGTAGCCAAATCGTGTATGTGCCAGCAGGAATAGCCTTGCCACCGATCTCAAGATTCTTGTCCGTCTTAAACTGGGCTGCCCAGTTCGCCCCGAAGCGCCAAACCGTATCGAACGGCACGAGCTTTCCCCATATTTCGCGGCCTCGCATTGCGGGACGGCCATAGTCCACCATGAGATTCGCGCCACCAATGACGGCCTTCGCCGTATCACGTGTTGAGGCCGCGCCCATTTTCTGACCCGCCGCGTCCTTCAATGACCAAGCGGTGGCGATAGCGGCGGCATCGACGTCCTTGACAGCAGTCCCGACGAATTTCTGCGTGGTGAGTGACCCATCGGATCGCAGCACGTGTCCGTCTTTGTCGGTCTTATAGCCGGTGCGAAATCCCTGGTTCACGACCTCGGCGGAGTCGGCACTGAGGATGTGCACGTTGATTTTGGTCGCACTGTTGTTGGGGCCAAACCCAATGACGTTGACCTCGCCAGCCCGACGCGCCTGGGCGAGCACGAATTGATAGAAGACCAGCGAGTTACCGACGGCGGCGAGCGTGCCCTTCGGCACCGCTGTATGACGACTGCTGGCGACACCGGCGGCACTGATCATTTCCCGGACCACGGTATCGCCGATGAAAGTCATTTTCATGCCGGTGTTTGCATTCGGCGCCGGAGTGCCATTTGGCTGCAACTGCGCAAGTTCCAGTGCCGAAATACTTCCGTCTTTCGTCACCCACATCGTGTACTTCGTCACGCTCGTGACGGGTGCACGGGAGACGATTGTTCCTTCAATCTTGTCGGCGCTCCGAACATACCGCTCTACCGATGTGGTGTCGGACCCGAGCCGCGTTACGAATCCGCCCGCCTGTGCGCTGACCGCTGCTGGGAGCGCGATAACCGCCGTAACAGCGCAGAGTTTGATCATGTCCATGACTTCTCCTGAATGTTGTTGGCTTGGCCTATGAAAAGTACCGCTTTCGCGCGATGCGTCCAGCCGCGATAATTCGGTGGAATCTGAGCACTTCCTTCTTACGCCGCCGCGGAGCTTTTGTGCCAAAAGACTATCCTGATCATCACGACGCCGAGCTGGTGCTGCGATTCTATGAATTGCGGCGCGAAGACGTGCTGCGGGCGGCCCGGACCACGATCAACGCTTGGTTTCCCAAATCATTTGACGACATCTTGGCAATAGCCAAGCCCGAGCACCCGAGCAACGCCGCTTTTCGACAAGTGGTCGGTTATTGGGAAATGGTGTATGGAATGGCCCGGCACGGTGTGATTCATCCGGAGTTCCTGATGGAAAACAGCGGCGAAGGAGTTTTTATGTATTGTCGAATCCAACCGTACGTGGCAGAATGGCGCGCCCAGTTCAGCCCGCGCGGGTTCATTAACTGCGAATGGGTGACGACTAATACCGACCTCGGGCGCGAGCTTCTGAAGGCCTACCGCGCCCGTTTCGACAAAATGCTCAACGCGAAATAATTTGGCGGGCCATCAGGATATCGTCTTGTAGTTCGCCGCCGAAATCGAACTGGTGCTTACCGACTTCGACAAATCCTTCTTTCTGATAAAATCGTCGGGCGCGATGATTTTCCGTCCAGACACCGAGCCAGAGCGCGTCGTGGCCATTCGCTGCGGCGCGCTCGACGCAAGCATCCATCAGTTGATGCCCGGTGCCACGCCCCTGCCACGCCGCGCCGACGTAAATGCGTTCCAATTCGACGGGATTTCCTCCCGGCACTTTGGCGGGCGCTTGGTGCGTTCGCAGGACGGCAAAACCGGCCCAGTTGGCGTCCGGTGCTTCCATGACCAATGTCGTGCGCGCCGGATCGAGAAGGTCGGCTTGTTGTTGCGCCACCGTGAAGGCGCGTTCCAAATGCCGGGCGAGCACGGCCGGAGAATTGTCGGCGGCATACGTCGCGATGAAAGTGGCTCTGGCGAAATCTGTGTAGGCTTGGGCTTCGGTGGGGTGAGCGGTGCGGACTGGCATAGTGCGAGTGCTGAGTGGGAGTAGGAGTGCTGAGTGCGAGACTAGTGGGAGAGAGGAGTGGGAGAGGAGTGGGAGACAGTTAGTGGGAGATAGTGGGAGATAGTGGGAGTTAGTGGGAGAGAGTGGGAGAGAGTAACAGCGGCGCGCCCTCCCACTACTTTCTCCCACTGCGCTCCCACTTCTTTCTCCCACTAGTCTCGCACTCAGCACTCCTACTCCCACTCAACACTGCCGTTATAGGATTGTCTTGGTGCGGGCAGCCCGACTTTTTTGCAACCGCTTCGCCACCTGCTCCGCCGTCCCCAGTGCCCGCAGGACATTTTCACCAGCAAGCTTCTTCAAGTCCCGATCGCTCCAGCCGCGCATGATTAACTCCGCAAACAGGGCCGGAAAAGCGGCCTGATCCTGCAGGCCATCGGGAAGATCATCATCAACCCCATCAAAGTCGCTGCCAATTCCCACGTGGTCTACGCCGGCGATTTTGCGGACGTACTCGATCTGGTCCGCCACGTCCTTGAGTGTCGCGTGCGGTGCGGGATGCGTTTTGTCCCATGCTGCTAGTTCGCGCGTCACGGCTGCCGAGTCCGTACTCAGGCGGCGCCGTGCATCGGCCGCGACCGCGCTGCGCAGCACCACGTGGGCACGCAACGCCGGCGAAACAAAGCCGGGGACGAACGGCACCATCACGACCCCGCCGTTCTTTGGCAGCCGCCGGAGTATTGAGTCCGGCACATTCCGGCGGTGGTCCACCAACGCCCGTGCGGCAGAATGGGAAAAAATCACCGGTGCTTCGGCGACGTCAAGCGCATTGCTCATCACGCCGGGCGAAACGTGCGCCAAATCGACCAGCATTCCGAGCCGATTCATCTCGCGGACAACGTCCTTTCCGAACGGCGTGAGCCCGCCATGTTTGGCGCTGTCGAGTGCGGCGTCGGCCCAGTCGAGCGTGACGTTATGTGTCAGCGTCATATATCGCACACCCAGCGCGTAGTAGGCGCGCAGCGATCCGAGAGAATTCTCGATCGCGTGCCCGCCTTCCATCCCGAGTAGTGATCCGACCTTGCCAGCTTTGAACGCGGCGCGCACATCAGCGGCCGTATACGCCGGGGTCAGAAATTCCGGATATTTTGCGATCATGCGTCGGGCAATGTCGATCTGCTCCAACTGCACCCGGGCATACCCCGAATCACGAATCTCTCCCGGGATGTACACCGACCAGAATTGCCCACCCACATGACCGGCCTTCATGCGGGCAATGTCCGTCTGATGTGGAGTGTGTTTGCGAAGATCGTACGCGTCCACATCCATTGGCGCGCGCTTGTCTTCACGAATCGCCCACGGCAAATCGTTGTGACCATCGACGAGCGGCGTCGTCGCCAGGAGGGCGTTGGCGTGGGCCAAGGCCTCGGCCGCCGTGTGTTGCTTGGCCACAGGTCTGGTTGCTGGCACCTGAGCCGCCAGTGAGGTGACAACAATGGCAAGGAGTGGGGTATGTAATAGTGAACGCACGGGCACAACTCCGGTGTCGGAGGGAAAACAGTCGCGGCGGTATTGGTCGCGCTATTCAAACTCGCACCGGGTAGCATCGTCCGAAAGCGTATTCGCAAGACCAGACGGACCATTTATGCCACATTCTGCTTTCAGCACGCCCTCCCCGGCACGGACACAGCTGTGATCAAACGAATAGTGGCGGTTGCCGGCTGTTTCCTATTGGTGAGCGTTCCCGCCAGAGCGCAGATCGAGCGTCCGGTGGTCGAAATTACTGTTGCCGGTCGGGTATCCACGGTGACCGGTTCACCGATCAGTGGCGCGGCAATTACCGTCGTCGGCAGCAAGTCGGCGACGCGCACCGATTCCGCCGGCGGCTTTCGGCTGGCACGCGTACCCAACGACATCGTCACGATCGAGTTTCACCGCTTGGGATATGTACCTGCGATGGTCACACTCGACGCGACCAAGGGAACGGACACGCTCTTTGTCCAGATGCTGGCCAACACTCCAACGGTCGACACGTTCAAAGTCACTGCCACCACAAACCTGCTCGCCGGTATCGTGCTCGACGCCCAAAATCAGCCAGTCAGTGGCGCTTTAATCACCTTAGTCGGCAGGAAGGCCCTAGAGATTGAGTCCGGTGCCGATGGCTGGTTCACGTTCAATGTTGAACGAGCGGGGCCGGTGGTGTTTCGCGTAAAAAAACCTGGCTTTGCATCGCTCACAGAATCGCTCAGGCTGGATGGCGTGCGAGGCGTCGTGTTGCATCTCCTGAAACCGTCAGCAAATCTGACGCGAATTCAAAAGTCAGACGCTGACGGATACAACAATCGGATGGTATTCGTCTGGCATCAGACCGATCACCGGATGGCAGTGAAAAGTTCGCGCGCCGCCATTGTGCCGCGGGAAGAATTAGCGGCACTCGGCAGTATGCCACTCGGCAATGCCATCAGGTTCACAAAAAGCGGGCGCGGCGCCGCGAATTTTCTCACCAGCCAGGGCAACGAAGCCTGCGTCCTGCTCGACGGATATCGCCCTATGGGGCTGACCTCACTCGATATTTACAAGGCATCGGACATCGAGTTCGTCGAACTCTATCCGCCCGGCTCGGAAATGTCCGGGTCCCTTGAAGGGTATCTCAGCATTACCGTGTGCAACGATCCGCTCAAGAAGAGGGATCCGCGCCCGTATTACGCCGTGGTCTGGACCAGACTCCAAAATTAAACAAAGAGCGGGCCGTCGGATTGTCCCGACGGCCCGCCGTTCGTTCCGATTACCGTTCTCTAGTAGCGGTAGTGATCCGATTTGTAAGGGCCACTGACCGGCACACCGATATACTGGGCCTGTTCTTTGCTCAGTTGTGTGAGTTTCACGCCCAACTTGTCGAGATGCAGGCGCGCCACCTTTTCGTCGAGCGCCTTCGGCAGAACATAGACCTTCTTCTCGTATTTTGCGTTGTTCGTGTGCAATTCAATCTGTGCCATCACTTGATTGGTGAATGATGCGCTCATTACAAAGCTCGGGTGGCCGGTCGCGCAGCCCAAGTTGAGCAGCCGCCCCTCGGCGAGAATAAGCACGCTGTGGCCGTCGGGGAACACCCACTCATCGTATTGCGGCTTGATGTTGATCCGCTCAATGCCGGCAAACCCCTTGAGCCCTGCCATATCGATTTCGTTGTCAAAATGGCCGATATTGCCGACAATGGCTTTGTCTTTCATCCGCGCCATGTGCGCGACGGTGATGATATCCTTGTTGCCGGTCGCGGTGATAAAGACATCGGCGGTTGCAACGACGCTCTCGAGCGTTGTTACCTGATACCCTTCCATCGCCGCCTGCAGAGCGCAAATCGGATCGATCTCGGTAATCACAACGCGCGCACCCTGACCCTTCAACGATTGCGCGCATCCCTTGCCCACGTCGCCATAGCCCAGCACCACGCACACCTTGCCGGCCAGCATCACGTCGCTGGCCCGCAGAATGCCGTCGGTGAGCGAGTGGCGGCAGCCGTAGAGATTGTCAAACTTCGACTTCGTCACCGAGTCGTTCACATTGATCGCCGGAAAGAGCAACGTCCCGGCATTCATCATTTCATACAGGCGATGCACGCCGGTGGTTGTTTCTTCGCTGACGCCACGAATCTCCGCTGCCACGTCGGTCCAGCGCTTCGGCGTCGCCGTAAGCGTGTCGCGCAGGAGTCCAAGAATAATTCCATACTCCTCGCTGTCATTCACCGGATTGTGCGCCGGTACCTTTCCGGTCGCTTCGAATTCCACACCCTTGTGAATGAGCAGTGTGGCATCGCCACCGTCATCAAGCAGCAGGTTTGGACCGGTGCCGTCGGGCCAACGCAGCGCCTGATCGGTACACCACCAGTATTCCTCAAGCGTCTCTCCCTTCCAAGCGAACACCGGGATGCCACGCGGGTTCTGTGGCGTTCCGTCCCTGCCAACGGCGATCGCCGCGGCCGCATGATCCTGTGTCGAGAAAATATTGCAGCTCACCCAGCGCACGTCGGCGCCAAGTTCGTCGAGCGTTTCGATAAGCACTGCCGTCTGCACCGTCATATGCAGTGAACCCATGATCTTGGCACCCTTCAGCGGCTTCTTACCCTTGTACTCGGCGCGCAGCGCCATCAAGCCCGGCATCTCGTATTCGGCAAGACGGATTTCCTTACGGCCAAAATCGGCGAGAGAGAGATCCCGCACCTTAAATGGGTCGAGGCCGGAGGACTTGGCGGTGTCGAAGGGGTGAACTTCAGTTGAAAGCGTGGCGGGCATTTTATTCTCTGGATTGAATAGTGCGGGACTTACGGAGCGGGCGGCGGAAAGGGTGTTACGTGCAGCGTGCAGCGTGCAGCGTGCAGCGAACGAGTTAAGTACGGTTGGACTTGATGAGAACGGCGGTAAATAGTGTCGGGCCTTTTGTGTTTGGCGCGATCGGAAGCGGATGCACGCGTACGGTGTTAAAACCGGCTTCCTTACCCCATGCGGTGATCTGGTCGGCGGAAAATCCTTGCCAAACGTGCCCCATCGTTTCGCGATACTCGGAGCGGTCGTGTGGGAGCATATCGACAATAATTAAACGGCCGTCTTTCTTGAGCGCCTTATGAATAGACTGCAACGCCGGCACCGGCTCGGCGACATAATGCAACACCAGCGACACGACGCCGAGGTCGAGCTCGTGGGCATCCACTGGCAGTGCTTCGAGCGTGCCTTGGCGAACATCAACATTGTCCAGCAAAGACAGTCGCGCTCGGGCAGCGCGGAGCATTGCCGCCGATTCATCCACGGCAATAATGCGTTTCGCGAACGGGGCCATAGTTTCACTCAGCTGGCCCGCGCCACATCCCAAATCGCCAACCGTGGCGCGTGAGTCGAGTAGTCCCAACAACGCGAAGAGTTCGGTGCGCACACCAAATAATTCGGTGCGCAGCTTGTCCCATTGCGCGGCACTCGACGCAAAGAACTGTTGTGAAGTCGAATGACGCGCGGCTATCACGCCCCGCACACGTTCCGTATCGCGCGCCGCCGTCGCCATCGCGCCCACTTCGTCGCGTACCGACTGCCAGAGCCGGCGCGCCGGCGCATCGAGCTCGCGGCTCGCCATCCGATACCGATTGCTGGTACCATCTTCGCGGCTCACCACCCATCCCGTATCGGCGAGGGCGCGCAGATGCCGGCTCACCGTGGACTGCGGCAGTTGCAACGCGGCACGCACTTCACCCACCGTCAGCTCGTAGCGCTCCAAGACGAGGAGCAACCGCGCGCGAATCGGGTCGGCTAGTGCCGTGAGACGGTCGAAGACGGGGTTTTGTTTCATCCTTATATCCGGATGAAAGGTTATCTAATTCACGTTACCGGTCAAGGGGCGGCATAAAGCCGCCCACAAAGCGCCGCACTATCGTCCGGCCCGCTCCAACGCCGTTGTCATTGGCTTGAGCGCATCGCCGACCCAGCATTGCATCCCCACGCTGGTCAGGCCCGCGGCCGCAAATGCCCGCCGATACTGCGCCGGCGACCGTTCGTGCCACGCCCGCCGGTCCCCTTCGATTTCGTCCGCCGTCGTGTACGCCTCGAGAAACGCGACACCGCCAAGCACCGCGCTGATCGCCTCAAGTCCGGTGCGCAATTCCACCGACGGCACATACTGCAGTACGTCGCAACACACGACCACATCAAATTTTCCGCGAAAGTTCAGCGCACCGAGTGCACCAAAGGTGCCGAGCCGGATGTTGCGCGCCGTGCCGAACCGGCGCACGACATAGTCGCTCGAGTCCACGCCGGTGTAGCGGGCGCGCGGCCGCAACGCGCGCAACGCCGCCCGCCACGGCGCCTCTCCGCACCCCACATCGAGCAAGGAGCGCACCGGCCGCTGCAATAACGCCTCGGAAATGCCGACGACCATCGCCATCTTCCGCGCCACATCGCGTGGAGTGGCAATGCGGCGGGCCGGGTCGCGGTACCAGCGATCGAAGTACGCGCGATCGTAAACTTTGATCTGTTACTCCTTCGGGATGGGGCGCGACAATATCAACAACGCCAGCAGCACAGCGCCGCACGTCACGCCGGAATCGGCAATGTTAAATGTCCAAAATCTCCAACCGCTGGTGCCAATATCAATGAAGTCCACCACCCCGCGCGCTGACCGCAACCGGTCGAGCAAATTTCCCAAAGCCCCACCGGCGATCAGCGCCAGCGCAGTGGCCTGCCAATAATCGTTACGGGGCGTGGCCCGGTACATCTGTACAATCACGGTGATCATGACGATCGCGACCACAGTAAATACCACACGCGACGACGTGCCAAGCGAGAGATTCATCGCGGCACCGGTGTTGTAAGTCAGCGTGAGCCGGAACCAGTCGCCGAATACCGAGTGCGCCACGTGCGGTACAAGGCGCCCTTCCACCATGCGCTTCGTGATGTAATCGAGTAGCACAATCGTCGCCGCGATCGGCCAGAACAGCATCGGGGTGCGCAGTCGCGATTCGGTCACGCCAATCGGTTTCGGGTCGGCAGCTGTGGTCATCATAGTCGGATATCAATCGTACGGGTGGAAAGTTCTGCTAAGTTTCAATCGTGACGTTGCGCTCCAGCCTTCCTATAGACGAAGTACTACCCGCCTTGCGACAGGCGCTCACCGTCAGCACCCGCGCCGTCCTGCAAGCGCCTCCGGGAGCGGGGAAAACTACCCGGGTGCCGCTCGCTCTGCTTGGCGAATCCTGGGTCGGGGGCAGGCGGATCATCATGCTCGAACCACGCCGGTTGGCCGCGCGGGCCGCGGCGCGATTTATGGCCAGCGCCGTCGGCGAATCGGTCGGTGAAACCGTGGGATACCGCGTGCGCGGTGACTCGCGGGTCGGACCCAACACGCGCATTGAAGTCGTCACCGAGGGTGTTCTCACTCGAGTGATTCAAGACGATCCGTCGCTGGACGGTATCGCCGCGCTGCTGTTCGACGAATTTCACGAGCGAAACCTCGTCGCCGATCTCGGACTCGCATTAGCACTACAGAGCGCCGAACTGCTGCGACCCGACCTCCGAATTGTCGTGATGTCTGCCACGATAGACGGCACAACAGTCGCGGAGCTTCTCGGCGGCGCACCGATTATTACTTCGGTCGGTCGTGCATTCCCCGTGGAGACGATCTATGTGCCGCGACGCGACGGCGTGCGCCTCGAAGGCGCAATGGCGTCGATGATTGAGCGCGCCCTGCAAACGCACGAAGGCGACGTGCTCGCCTTCCTGCCCGGCGCGGCAGAACTGCGCCGAACAGCGGTGCTGCTCGCCGATCGCGCACTGCCGCATGGCACATTCGTCACGACTCTCTCGGGCATGATGCCACTCCCGGAACAGGACCGGGCAATTGCGCCGAGTGCACACGGTGAACGAAAAGTCGTACTAGCAACTGCGGTCGCTGAAACGAGCCTGACTATCGAAGGCGTGCGCGTTGTGATTGATAGTGGGCTCTCGCGGATCCCCCGATTTTCACCGGGCTCCGGAATGGCGAGATTGGAAACAGTGCGCGTCTCCCGCGATGCGGCGGAGCAGCGTCGCGGGCGCGCCGGGCGCGTTGCTCCCGGCACCTGTTACAGACTTTGGATCGAAGCGGAACAGGCGCAACTGTTGGCACGGCGCACACCAGAAATACTGGAAGCCGATTTGGCGTCGCTGGCACTCGAGTTGGCTGCCGCCGGAATCGCCGACCCGACCACGCTGCATTGGCTCGACCTACCGCCCGCCGGCGCTTTTGCCCAGGCGCGCGAACTGCTGACCGCACTCGGCGCGCTCGATGCAGGCGGTCGCATCACCGCGCACGGGCAGCGAATGGCCAGCATCGGATTGCATCCGCGGCTAGCGCACATGGTGCTGCGTGGTTCCAAAATGGGATATGGATTGCTGTCGGTGGAGCTCGCTGCATTGCTCGCCGAGCGCGATGTCCTGCGGCGCGAGGCAGCGATCGACGATCCCGACCTGCGCACACGCGTCGAAATTGTGCGGGCCCGAAATGGCGCCGACGATTCGCGCGCCGATCGTGGTCGCGTGTTCCAGATTCGCGAGGAATCGCGTCGCCTGCAGCGGGAACTCGGCGTGCGCGACCGGAAGAAAGTCGAGAATATCGAGAATATCGAGGATCACGACGCCGGTGATATTGAAATGACTGGTGCACTCGTGGCCCTCGCCTACCCCGATCGCGTGGCTTTGGCGCGCGAGCAGTCGCGCGGACGTTTCATTTTGCGAAACGGGCGTGGCGCACGGGTGAGTGATGCGTCTGTGTTGGCCGATTGTCCGGCGCTCGCCATAGCGGATACCGATGGCGCGCCGACCGAGTCCCGTGTCTATCTAGGCGCGCCGATTGATCGGGTCACTATCACCGAACTGTTTTCCAGTCAGATCGTTCGCGAAGACCGTGTGACCTTTGACGATGCCACGGGCCGTGTGCAAGCAGTGACACGCCAGCGACTGGGCGCGCTCGTGCTCGATGAGCGGGCGCAACATCGTCCGGATCCGGCTGCGGTAGCGTCGGCCTTTGCCGATGCAATTCGGCGTGAGGGCATTGCCGCGCTCCCATGGAATGATGGTGCGCAATCCATTCGACATCGCCTGGCGTTTGCGCATGCGCTCGACTCGACATGGCCGAGTGTGTCGGACGTCACACTTATGGCAGAGTTGGATCACTGGCTCGCACCACACTTTGCCGGAATGACCAAACGCTCCGACCTCACTCGAATTCATCTTGGCGATGCGCTGCTGAGCCGTCTCACGTGGCAGCAACGGGCCGCGCTGGATGCGCTGGCCCCGACCCACATTTCCGTGCCAAGCGGGTCGCGTATTGCGGTGAACTACCAAGACCCTACCTCGCCGATTCTCGCTGTACGATTACAGGAAATGTTTGGCGCGCACACCACGCCGACCGTCGGTGGTGGCCGGGTGTCGGTCACCCTTCACCTGCTCTCGCCGGCGCACCGACCCGTGCAAGTCACCCGGGATCTTGCCGGATTCTGGCGCACCTCGTATTTCGACGTCCGCAAGGATTTGCGAGGCCGATACCCGCGACACCCTTGGCCCGACGATCCACTCTCCGCACCCCCGACGAAGCGGGTCAAGCCGTCTCACTGATTTGTGCAGGTTGTGGGCAACGTCGGCACCGGAATAGTTTGCTTCTATAATGATTGCACGATATCTCACCTTTGTGCACGCCAGGCGCACCCTGCACTCTGCCCGCCGCACTCCTGTCGGTGTCCTTCAGGTCCTGCTCCTGCTGGCAATTCCGTCTATAGCTTTTGCCCAAGCTGGCTCCTGCACCCTCCGACGCCCAATGGTCGACGCCGTCCATTTTGTCGGAACCAAGTCGATTTCCGCCAGCAGCCTAGCGCCACTTATTGAAACGCAAAGCTCCGGCCTCTGGCGCCGATGGTTCGGTTGGAAGTCCGGAGTGCTCACCTGCCTCGATTCCGCAGTGTTGAAAGACGACAGCCAACGCCTGCGCGATCAATACGCACAACAGGGGTATCCGAAGACGACCGTGACGAGCAGCGTGACCCGGCGCGGCACACGCCGCGCGCAAGTCACGTTTACCGTGAAAGAGAGTGTGCCAATCTTGATCGACACGGTATCGCTGCTCGGTTTGCCGCCGAACGTGGTGAACGCCAGCGCAATGGTGCGCCGGTTGGTTGGACAGCCAAAAGATGATTCGGTCCTCGCGTTCGTTGCCGATTCCATGCAGACACTGATTCAGGCCGGCGGCTACGCACGCGCCGGCAAACCGTCATTGCCGGTGACGGTCGTAGACAGTGCGCGGAATCGTGCCGCGGTAACGTTTGCGTTTCATCCGAATGCCATTGTGTACTTCGATTCGATTCACGTGGACATTAAACCGGCCGGATCGCGACCAGCATTAAACGTCCACGATATCACTGCTCTTCTGCGCTTTAAGCCGGGCGAGCGCTACAGTGCCCGGGCGATTGGCGAGAGTCAGCGCGACCTCTTCGAGATGGGGCTCTATTCATCGGTGCGGATCGACAGCGGTGTGACCGCGGCCGGTGACACGACGAACCGACTGCCGATTCTCGTCAAGCTCGTAGAAGGTACGCCGCATCGACTCCGTACGAGTGCCGGTTGGGGAACGCTCGATTGCTTCCGCACGCAGGAACGATTCATCAACCAGAACATGTTCGGCTTGGGCCACCGGCTTGAACTCACTGGCAAGATGTCGAAGATTGGGCTCGCGCATCCGTTCAATGGATTCTCCAGCCTGTGCGCGCCGCGCGTGCGGAACGATCCCTTTAGTCAGCGGCTCAACTATTACGCAGGTGCCACGCTGAACTTGCGCGGCATTGTCGGCGCCAAGCTTCAGCCAACGCTGACGGTATTCAGCGAACGTCGATCGGAATTCCAGACGTACGAGCACTCCACCGACATCGGAGTGATTGCCTCGGTTGGGCGGGATCTCGGCCGGAATATGAGTGCGACGGCGCGTTACCAATACGCGGACGGCAAAACAATTGCCGACCAAGCGGTGAGTTGTACGATTTTTGGATTCTGTCGCCTGCAGGATCTTACGACTTTCTTGCAATCCAGTCCCATTCACTCGGTGGGCTTGGGCATTGTGAAAAATCCCCTGTTGCCCACATCCGATCCCGTCAGTGATTTCCGATGGCAGTTGGAAACAAAGCTTGGCACCACGCGATTGGCGCGCAAAACGACGCTCAACTTCGGGCGCCTGATGGGCGAAGTGGCGGGCTACTATCCGCTTGGTCCGACGCTTGTCGTCGCAACGCGGCTGCAGGGCGGATATGTACTTTCGAGATCCGACCAGTCGTCGCTCTTGCCACCGACCGAACGCTTTTATTCGGGCGGCCAAAACTCAGTGCGCGGTTTCGGACAGAATTTGCTTGGCCCAGGTTCATATATCGTCGGCAAGATCGACACGATTCCCGGACCGAACGGCAGTACAGTCGCCGTGGCAAGGCCGGAGAACCATTACGACCGTATTGCACCAAGTGGTGGCAACGCGATGTGGCTTGCCAATGTCGAGTTGCGCACGCGAAAGGGTTATCCGGGCGGACTGTTGCGCTACGTGATCTTTGTTGACGCCGGCAGGGTGTGGAACACCAACGATGTATTCAATGTCACCAACGCCGGCGTACGGATCACACCGGGTGTTGGCGTCCGGCTCGTCACACCACTCGGGCCGTTCCGCGTCGACATCGGTTACAACCCGTATGCGCTGAGCGCCGGTCCTGCATTTTTCGTGATTCCGGGTGATGTGCGGAAAGGAATCGTTGGTCGGGTCATTTGCGTGAGTCCGGGATCCACCGATCCGGTGGTGCGCGACGCGACCTCGGGGACACAGTTTTGTCCGGCCACTTTCACGCCGCTTCCGAACGGCGGGTGGTTGCAGCGCTTGACGTTCCACTTCAGCATCGGGAACGCGTTCTGAGGCGGCGAGCGAAGGTCCTGTGGTCCTCACTCGGCCTCATCGGCGCGGCGATAGGACTAGCCCTGTTGGCGATCGTGCTCCTGTTCGAGACTGACCGGGGCAATACCATTCAACGAAAAATAATTCTTTCGCAAGCGGCGAACCTGCTCGCCGGGCGCGGACACCTATATATCGGCCACATCGATATTGGGCTGAACGGTAATTTCATTTTTGACTCGGTGACAGTTGCGGATAGTGTCGGTGCCTTTGTTGCCACGGTCGGGCGAATTGAAGGGAAAGTGGGAATCGCCGGGATGTTGCGCGGCCGCGTGCACATCTCGCGATTGTTGCTCGTCCGGCCTTTTGTCGTATTTGAGCAGTATCAAAACGGCAGCTGGAACATCGACAAACTTTTCCCGCCAAAGAAACCACTCAGTCTTCCGACCCCTCGCTCGGCACTCTCGGTGACGATCGACAGCGCCATAGTACGCGATGGGCATCTGGCGCTCGTACAACCGGATTCCCTTCCGAAGCTGCCGCCAAAGCGGCGCGATTTTACTCAACTGCAAATGCGGCTCGGCGCGACCGAGATCATGCATCCGGGCAAGGCCGGAGGCTCGGCGATTATTCTGAACCTGGCGATGATCTCCAGCAACCCGCCACTCACGTTGCGTCAGGCCATTGGCACCGTGAATTGGTGGGCCGATTCGCTCACCATGGACTTCGCGTCGTTCCGGCTCCCGGCGTCTCGGGCAACGCTGCGCGGCTCAATTGATTGGGCCAAGACCGGGCCGCCGCGACTGAATTTGCGCCTCAACGCCGATAGTGTATCGCTAGCCGATGTCGCATGGGTCACGACGCTGATACCGAAGAGCGGTGGTACCGGTTCGACCGAGTTGATTATCCGCAGCGGGAAAGATCCGCAAAATCTGGAATACGTCCTCTCGAAAATGGATCTCCAGATGACCAAGTCGCGGCTCTCCGGCGGACTCACGGCGATTGTCGGCAAGAACGTGTCGATTGCGAATCTGGCGCTGGACGCTCGACCTTTCGACCTCGATTTGGTGCGCGAGATTTTCGGCGATTCATTGCCGCCAAAGGTTTGGCAGGGCGCCCTGACGGGAACGGTGCGGGGTGTCGGTGGCCCACTGTCGGCGTTGCGGCTCAACGCGGTAGATCTCACGTTCACGGACCGCCGGGCCCATAACGCGGTCTCGCAGTTGTCGCTGTCGGGCGTACTCGATGTGAAAGCGAAGCCGGTGCAGTTGCATCAGATCGAAGTGCTGTTGCACGATCTCGATGTGCGCACGCTTGGCGCGGTGTCGAAGACCGCCGATTCACTGCACGGTGTGTTGCGCGGACGCGTCGTGCTCGATGGCCCCGCGAACAATCTGCTCTTCCACGAGCTGTCGTTCGTGCACATCGACGGCAATCTGGCGCGATCGTATGTGCGCGGCGACGGCCGTCTCGCCACCGATCACAATACACACTGGCTCGACGCGACACTCACTCTCGATACGATCGCCGTGGCAACGCTGGCCAGCGCCAAGAGCACAGTCCCTTGGCGCGGGACCGTAAATGGAAAGGTCGTCTTCGAGGCCACGCGCGATTCCTTGCAGATCGATGCGCTGCTCTATGCGGGTGCCGGCACGGCGCACTTTGTCGGCGTCTCGCTACTCGATTCCACACGAACGTGGCTGCAAGGAACCACGACGCTAAATGCCATCGATCCGCGTGTGTTGATCGCCCGCAAAGACATTCCGGTACTCCGCCTCGACGGAACCGCCACGATTGACGTGGCTATCCGGCCGTCCAACAGCGACACCCACGTGGATATCGTCCTTGATACGACCAGCATTCTTGGCACCTCGCACGTCACGATGGCGCACCTCCGCGCTGGTGGCGGCACGGAGGGCCTGCATCTGGATACCGCGGAAATCCACGCTACCGCTTGGCAACTCAGCGCTCACGGGCGCCTGGCCAAGACGGGGGTGTCGCATGACAGCCTGACTTTTGCGGTGAGATTCGATTCGCTCGCACCGCTCCGCGCTCTCGTGCTCGACACCGCCGGTTTGGCTTTTGTCGATTCTCTGCATGGCGCGTTTGCGGCTAAAGGCGTCCTTATTGGCTCGCTCGACACGCTGAGCGCCGATGTTGCATTCGACGCCAGCGGCGCGCGCTGGACCGGTTTCTCGTTCGACACCGTGAGCGGACATGCGGCACTCGCTAACCTGCCACTGTCAGCAACCGGCGTCGTGACCGCGTCGGCGAAAGGGGTGACCGCAACCGGGTTCATTGCCGACTCGGTCGCCCTCCGGGCCACGGTGACAGACGGGAAACGCTTTATTGTTTCGGCATCCGGGTCGCGCGGCGACACCCTTGCGGCTGCGGTTCATGCGGACGCACTCGTCGTCGGAGACACGACACGCATCGCTATCGATACTATGAATTTCAAGCTCGGAAACGGCACGTGGAAGCTCGACCGGGCCACCCACGTGGTCGTGACGCCGGGTGCCATTACGATTGACTCAACACAACTCCATAGCTCACGCGGCGCCGTGGCAACGCTCAGCGCGCTGCTCCCGGACATTGGTCCGGCGCACGCTTCGCTCAACGTTCGCTCATTTGGCGTGGATGAACTTGCGTTTACCGGAATTGTCTCTCCCGATTTTACCGGACGCGTATCGGCGAACGTTGATGTCCAAGGTACGCGGGATCAGCCACTGATCACGTTAACGGCCGCCGTGGATTCTATAAAAGTCGGAACGCAGCGTCAGCCCGCACTGGTGCTGTCAGGAAAATATGCGGACAAGAAGGCCCAGTTCACCCTCGGCGGCACGGACGGCAAAAAGCCGGTGCTCAATGCGACTGGCACCGTCCCAATAGACCTCACACTCCGCAAAATCACTACGCGCTTGATCGATGGCCCGGTCTCCGTGCACGTGGTCGCCGACTCTGCTTCGATCGCCGGATTCGAAGCCGTTGTTCCCGCCGTGACGGGACTCACCGGTACGCTTTCCACCGACGTAATGGTCACCGGCACTTGGAAAAAACTCGCCGGTGCCGGCGTATTGCATATTCGCAACGGTACCTTCGACCATACGAAAACCGGCATCGCCGCCCGAGGGGTGTTGCTCGACGCGTCGTTGACGCCGGACAGCATAATCATCAGTCACCTGCGAATGTCCGATGCCAATTCGCCTGGCGACACGGCATCACTGATCGGTGTTCTCTATCGCAGCAAGGATGCCTGGTTGGTGACTGGCGAGAGTTTCGCACGCAACTTCACCGTGATGGACGACCCCGGCCTCGCGGTTGTGACCGCCAGCTGGCATTTGAACGTCGCGGGCGCATTGAAGGAGCCGCACCTGAGCGGCGATGTACTTCTGCCCTCTGCGGTGTTCACCATTGATACCCGTCGACGTGTCCGGCAAATACTCAACGATTCCGACGTCGACTCGCAGTTGAAAGTTGGCGAACCGTTGCTCTCCGGACTCACGATCACGTTGGGCAACGACGTGCGCCTCAAGTCCGTGGAAGCGAACGTGCAACTCAGTGGCAGTGTCGAAGTGGGCGGCCAACTGCACAACCCCTATGTCTCTGGCACCGTCAATGCCGACCGGGGCACCTACCGCGTCGACCTGGGCGTCCTGAAGCGCACGTTCCGCGTAGACAGCGGCACCGTTCAACTCGCTGGCACCTTAAAAGAAGTGCCGCCAGCCCTCGACATTTGGACGTCATATGTTGTGCGACGCGCCGACCGCGATGACATCACCATCGGCGCACACCTCACTGGCACGACCGATCGCAAAGTGCTTACACTCACCACAAATGACCTCGGCAGTGCCGTCGCCCAAAGTGAGATCATCAGCTATCTCGTATTCGGCACGCCGAGTTTTGCCCTCGACGGGCAAAGTTCAAGCACCGTGCGGGCCGCGACGGCCGCACTGGTTCCATCACTTGGCGGCGTGCTCGAAGGAGTGCTTGGCACGTTTCTGCCATTCTTCAATAGTTTGCAGGTGACCACTATCGCTGGTGATGGGCCCCAGAATCTCACGACCAATCCGCTGGACGGTTTGCTAAATAGTTTTGCGCTCACCGCCGGACGCCAAATCGGCTCGGATACCTTTCTCAATATTTCCGGCGGCCGGTGCAGCGGCAGCCGTGTTTCATCGGCAGGGAGCGTGCCCGGGTGGTTCGGGATTTCTGCGGAATATCGGCCGCGATATTCATTGGGTGC
>JANYBD010000090.1 GCA_025360995.1 Gemmatimonadota bacterium
GCCTGCAATTCTTTATAATTGTAAATTTCGCCATTGAGTATCAGCGCGATCGATCCATCTTCGTTATAGAGCGGCTGCGCCCCGCCTTGCAGGTCGATAATACTCAGCCGCCGCATGCAAAAATGTGTGTGCTCCGACCGATGGGTGCCTTCGCCATCCGGCCCGCGGTGGCGCAGCGCGCGATTGATCCGGACGGCACGTTGCTCGTCCTCCGGCCCAATCGGTGTGCGGGCTATTACTCCGCATATGCCACACATTGCGCCGCGCGGGTTAGCGCCGAACCGGCACGTGCAGCGCCGGCGCCGCGGCCGGTACCGCCGCGGCCGAGTGCGCCGGCATCTGCGCTTGCAGCGCTTGCAGGCGCAAAGCGCGCCCGGTTGTTACATGATACGTGTGTGCGGCGATGCCCAGCCCCACCATCGACCAGAGAAACGTGCCCGTTGGCCCGGTGAACACGTCGCCAATCGGTAACACGGAAATGAGCGCGATGGATGTGGCCCGCGCCGAATTCGCGAACGAATCTTTGCGTGGTTCCGCAAAGCGAAACGCCTGTATCACCAGCGTGCAGATGCCGAGGAAGAATAGCGTTCCCCCAGGCCATCCAAACACATAGAAGACCTCAAGAAATCCGTTGTCGAGCGACCGAATGCCCTGATTACCACGAAGTTTCACAGCGCCACCCGTCATGCCGAGCCCGTTGCCCTCGGCCGACTCGACAATCCCACTCGCCGTCCCTTCAGAGAATTCCACGCGTTTCATAAAACTGTTGTCCGACCGGAGATTCGTCAGCGTATTGAGTCGCGGCAGGATCGTGTCTTTGAACTGGGGTGTAGCCGCAAACGGCAACGCCAGAAGCGCGATGACCAGCATGGTCAGAGTGCGTTTTGGCAGGCGGATGATCGGTTGTGAAAGCTGTGAGACGACAAGTCCGATCACAAACGCGATCCACACGGCCCGCGTCCGCGTCAGCAACAAGGCCAGCGCGCCTAGCGCTATCGCCGGATAGCGCAGCCAGCCTTTCGACGGAAGCAGGACGATCATTCCGGTCAACAGAAAGGCGGCATACGGTCCTGGCGCATTGAGTGTGCCGAACACGCGTACCAACAACGGTAGCGGCGGCCCAAGACTTCTCAGCTGGGCGTTGCGCATCCACGTGCTATCCCAAATCGGCAAGCGCAAAAACTGATACACGCCATACGCGGCGAGCAACGGCAATGCAATCGCAAACGCCCGCCGCACCGAGGCGATCAACGCGGGATATGAACGCCACGACGCACCGAGAAAAATCCCAAACGTGATCGGCGCGAGCCACGTGAGGAGCGAATATGACGCAGCAAAAAGGCTGGTATTGATAACGCCGACAAAGTAGCCGTACGCGAGAGCTGTCAGTACCAGGAGAAAGGGCACAAACAATATGCCACGCAATTCGCGACCATACCGCGCCAATAATAGCAGACCCAACATGGACACCACTGGTGGAGCGAGCAGGCTGGGATTCGTCGGGTTCCAGCCATGGCGCAAGTCAAGAACGCGACGAATAAACGGCGTGATAAACCAGAGCCACAGCGTGAAACTCGCGTACGTCGCCGGACGGCGGAAGATCAAAACGAGGCCGGTCAACGTGGCAATCACCACGTAGATGATCGACGCGAGTCGGCCACCGACACCGGCCAGCAATAGCACGGTGACCATCACAAACAGGGCAACGATTGCCCGCGCAGTCGTCACCCCGCCTGGTGCGGACGCACTTGGCGTAGCCGGCGCCACTTGCGTAGGACCGCGAGAAAGTGAACGCGGCACCGCGATCGGCTTTGCGGGAGCGGCTGTCACAAAGGGGCGAGCCTTAGGGCTCGCGTCGCCGCGACCCGGAGTGTCTCGACGGCACCGCCTTCTCCCGCAACCGGCGACGCATGCGACGCCGGCCTGAGACCGCCGCATACGCCAATAGACTGATGGCGATGGTCGAGGCAGTGCCGTGCGCGAACAAACTGAACGGTGCCAGTGTCGACTCCGGAGGTGCCACGGGTGCGTTGCTCGCGCGGAACGTTTTCATTCCATTCAGCGATTGCAGCATCGAAAGATCGACGCCAAACATCGCCGTCGGAAGCGTAGACGTGAATCCCGACGACAGCGTCGGATCACTCGCCCGAAACACAAACATGACTGACAACCACAGACCGATCATCAATAGAGTGCTCAAATAAAGCAACCGCGACGTAATCCCGCGACGGCGCGTGCGCTTGCGGCGTCCGGACCATGGCTGGTCCAGCAACCACCAGAACATCAGCGACACCGCAAGGGTGATACCGAATACGAGCGGTGCAACCAGTAACTCGATGGCGAACAGCGCTAGTCCGGCAATAGTCGCCGCGCTGAACTGCCCCGAGGATGGCAATCCCTCGGCGCCGGTGTCGAATAAATCAGGGACGACGTCAGGAACTGGCCGATCATCAACCATCGGACGTCCGGCTGGACTCACGCGGAATCGGTCAACGGGCATAGTCATAGTAGTAACCGTAGCCGAGCCGGTAACGAGAACTCCGGCGAAACTCTACGTCGTTGAGAATCGTGCCTGCCAGCGTCACGTTAACATTCCGCAACTGCTGCACGGCGAACTTCAGTTCATCGCGATCGGTCTTGTCGGCGCGGGCCACAAGCAACAATGCGTCTGCATGGGCGCCAATTAATGCGCCATCCGTAAACAGATTCAAAGGCGGCGTATCAATGAGCACGTAGTCGTATTGTGCGCGGAGTCGCTCGAACAACGGCTGCAGGCGTCCGGCAACGAGCAAATCGGCAGGATTCACACTCGGTGCGCTCCCGAGTGGAAGAACATCAAGCGTGCCACCGCCTTCCATCTGTACGCGCCGAATACACTCGCCCGGTGACGCCTGTCCATACATCAAATCGAAAAACCCCGGCGCCGGTGGAATTCCAAAAACATCGTGGACGGTGCCGCGGCGCGTTTCCGCGTCGATTAAAATCACGCGTTGCCCCTGATGGGCAAGTGTGACAGCAAGATTGACAACCGTCGTTGTTTTCCCATCGCCAGGTAATGCGCTCGTGATGACAATGACGTGCGGCGGATTCGGCGGCGTCAGGTAGTTCAAGTTTGTCCGTAACGTGCGATACGCCTCAGCCGCCGGCGTCTGGTATTCACGCCCTGCTGCTGGCCGCGATTCGTCGCCGTCCTTGGGAGGCGGCAATCGATATCCCACGCTTCGCGCCTGTTGCTGCAGGTTGGGAATAATTCCCACCACGGCGACACCAACAATCGTCGCGAGGTCCTGTTCCGTTCGAATGGTCGTATCGAGCCAGTCACGCAAGAACGCAACGACCATTCCGACTACAAGTCCGGAGAATATCGCAACCGCGAAAATGAGTGTCGTGCTGTTGCCACCCTGTTGGCTCGGCTGGACGGCTTCATCCAGGACGGTTGCGGTCGAATCCTGCACCGCCGCCTGAATCTCGGATTCCTTCAACCGCCCCTGCACCAACCCGATCATCTCTTCTACGATGCGGCGGTTCCGTTCTAATTTTGAATATTCGATATACTGCTCAGGCACGTGTTTCATCGCCGCATCGTTCTTGGCAATACGGGGCGCCAGCGCCGACAGTTGACGATCGATGTTCGTTACGAACGTCACAGTACGGTCGCGGATCAGATCCTGCGACTCGTGAATCCGTTTGTCGAGATTTTTGATGTCCGAAGTACTGCTGGTATACCGTTGTAGTAGCAGCGCGCGTTCGTGGATGAGGGCGTCGTATCGCTCCACTTCGCCGCCGGCAACGCCATTACTTTTGAATTCTGGCGTCGACATCACCTGCTTGAGAAACTGATCGCGCGCCACCAGCGTGTCTGGGTTACGCAGTGGCTCCAACGCCCGTAGCAAACTTTCCCGCTGCGATTCAAGCTCGCGCTTCAGGGTCTGCAACGTTTGCATCTCCTGTGCGAGCGTTGCCTGTTCCTGCATGACTGACGCAATGCCCTCTTTCTCCAGGTATTGGCGAATCTTTGCCTCGGCATCACCAACATCCGCATTTAACGTGGCAAGCTGCCGCTGCATAAAGTCGACGGAGTTGCTCGCGCCACTCGTATTCAGTGACATCCTTTCGCGTACGAATGAATGCGCCACCATGTTCGGGATGTCGCGCACTAAAATGGAATCTTTTCCAGAATAGGAAATACTCAGGACATTCGCATCCTTGTTCGTCGGCGTTACAGAGATCGTTCCGCGCAACGCTTCCGCAGTTTCAATCCGTGGCGCGACCGACAGCGTCATATGGTCAAGCGCCCGTCCGCCCACCGTGAGCTTGACCGATCCACGAATCAGCTTGAGCCGGCCCGAGTCCGGATACACACCGAGCAAGGAATCCTGTGGCTGTAGGCGCACCTCGCGACCGCCGTCGACTTTCACAATGACATACGTTTCTGACGGCGCATCAGAGTCCATCTTCGCGTTCTGGATATACCGACTACGCACCGAAACCGGAGGACGCGCTACACCCACGCGCAGGCCAAGCGAATCAACGACTTCGGCGGCCAGTTTGCGACTGGTAATTATTTCCGACGCCATGGCCAACGACGACGTGTTGTCCGGCCCAAAGTACATTTGCGCCATACTGTTAGTGCTACGCGTCTTGTCGTCGAGTTTGACGGTGGCGGCCGCCTGATACGTTGGCTCAATGCGACGGGCCGCGACGACAGCCGCGGCCATGGCGAGCCCAATGCAGACGACGATAATCCATGCGCTGCGCGCAATTGTCTGCCACGCGCGACGAAGATCCAGTTCTTGATTTGGTTCGGCGAGTGCCGATTGCAGTGAAGGAAGCGTTTCCACGAATGACCTGGATTATCTGGATAAGACAAGAACTAGCGAAAACAACGACAATACGGCACTGACGAGAATCGTGAACGCTGTAAAGTTTTGCGCATTGCGTCCCAAGAACGAGTCGTCACGGACATAAATCGCATCACCATGCCGGATGTCTATAGAACCCAATCGTGTCGGTCCCTGCATCACATACTGGATGCCGTCGGCCTTTTGCAAAAAGATTGTCGCCGTGGATCCGCCCGCACTGGGACCGCCGCCTTTGGCAACCAATCCCAACAGCGTCGTGCCGGCATCCACCGCATAGATGCCGGGACTGCGCACCTGACCGGTAAGCACCATATCCCGCGTAAACGTTGCGTCGAGCGCGACGTCGACAATCAGCTTTCCGTAGCGCGCGGCCAGTAACAGCTGCAGCGAATCAGCGCTGAGGCCGAGCACGTCCACTCGACCCAGCCCCGGGAAATAGGCCTGACCGCCGGAGGTGACCGTGGTCTCGCCTGATAAATCGGGCTCGCGATAAACCCGAACTTTTATTTGATCGCCGACCTCCACGCGCCACACGGGCACGACCGCGGTCGGTACCGGGGAAATGAATGTTTCGGCGTTGCGCGTTGTGCAACCCGACAACAGGAAGGCGACCGCGACAACACATGCCGCAGCTACGCGATGGCGAAACACGGTCATTCGCTGAAATCCGTCGTGTGATGTATTCGTGCGCGGGATGCCCCGCGCACGCGATTCAAACCCTAAACGATCTATAGTTGCTCCCGTCACCGCAACCTCGTTCTTGTTGTCTGATCGTAGGTCACTCAAAATGCCCCCTTCATACTCAGGACCGCCGGTACGGTGCGCACCAAAATCGAGAAATCCCGCCACACCGTCCATCCGCGGATATACCGCGATTCGAGACGTACTACATCTTCGAAGCTCCGGACCGTATTGCGGCCGCCCACCTGCCACGGCCCGGTCATTCCGGGCAACACCTCGAACCGTATAAAATGGTGCGGCTGATACCGTTCGACTTCCGATGGCAATGCCGGCCTGGGCCCAACTAATGACATCTCACCACGCAGTACGTTTAGCAACTGCGGCAATTCATCAAGCGACGATCGCCGAAGAAACACACCGATCGGCGTGGTGCGTGGGTCGCGTGCCATCTTGAACAGCGGGTCGGCGGAATACACATTCGCTTGCTCTAGTCCCGCTTGTTGCCCTTCGGCGTCGTGCACCATCGTTCGAAACTTGATCATCCAGAACTCATCGCCCCCCAGCCCCACCCGCAACTGCCGAAAGAACACCGGACCGCGCGAGGTTACCGCGACCGCCAAAGCGGCGAATGCCCACAACGGCAAGAGTAGCACAAGTCCAAATAGCGCGCCAAATACATCGACGAACCGCTTGACGACCAGTTGCGAACCCACCAGTGCTGGGCGCGACAGGAGCGATAACGGTTCGGCGCGACGAAGAACAAAACTCGGCTCGTCCAGTTCTCGGAACGCCGCTCGGCGTGTCGCATACACACTGGCGCCGGCGCTCGAGGCGGTGATCATGACAGACTGTAGCGCCGCATCAGAGAGTGTACCGACAAGAATAATCGTGTCAGCATCGGACTCCGCCAACGCGTCGTAGAGTTCGTGTGTTCGCTCCGATACGCCCATCGGCAATTCGTCCGTCAGGACAAATACGGGCATCGGTGTGCGGCCACTATCGACACGCTCAAGAGAGAGCCGTTCCACATCCACTGCCGGCCCCACCAAAAGTGTTCGCGACGACTCCAATCGCCGCGGATCCAAAGACTGAAGTGCGTCGGCGATACCTCGCCGCTGAAGAACCATGATTGCCCATGTCGCCGCGAGCACACCGCCAATTAGCAACCAGCGGACTCGGAGATCGGCGCCGAACACTTCCGCCCACCGCGGAAGTACCAAGCCGAGTAACAAACCGGCGGCAATCCGTGAGGCGTGGTGTTGACGTTCGGTGTCCGCATAACTACGGGTCAGATACAGGCAGAAAATGAGCGATGTCACCCGTCGGACAAGCGCCACCGGATTTTGCGGGATAAGACCGCGCAAAAACCCTGCACTTTCGCTGTCCAGCTTTGCCACGAAGGAATCCAGTGGCAACATCGCCAATAGCGAAAAGATCGCCGCCAAAGTGACCACATCGGCAGCCAATAAAATCGATCCGTAACTGAATTCACGCCAGAAACGCCGGCGTTGCAACGCCAGCGCCCGATGCCGCAGACCCAATGTTGTGAAATGTTCCGGCATGGCGGGAGTCACGATTGCCTTAGCTATTCGTCTTTCTAATGTTAACCATGCCGATCGCACTCCGGCGGCGTGGCTCAATTGTGCCTGAAGTTGCCCGTTCGGCATCATAGAAGCAAAGAATAACGGACTGGACAGTTTTCAACCAGTGTTTATATTTGTACAGTTGTGGTATAATTGAGTCAAGCGCCATCGCCCGTCGTCCTCAATTGCATATTCATCAAATTGTCGTTTACGCCACGCCTTGACCACGAGCTCTCCGCGTGAAATCCGCGCTTCAAGCTCCCGACTACGAGAAGAGCAGCCAATTGTCGAACGCTAGCACGTCTGATGAACGGCGTTTTCGGCCTGCTGCGGCTCCGGCCGAAGTCGAACAGCTCCGACAATTCCTGGTCGAAGCTATTGAACGGGGTGCCACTGATATTCACGTCCGGGCTGGTGATCTTGTATACGCGCGTGTCGGCGGGCAACTCATACCGCTCAAAACGCCACAGCTAACGGCGGTGAGCACGCTCGAAATGGTCACACACATTCTCGGAACGTCGTCTAGTGCGCCGTTGATCGATGATGTGCGCGACTACTCCGGACCGTGGAGTGCACCGGGGATCGCCCGTTTTCGTGTGAGCATCCTCCGACAACGATCCAGCTTCGCCATAGTCTTGCGGGTCATTCCCGATGTGTTGCCGTCTTTGGCAACGCTCGGCATTCCGCCCCAGATTGGAGCAGCGGCCCTCAACGAATTCGGCCTCATTTTTGTGACTGGTGTTCCGGGATCCGGACGCGGCAATACGATGGCCGCGCTCATTCACCATCTCAACACATTTTCGCCGCGCCGCCGACACATCGTATCCATAGAACAGGCGATCGAGTTTTTGCACAAGAACGACAAGTGTGCCATCACGCAACGCGAAGTGGGTATCGACACCGACAGCTTTGCCGATGGCATGCGCGCCGCACTTGAGCAAGACGCCGACGTGATCGTGGTCGGCGAAATGAACGAACCAGAAATTATTGAACTGGCGGTGCGCGCCGCCGAAGCTGGCCGCCTCATCATCGGAAAAATGAGCACGCCCGACGCGACCAGCGCACTCCGTTTGTTTTTCGCCGGTCTGCCAAGCGATCAACAGGACGCCGCACGCCTGCACGTCACCGAAATGCTTCGTGCGATCATGGCACAACGACTCCTCCCGCGCGCCGACGGACAGGGTCGCGTCCTCGCTGCGGAATGCCTATTGATGACGCCGCTCGTACGTGATGTGCTTGGCGATCCGGGCCGACTCAGCGAAATCCGTCAATCCCTTGCCGACGGACGGGCGGAATATGGCACGCAAACTTTTGACCAAAACCTTGCCGACCTGGTGATTAGCGGACAGGTCTCGTTCGAAGTGGCGTTGACCCTCGCCACAAACTCTCTCGATTTCGAACTCCAACTTCGCGGACTGCGACGCTAGTTAGTCGCCGGGCCGCCAAGCTTGATCGAGCAGGCGCGCCCACAACGGGCGCGCCTGTTCTGTTTGCGACGTCTCGATTGGCGGCACCGGAAGCGGCGGCTCCCCCGCGAGCAGCCGCGCTGGGTTCACTGTCGCCAACAGTTCAGCGTGTTCGGAGAGCCCGGCAGCGACAAGCGCAGTCACGAATCTTCGGACCCCGGGCTCGCCGCGCGCATGATAGTCGCTCGAGACATAGTCGGCCCAGCCACGCGCGAGAATCGCCTGCGCATATTCCGCCGCTGTCCGCCCGTAATCGCCGAACAATGACCCCGCGTTCACCTGCAACAATCCACCGGCCGCACGGAACTTCGCGAGCGTCGAAAGTTGCTCATCGAGATTACGGTAACGCTCCGGATGCGCGATAATCGCCGTCCATCCGCTGTGACGCAGCGCGGTAACTGCATACTCGGCATTCAGCGGCGGAAATCGCAGCGACGGAAACTCCACCAATGCGAATACGGTACCGGCCAAGCGGAGTCGTGAATCCGAAAGATCCGGATTAGGAACATCCAACATCACTTCCACTCCGCGTTCCATTCGCATCGCCGATCCATGGCGCGCGGCATCTTCGGTGACGACAGACTCTAACGCAGACCAGCCAGCGTCGAGCTCTGCCAATCGCTCTTCCAGTCTGGCTGCGTCGTGTGTCAGCGATCCCGTAAAGTGCGGAGTGGTGATAATCTGTCGCACGCCCTCAGCGCGAAAATGGTCGAGCGCCAGAGCGGCATCAGACGGAGTTTGCGCGCCATCGTCCACCCCAGGCATCAGGTGGTTATGAAAATCAGTGAATGTGCTAGTGGTAGTCACGCCGTGTGCGATTATTCCAGCGCGTCGAGACTGCGCCAGACATACCAACTCGCTACGGTGCGATGCGGCGCCCACTTCGCACCGATTTTCTGCAATTTTTCGGGCGTTGGCAATTTCCGCATGCGTAACATTTTTTGAACGCCTTTCTGAATTCCGAGGTCGAGTTCGGGCAGAACGTCGGGCCGACCGAGGCGAAACATCAGCACCATCTGCGCCGTCCATCGACCGATGCCCCGCACCTGAACCAACGTCTCCATTACCGCATCGTCATCGAGCTCGTGCAGTTTATCAATGGCAAGTTCCTTCGATTTCGTACGGCTGGCCAGCTCTTTGATGTACTGAACCTTGCGTTCCGATAATCCAGCAGCCCGCAACTGCGCGTCCGTCGCCTTAAAAATGCGCGCCGGCGTCACCTCGCCACCACACAGCGCGATCACCCGGCCATGAATGGTTCCAGCTGCCTTTCCCGAAAGTTGCTGATACACAATCGAACGCACGATGTGTCCGAAATGACTGCCGTCCTTCGGCACCGCCAGCGTGCAAGGGCCGATCGCGTCGATAATCGCGCCCAAGACAGGGTCCACGGCGCGCAGATGCTTAATGGCTTTTTTGTGCATGCCGGAAAACTATCGCCGCGGAACAAAAATGCACGTAGCGCTCACGCGCCGAGTCAAGACGGGCATGCGACGCCGCTGGCCATCCGGACAATCGCCCCGGCGCCCGCACCGGCAACAAACAGAAACTCCCGATTGGTCACGTGACTCACGCGTCCCACTTTCTCGCCGCGCAAATTGTGGATCCCGATCGTCGCGCCCACGTAGCGCCGGAACTCAACCGGCACCACCGCCACTTCACCCTGCACTTCCTCAAGGAGTGCCACGATGTCGTCGTAGGCAAAAAAACCTTCGTTGTTGAAAGACACGATCAGGTGCGTTGCCCGTAGGTCGCGAATCAATCGCGAAAATGCATCCCAAGAACGTCCCTTAACATTAAAGTCGCTTTTCACCTCGCGGCAGTCTTCACGCTTCCGCGCAATGCCGTACGACTCAGGAGCATCATTGCGGACCACGGTTTCCCAGATGTGGTAGTTCGAATGATACGAATGCTGATTGTACGGTGGATCGACGTACGCAATGTCCACCCGCGCCATTGCTCCGCACAACGTGTTTGCATCCTCGCGCAATGCCCTCCCGTGGCCGCCGATCAATTCCGGCATGTGCAGGTTTAGCGCGTTGAACGACCGCGGCGACCAGCTCTTGAGATATGCCATCTGCAGCCCGGTGGTGCTGTCCACTTTGTCCGCGGCCAACAGCAGCGACGTCAGTAGGATTGATCGCTCGACATCGCCGTCAGCAATCCGGTCGATCTCCGCGCGAATCGCATCTATCCGTCGCCCATTGAACGGCTGGAAGTAGCGCGCTTCCTCACAAAATGTTCTAGTAAAATATCCATCCACGCCAGGCAGCGCGTTCAAGTGCGCGAGCTTCGCACTGCACCCTGCACCCTGCGCACCGCGTCCATCTACTTCGATATATGTCCGTGCCAATACTTCCGAATATGATGCCAAATCGTTCGCTGTCACATAAAATCCGGATTTTTTCAACCCCTGTGCGACCCTCGTCGTCCCGGTAAACAGGTCGCAAGCAGTTGTGGCTCCCGTCCGCTCACGAATTGCCTCGGCGAGCGAGACAATCCTCGGAAGCAATGTCCGCTTCGACCCGATGTATTTGATCACTGACGCGTAGCCCGCTCTCGCGCAATCAGTTCGCGTCGCAGAATCTTTCCCGCCGCAGACTTCGGGATCCGTTCTACAAATTCCACCGCACGCACTTTCTTATATGGCGCAACGGCAGCTGCCACAAAGTCGATGAGCTCCTGCACACTGCATTCGTAACGCGCAACGACATAGGCCTTTGGAATCTCTCCCGCTTCCTCGTCCGCGGAAGGAATGACTGCGCAGTCAGCGACCGATGGATGCGTGAGCAGTATCGCCTCTAGTTCCGCCGGTGCCACCTGATACCCTTTGTACTTGATGAACTCCTTCAACCGGTCGACAATAAAAAAATAGCCGTCCGTATCAGCATATCCCACATCGCCGGTATGGAGCCACCCGTCCGCATCGATTGCTTCCGCTGTCGCGTCGGGCCGATTCAAATAGCCCTTCATGATTTGGGGTCCGCGAATGAGCAACTCCCCGCGCTCCCCGCGCTCCACGTCCCTGCGACTTTCAATGTCTACGATTCGACATTCGGTACTCGGAATCAGCAACCCGCACGAGCCGTGCCGAATCAATGCCGCGTCGGACGGGGTGAAATGGGTGACCGGACTTGCTTCCGTCATCCCATATCCTTGCTTCACTAAACAGTTGATCCGCTCGGCGCACGTCCGCTCGAGTTCCGGCCCCATTGGTGCCGCACCGGAGTTGATCATTTCCAGAGCACTTAAATCATAGTTGTCCACCGACGGATGCTTAGCCAGCGCCAGTGCAATTGGAGGCACCAGATATGCCGTGCGCACTTTGTGGTCCTGCGTCAATCGCAAGTAGGTCTCCAAATCAAATTGCGGCATCGTCACCACGCACGCACCGCGCCGCAGTACCATGCACAAAATCACTACCATTCCATAGATATGGAAAAACGGCAAGACTCCGATCGTCCGGTCGCCGGGCTTGGCATCGTCGATAAATTCACATTGCACCAGATTGGCGACAAGATTGCGGTGCGTGAGCATCACTCCCTTCGGCAATCCCGTCGTTCCGCTCGAATACGGGAGCGCAACCACGTCGCGCGCGGCGGAGATCTCCATAGCTGGCGGGGTTCCATCGACTGCAATGAACGATGCCCACGATGTGCATCCAGTGAATTCGCCGAACACCACAACTTCAATTTCCGCTCCCGCCAGCTGAACTGCCTCAAGGGCCCGTTCCGCCAGCGCCGGCACCGTCACAATGATTTTGGCGGATGAGTCCTGCAACTGATTCGCCACTTCCTTGGCCGTGTACATGGGATTTGCCGTAGTATTGACCGCGCCAATGCTTGCGGCGCCAAAAAAAACGGCGGCGTACTCCGGTAAGTTTGGGCTCCAAATGCATTGGGCGTCGCCTTTGCGAAATCCGCGCGCCGTCAGCGCTACCCCCACCTTCTCAATTAATGTCCGCAATGCGCGATAGCTGAGCGCGCGACCGGTTGGTCCATCGATCAACGCTGGCAGATCAAGCCATTGGTCGACGTTTTCAAAAATGTATCCCGACAGTGAAACGTCAGGAATCTTTACGTCTGGGTAACGGCTGCGGATGATCATCGGCTACTTCCCTCCAGCATGTTTCAAATACTTATCAAGCCACGAATCCATCTTGCCGAAGAAGTCCAGCCAACGGCGGTGCAAAAGAGTTTCATGCACATCATCGGTGAGAACGGTTAAGTCATAAGTGACATGGTGCGCCCGCAAGAGTGAAACAAGCCCCACCATCTGTGAAAATGCTACGTTGCGATCGTCATCACCTTGGACGAGCAGGACTGGCGACTTCCATCCCTCGATCGCCGAGATCGCCGATGATTTATATCCGACATTCGTGGAATCGAGCGAGCTCCCCTCCAGATGCACTCCAGCAAGATCGACGCCCGTCACAAAAATGTCGGAGTTTCGCGCTAATGCTTCGGCCGTGAGCAAACCACCGTACGACAACCCCCAGATCCCTACCCGCGAGGCGTCAACATCGGGCCGTGACTGCAAATACTTTCCCGCCGCCAGCACATCCTGATACTCAGAGTTGCCACGTGCGCCGGTGTTCGCAGCGTTGCGGAACGCTTTGCCGTAGCCAATGCCCGATCGATAATTCACCGACAGCACGATATACCCTTGATCCACCAACCATTCATTCACTCCGTAGAACACGTGATAAAACGAGAGGTAGTGATAGCCAAGCAACATCTGCCGCTGCGGACCGCCGTGCACGAAAATGATCGCCGGCCGCTTCTCCCCCGATTTCATATCCTTCGGCAAAAACAATTGATTGTGAAACTCATTGCCGTCGGCGGCCTTGAGCATCACATTCACCGGCTGCACATGACGCTCGGTAGGAAAATCCTTGGCCAGCGTCGGGTAAATCACCTTTTCAGAACCGCCCGACACGGGCATCACACCGATCGACTGTGGCCGATTCCATGACGCCGTCAGCATCGCGACCTGTTTGCCGGACGCCAACGCCACCGGATACGTCTGAATATCACCCGTGCTGATTTGCTCGGCGGTGCCGCCGTCGGTGGGAACTTTCCAAATGTGGCGTGAGTCGATCGCGTTCACATTACTCGAATAGAAAAGCGTCCGGCCATCGGCCGAGAGCCCGGTGTGCTCTAGCTGTCCTTCACCAGGGGTGAGCTCAACTGGTTGCGCAGGCGAATTTTTGATGGCGACTGAGTAGTAGCGCACCCACTCATGTGGCTCAAGCTGGAAGATCAGGGCACTGCCAGCCCACTGAATGTTGTTGATGTTGTTCCAGTCGCGTTCGTTCGGGACGTTGTGCCAGACTTCGTGCGCCTCGCCCGTAACCGGATCG
>JANYBD010000111.1 GCA_025360995.1 Gemmatimonadota bacterium
GAACGCTTCGATCGCCTGCGGAAGGATCCGCGAGGCTTAGCGCTAATGTTGAAACTAGACGGGTGAAGTTGCCTCTTTTCCAGACCGTGTAACCCGGAGTCACCGCGTGAACAGCTTTTCCGTTGTAGCAGCGAGCGCGATTATTCTTGCCGCGTGGTCCGTCCCCTCGACGGCGTCCGCACAGTCGCGCGACTTTCCGCCCGAACTCCCCACCAAATGGACGCCGCCACCCGGAATCCGAATCGAGCACGAAGTTGCGGGATTCGCGAAGGTGCTCTGCTCGGCGCTTTTCGTCACCGGTCGAACGCTCAAAGACGCCGCCGCCGAAGACGGATTCTTCATCTCGCCAGCCGCCAGCCGCGCAACCACCACCGATACCATCGTCGATCGCACGCGCCAATCAGTGACGGTTCGCACGAAAAACGGCCTCACCCGCACGGCGCGCCGTTTCGGAGACCAAGGGTGCGTTATCCTGCCAGCAGGCGAAGACTCGGTGCACTTCACACCGCGCCGCGTCGTAAGCACGCTGCCGGATGGCGCGAACGTATCCTGGCCAATGGGCGATCGCGTTGTTGCCCGACGGTTGCCCGCCGAAATCAACCGGGCCGCACTTACCGCGGCGACCAACGCTGCATTTGCTCCCGACTCCGCACTGACGGCGGCTTGGGTTGTTCTATACAAGGGCCGCATTATTGCCGAGCGGTATCGCGCCGGCGTCGACGAGAACACGCGGCTCCCTGGCTGGTCGATGGGCAAGAGCGTTACCGCGACGGTATTGGCGAGGCTCATCCAAGAGAAATACTTGGGATTGTGGGATGCCGCTCCAATTCCGGAGTGGCAGTCGGCCGGCGATGAACGCCAAAAGATTCGGGTCGCCGATATTCTGCGGATGTCGAGCGGGTTGCGATTCGTATCAACGTTTGACCCGAACTACAAACCGACGATGGGTTACCCCGACCATCTCTACGTGTACACGGGAGCGATCGACGCTTTCAAATACGCGGCAACGCGCCCGCAACAATGGGCGCCGAACACGGTCGGACTGTATCGCAATTCCGATCCGCTGCTTGCCAACTATATGATCCGCCGCCTCGTCGAAGCGAAGGGTGAGGACTACTTCTCAAGCTGGCAACATCACTTGTTCGATAAGATTGGTGTGCGCCGTATGACGCTCGAGACCGATCCGTACGGCAACTTCCTGCTGATGGGTTTTGATTTTGCGCCGGCGCGCGATTTCGCGCGAATCGCTCAACTGTATTTGCAGGACGGCGTGTGGAACGGCGAACGTCTGCTCCCCAAGGGATGGCGCGACTTCACGCGCACGCCGGCGCCGGCATGGCCCGGCAAAGAGTACGGCGGAATGTGGTGGCTGAACCGCAACCACGAGTTTCCCGTTCCTGAAGACGCGTTTTCCATGCAAGGCGTGGGCGGGCAGACGACGCTCGTCATACCGACACACGACCTTGTCGTTGTTCGGATGGGACATTTCAAGGGCACGTCGGTGAGCGACGCATCGCTCGCGAATGCGCTTACTCTCCTAATGAAAGCCGTGCCGCAGCGGCATCCCGTGTGGCAACCGCCCGCAGGCGCGCGATGACCGGAAGCTCGGCAACCGACCAAGCCACGAGCCGCGACGCGACCGTCGCCCTTGTCCTCGCGTGCGCAGCCGGTTTTGCATTCTCCGCGAACTACACGAATCACGCGCCGTTGGTGCCAATGTTGCAGGCGCAGTTCGCATTCTCGAAAACGCTCGCCGGTTTCCTTACGTCAGGGATTTTTCTCACGCATGCGCTGATGCAAGTACCGGGCGGCCATCTCGCTGACCGGTTCGGCGGCAAGCGCGTGCTGCTCGCCGCGCTCGCGCTGGTTGCTGCCGGCAACGCCGGGCTCGCACTCTCGACAAGCTATTCGCAGCTGCTCACGTGGAAGATCATCGTCGGACTCGGCACTGGCACCTCGTTCGTCGCAAGCGCGCGATACCTCACGGCATTCACGCCACACGCACGACTGGCCCGCGCGCAAGGAATCTTCGGCGGCTCGATCCTCGCCGGTTCCGGCTTCGTGATCTTCGCCATTCCGCGCATCGCCGGTCAGGTTGGTTGGACTGGAGCGTTTTGGTCTACCGTGACGGTCGCGGCGTTGGCATTTTTGGCGTGGCTTCTGTTCGCGAAAGTGCCGCGCCCGGTTTCGCACCCGCCGAGCCATCTGCTGGAAATGCTCACGCACGGGCAGTTGTGGCTGCTCGGACTGGTGCAGATGGCGTCATTCGGACTCGTCATCGTCGTCGGTGCCTGGGTGACGCTCTTGCTCACGACAAATCTCGGACTCACGCCAAAGTCGGCCGGCGCGCTCGGCTCGCTGGTCCTGTTAATCGGAATTGTTTCCCGCCCGACCGGCGGCTATTTGGTGGGGCGGTTAGGTGTGCGCACCCTACTCACCGTGAGTTTGTCGTTGAACGCGATGGCCTGTCTTTTAATGGCGTACGCGCCTCGGTCACTTGATGTTGTAATCGGTGCGATCGTCGTCTTAGGCGTGGGTTGCGGATTGCCCTACGCAGCGATGTTCACGCGCGCCGCGGCGCTTTTTCCCGGGCGCGCTGGCGCAGCGATGGGGCTCGTCAATATGCTCGGCATCGTGATGATTCTCGTCGGCGCACCGCTCGTCGGGCGGCTCGTTGACGTAACCAAGAGCTACACGTCGAGCTTCGTAGCGCTCGGCGTCTTCTCGCTGCTGATCTTGGTGACGTCGCAGTTCATTCACCGGGACGCTCGCATCTGAATTGGATGTTCGGCGCAATGTACCCTGCCGCTCCGTGTTGACTTTACGGCGCCCAACGAGGCAGTAGATGCTTCTGCACTTTGCCGAGTGCGGTGCGCGGCAACGCATCAACGCGCACGAATGCCCGCGGTGCCTTGAACGACGCAAGCTGCGCGGCGAGCGCGGCACGCAACTGCGCTTCGTCGAGCGGTGCGGCAGAAACGATATAGGCCACCGGCACCTCGCCCCGTGCCTCGTCGGCCACGCCGATAACGGCCGCTTCCTCAACTCCGGGTTGCTCGAGCAACAGTTCTTCAATCTCGCGAGGATAAATGTTGAAACCGCCCGAGATAATCAGGTCGCTGCGCCGTCCGTGTAGCGTGACATAGCCATCGTCAGCTCGCGCACCGATGTCGCCAGTGCAGAACCAGCCTTTGACGAACGCGGCCGCCGTCGCATCGGCGCGCTTCCAGTAGCCGGCACACACGTTTGGGCCGCGGACCCAGAGTTCGCCGAGCGTACCGTTGGGCAACTCCGCGCCCGATTCGTCGCGCACACGCAACTCGACATGTGGGAGCACGGGCCCGACGCTTCCCGCGCGGCGTTCGCCATCGTACGGATTACTGCAGTTCATCAACGTTTCCGTCATGCCGTACCGCTCGAGAATCACGTGACCAAACGCCGAGTGAAACGCCTCGAGCACATGCGCCGGCAGAGGCGCCGACCCGCTCACGAACAGACGCGTGTGGCCCCCAAGTCGCAGCGCGGTGTCGGCGTCGCATTCGAGCAGCCGATGATAGATCGTCGGCACAGCGAAAAAGAGCGTTGGCTGGTACGCGTCGAATTCTCGGACCATAGTTGCGCGATCGAACCGTTCGAGCAATCGCATGTGGCACCCCGAAGCCAGCCAGGAGTGCAGACCGTTGCCGAGCCCGTGTACGTGGAAGAGCGGGAGTACGGCGAGGTAACGATCGGCGGACGTGATCCGCCACTCGTGCACGAGCGACTTCGCGTTCGCCGCAAAATTGCCGTGGGTGAGAATCGCCCCTTTTGCCGGGCCAGTCGTGCCGGATGTATAGACGAGGGCAGCAGGAGTGTCGTCGCCAAGCGTCGTAGTGATCATCTCGCGCGGCGCCGACTCGGCTTCAGCGTCAAGTTCATCAACGATCCAACAGTTGGTACCCACCGGGAACTCAGCGATCTGCGCAGCGGTGGTGACTACTGCAGTCGGCGCCGCGTCGTCGAGGATATGCCGGATTTCGCGATCCCGATACAACACGTTGATTGGCACGACGATGATACCGAGCTTCGCGCAAGCGAGCCAGAGATCGATGATTTCAAGTCTGTTAACGAGATAAAATGCGAGACGATCGCCGGCGGCAAGGCCACGGCTGGCGAGAACACTCGCCAGGCGATCACTGCGGGCGTCGATTTCACCAAATGTGAACTTTCGTTCACCGCCGCGGTACTCGCAATCAAGACCGACAACTGCGGCGCGATCGCGCAACGAAACGGATGCAAGTGATGGGATAGACATGGCGCGAAATCTATCTATCTGTGACGTTCAGACCGCCTCGACGTAGGCAGACTCGCCATGCAGTGCCTGATCAAGTCCGTGTGTCTGATCTGCTTCGTCGACTTTCACTGGCGTGAACCGATCGATAATCCAAAGCATGCCGTACGTGAAGACAAATGCCCAGACTGACGAAAGGCACACGGCGGCGAGCTGCACTAGAAAGAAATGCGGATTGCCATGCAACAGGCCGTTCACGCCGGCAGGATTAAATGCCGTAGTGGCGAACACACCGCAACTGAGAATGCCGAGAAAGCCGCCGACTCCGTGCACTCCCCAGACGTCAAGCGCGTCGTCCCATCGCAGCCGGTTCTTGAGCGCCACTGCATAAAAGCAGACGATGCCGGCCAACACTCCGATCGCAACAGCAGCCTTGGGTGACACATAGCCGGCGGCGGGTGTGATGGTGGCGAGCCCCGCCACAGCGCCCGTTAGCAACCCAAGAAACTTGGGTTTCTTTGTGGTCATCCAATCGATCGCGAGCCAAGTGATGGCCGCAAAGCTCGCCGCGATGTCGGTATTGACGAACGCAACAGCCGTGACCGAGTCCACGCGGAACTCACTGCCCGCGTTGAAACCATACCATCCGAACCAGAGGAGCCCGGTGCCCAGCGCTACCAGCGGAATGGAATGCGGGCCATTGTCGACGACCTTTCGGCGACCGACATACAACACCGACGCGAGCGCCGCGATACCCGCGATGTTGTGGACGACAATACCGCCCGCGAAGTCAAGAACGCCCCACTGCGCCATGATTCCGCCGCCCCAAATCATATGGACGAAGGGGAAGTAGACAAGCGTCAGCCACCCGGTCAGAAAGAGCATGTACGCTGGGAAGCGCACGCGATTCGCAAATGCGCCAGTGATCAGTGCCGGTGTGATGATGGCGAACATCATCTGATAGGCGAAGAAAACGAACAAGGGTATTGTATCATTCGCTGGCGATGGCGTTGTGAGCGACACGCCGCGTAGAAACGCCCAATCGAAGTTTCCCACAATGCCGGCAATGTCTGTGCCGCTTTTTACATCACCGCTGAAGCACATAGAAAACCCAAACGCCCACCAGAGGATAGTGGTCCATCCCATCGAAGCGAAACTCTGCATCATGATTGCGAGAACGTTCTTCCGGCCGACAAGACCCCCGTAGAAAAACGCCAGTCCGGGGGTCATCAGCATCACTAGGCTGGTGCACAGCAACATGAACCCGGTGTTGCCAGTGTCGAGATGAAGCTGTGGCATTTTTCAGAATCCTTTGGTAACTGGAGTCTTCAGTGGTGCCGTGTCGTGCGACGGTCAAAACTTGGCACGCTATCGCGGGGATGTCAAAGATTCCACGAGACCCTAGAAGCGACGTGCGAGGCCTAATCCGATGAACCGTTCGGCGCTGACTGGGCTCCCAACGCCGCGCCCCGCGCGCACGTCAATTTGGAACCGTTCGCCAAATAGCAACGTCACGCCTCCATCGATGTAACTCGTCAGCGACGATGGGCCGCTTACGGTACGAACATGGAGCCCTTCGACAAACATCGATATACGCGGCGTTACGGCGTACCATGTCGCTACGCTCCCCCACGTGTGATTGCTCCATGCGGTGCCATCAAAAATTGTTCCGAACCCCGCGTTCGAGTAGACGGAGAACGGGCTGTTGGTGGTCCAGCTCGCGGCGACTTTCACTTCTGGCTGCACGACGCCCGCACCAATTTTGGATGCGCCGGTCGGGAACGTGGTGGCGATCAACAGCGCCAGATTGGGTTTCAAGCCGTGTACGCTGTCGGGCTTTTCAATAAGCCGAACCTTGACGCCGAGTTTGAAGTCCTCGAAGCCGTGGACGGTCGCGACATTTGGACTCGAGTGGGTGGCGTAAGAATTGCCAAAGAGACGCAACTCGACGGGACCGCCAATACCAACCCGCAATAGCACTTCGCCGGCCGACTGGTATCGGTTGTCGTTCAATCGGTCGTCGGTGTATCCCGCCTCAACTTGAATGGCGCCTGGAGGGAGTACTGCGGGAGTGTCAGTGAAGCCGGGGCGATCCGGCAACGCCGGACCAGGTGGGGTGTGAAGATGGGCACAACCGCAGATGACGATTGGGGCGAACCAGAAACGCATAGCACGTCGCTCCACGAATTCTCCCATCTATGGCCGTTTGATCGCGCGAGAATAGGGGGACGTTGCCCTCCGCAATATTGATCACCTGAAATCGGCGGCGCTAGTGCAGAAAACACAACAGTGACTTGCCGAAATAGTAAGTCGACCGCAATATTGAACACCCTTAGCGAGGCACCATGAGCCAAGACATTTCCCGTCGTGAGTTTGCGAGGCTTGCCGTAATGGCCGGTGGCGTTGCGATCACGGGCTTCGACCTCCACACGCGATCCTGGGTAACCGCATCGCAGGAACAGGGGCCATCTTTTCGCGGAATTCCAAAGCTCGATGGGGCGTTCCTCCTCGATGATGTCAATCGTGCGGCATATGCAATCGATGGCGGCAAACTCTTTCATAGGATCCCCGCCGCGGTACTGCAACCCGGTTCTGTGCAAGACATCGTGAAAATCGTGAAGTATGCAAATGCCCATGGACTGAAAATCGGAACGAAAGGCGTCGGCCATTCGTGCTACGGACAGACGCAAGCCGAGGCGGGAATCGGAATTGATTCAAGGACGCTCAACGCGGTGCAGCTCAAAGGCACGGCGACCGTCGATGCACAACCGGGCGCACTCTGGTCGGTGGTGGCTTTGACGACGTTGACTGCCGGGCTGACACCACCGGTGTTCCCAGCTACCTGTCTCGCACTGACCGTCGGCGGCGTGTTGAGTGCCGGTGGTATTGGCAATACGAGTCACCACTATGGCGCCGTCGTCGACACCGTGACTGAACTCGACGTGGTGACGGGTGACGGCCGTCTCGTAACGTGCTCCGCGCACCGCAATGCCGAGCTGTTCAACATGGTACTCGGCGGCCAGGGGCAATGCGGAATTATCGTGCGCGCCAGCTTTCCGTTGTCACCGGCACCGAGCCACGTCGTGCTGCACGAGCTGATCTATGCAGATCTCGACAAATATCTCGCGGATCAAAGCGCTATCGCGAAAGGCGGTCAGTTCGATAGTCAGCGGGGATCGGCGATCCGGAAGGGCGGCGGCCAATGGACGTATTCCATTGAGGTGGGAAAGTTCACAGGTGCGTCTGGCGGGTCAGATTTTTCGGGCCAGGAAGCGAATTTGCATTTCGACCGCGCGACCGCGCCGGTGCGGATGACCTACCAGCAGTATCTTTTCCGCTTTGAAGCCCGGAACGCAGCAGAAGTATCGGACCGGCCGACACCGAAAATCACGATATGGGTTCCGGCATCGTCAATAAAAGCATTTCTCGCTCCGTTCCTCGCCCTTGGGTCCGGGGCGACCGGACTCTTGCACGCAGACGGCGGCGAGACCATCAGCTTCTATCCGATGAATACCGGACGATTTACTCGGCCGCTATTCAAATTGCCAGCGGAAGACCAGGCGTTTGCCGTGTGGCTCTTTCGGAGTGCGCCGAAGGACGATGCTGCCGCACTCGCCGCATTAATGGACAGCAACCGCGAACTGCTCGCGAAGTTGGCCGCGATCGGTGGGAAGAGTTACGTCCCGTATACCATGACTCGTACACCGAAAGAATGGGCGGCACATTTCGGGTCCGATGTTTGGAAGAGATA
>JANYBD010000145.1 GCA_025360995.1 Gemmatimonadota bacterium
GTTAGAGGAACGTTCCCCACAGACCGATGGAGATCTGAGTATGAAGAGCCAGAAAAAGGGTTTCACGCTGATCGAGCTTCTAATCGTCGTCGTCATCATCGGCATCTTGGCCGCGATTGCGATTCCGAAGTTCGCGAATACCAAGGAAAAGGCGTATATCGCCTCGATGAAGTCGGATCTTCGCAACCTCGTTACGGCGCAGGAAGCGTATTTCTCCGACAACAACAGCTCGTATGCATCAAGCACCGGCGCGATGGGCACGAACTACAAGCCCTCCACGGGTGTGACCGTCACGATGGGCACGGTTACGGCGACCGGCTGGTCCGCTTCGGCGACACACGGTTCGACCACGAAGACGTGCGCACTGACGTTGGGCGGCGGTTCGACGAACGAAGGTATTCCGATCTGCCAGTAACAGCTGGGAAGAGTCTACGGGCCCGAACATCGCGTGGCCCGTAGACTTATCTCGGTTCCGGGACTGATGTGGGCGATGCCGCCCGAAATCGTTCAATCGGTATCATCCGGGTCTCAAGCTTTTGGTTCCATTAGTCGCAGACCTAAATACACATCTCCACGGAGCTGTTCCCCATGTCGTCAATGCGTAAAGGTTTCACGTTGATCGAACTTCTCATCGTCGTTGTCATCATTGGCATCTTAGCCGCGATCGCAATTCCGAAGTTCGCAAATACAAAAGAAAAAGCTTACATCGCTTCGATGAAGTCGGATCTTCGCAACCTCGTTACGGCGCAGGAAGCGTATTTCTCCGACAACAACAGCTCGTACGCTTCCAGCACGGGCGCGATGGGCACGAACTACAAGCCCTCCACCGGTGTGACGGTGACGATCAACAGCAGCACGGCGACCGGCTGGGATGCTTCGGCGACCCACGGCTCGACGACGAAGACCTGCGGCCTGACACTTGGCGGCGGTTCGACGAACGAAGGTATTCCGATCTGCCAGTAGCCATCGGACCCGTCTGAGAGACCGAAGCGGGCCGGGCAAAACTGCCCGGCCCGTTTCTTCTTCCGTTGGCATCCCGTGAATAATTCCTTGCTCGTCACCATCGTCGTTCCGGCCACACTCGCCATGGGGATCGTCGCGCTCGGGTGTCTGTGGTGGCGGCGGCGTCGACAGGTAAGGTCGCTCGAGTCCCGCCTGAGCGCTGTCGAATCCGAACGCGCGCAAATTGATCGACTGGTCACGGCGGGCCGTGTAGCGGCCGGCCTCGCCCACGAAGTCGGCAATCCGCTCTGTGCCATTACGAACTATGCACACTCACTCCATGAGCGTGTGGCACCGGAGTTGCACGGGACGATTCAATCACTGCAGCGTGAAATCGGTCGTATCGAACGGATGATGGACGGATTCGTGGATTATGCACGTCCGGAATCCGATACGCGTCACGGTGCAGACGTAACAACTGCATGTAACGAAACCCTCGGTTTTTTGTCCGATCAGGGTGTGTTGCGTCGCATCACCGTTGAGCCGCACATCGATCCGCAGCCGATGATGGTGTCGGCTACCGCACTCGCACTCGAGCAGGTATTCGCGAATCTCGTGCTCAATGCCGTGGACGCGATGCCGGCTGGCGGGCATCTCCAAATATCCATTCGCCGACGAATCGCCGCCGATCTCATTGACGCCCCAGACGAGCGACTCGCCGCTTGGGTCGCGAGTGACCGAACTGCCGAGGTGGTGAAAGTGGTCGTGTCCGACAGTGGTCACGGTGTGAAAGCCGGTGACGAAGTCCGCATCTTCGAGCCGTTCGTTACCTCGAAGTCGCGTGAACATGGCACCGGCCTCGGCCTCGCCGTCGTCAAGCGACTTGTGCGCAACATGCATGGATTCATTTGGGTGCAACCCTCGCCTGAAGGCGGCGCGGCATTCCACATCGTGATCCCGGTGCTCGGGACAACTGTCGCCCCGCGTTGAATAGCTGAACCGCGCACTGCACTGGTGGCGCATCGCAACGCCAATCCAAGCAATGTGCGCGGTATGCCTGCCTCACATCCGCGCACCGCATTCACGCTGGTCGAAGTCCTGATTGCGCTCGCCCTATTGGGTGTCGGTGTCACCGCGCTGGCCACCGCATTGCTTGGCGATGTGCGCTTGCGCGATCTCGCGAGCGGTGAGTCGGGTGCTGCCGGACAGCTACGCGATCGGCTGGAGCGGCTCGCCACGATGCCTTGCGTACGCGATACCGCCGCAGCCGACGTCTCGGCATGGGGCACTGCCCGCTGGCGGGCGTCGCCGCACAACGGGGCATGGTATCTCGTTGACTCGGTCACGCCGCGCCGTGTTCACACTGCAATTGTGGTCGAGGCGCGCGTCACGTGTCCGGAGTGAATCGACCGCCGCGAGTCGGAACCACTGTCGTCGAAGTTGTCATCGCATTTGTGCTCGCCGCTCTCCTCGCGGCACTCGGAGGCACGGCGCTCGTCGCCACTGAGCGACACGTGCGGAACGCGGTCGCAGGATCTGGAGATCGTCGCACGCTTCGCGAGGCGCAATCGGTACTCGCGACCGAGTTGCGTACCGCCGCCGCCGAAGAAATCACACTGCGTGGCGATACGGCCGCCGATTTTCTCGGCGTTGTCGGGCTGTCTGTCGCTTGCGTCTCATCCGGAACCCTGCTCGTTCTTCCAAGTTCAGTTTCGACGAACAGCCGACCATTCACAATATGGCGGTCACCGGCGGCGGCGGGCGATCAGATCGCGGCATTTGACACGACGCCACCAGCCGCCTGGCGCACGGCCCGCGTCGATACCGTGACGTCCCGTTCGGATGGCGCCGGATGTAGTTCCTCCACCGGATTTCGCACCACGGCGGACAGCATCGCCCGCCGCGCCGTGACGCAACTGCGACTGGATCGTGCGCTAGCAGTCGGAACGGGCGCGCCGGTGCGAATCCTGCGCGCCGGTCGCTACATGCTGCACTTCGGCTCCGACAAATCGTGGTCTCTCGCGTATCGATCCTGCGATCCGCTCGGCGTCTGCGGCAGCGCGCAGCCAGTGGTGGGCCCGTTAGCCACAGCGCGCGATTCGGGATTGAGCATTTCCGTGAGTGGTGTAGATCCAGTATTGATCATATCCGTCCGCGCACCGTCATCACCGACGGCAACGGGCATCTCACAGCGTGCCGTCATCGCGCTAAGAAATCATGCCATTGTGCCCTAGCGGCCATCGTCCTGGTTTTGCCTTGCCATTCGCGCTTATGGTGCTCGTCGTCGGCGCGATGCTCGTCTCGCTAATTTTGGACGGAGGCGTACAAGAGTTGCGCACGTCGCGAGGCGAACTCGCGGCCGCCCGGGCCGAAGCCGCGGCCGGAAGCGCCCTCGCAGACCTCCTCGCGGCGCCGCCCGACAGCACGTTTACTTTGCTCGGCAGCGGCGGCGCCATTCAAACCGTGTTGGTTTCGGGGGCAGATACCGCTCGACTGACCCTTCAGGCGCTCGGCGGCAACCTTGCACGCGTGGTAGTGACTGCCCGATCGTGGTCCGGCGGAGTGCGTGCCGACGCCGGTGCGCTTGCTTTCTTGGAGCTTTCCCTCGGCGCCGGGCCGCCTACCACTTCGCACTTCAGCCGGATTCCAGGCTGGTGGTGGGCCGTGTACCCGTAGGGAAAGTCATGGCCGGCTGTTACCTAGCCCCCCTTCCGCTCGTGTCATGGTGACAGCCCTTCCCTCTAAGCCTTTGCCGGTTTGCAGGGTGGACTGACATCGCAAGTCGCGTTTGGCAATAATGGATGGTTCGTAACTGCAAGCAAGCCAATCGATTTGCCAATGATTACGTATTGACAGTGTCGTCGGCGACCGGCCAACTTTGGCGCCCCGACAACTATATAGACAGTTGGGTTACGTTTCTTCTTTACCCTTTCGGTTGACCCTACCAACAACGGGTTGACCATTCTCGTCCACAGGGCCGGCGGATCGTCATGGCACTCTTCGGTCGCAAGAAGACAACGGTGGGACTCGATATTGGTTCCGGCCTCATTAAAGTGGCCGTGATGGATCATTCCAAACCCGTACCCGAGCTCATTAAGGTCGCCATCACTCCATTGCTCGCCGACGCGATAGTCGAAGGCGAGATCATGGATCCGGGCATTGTCTCGGATGCGATTCTCGCCTGCCTCGCGGCCGCTGGTGTGACAACCAAAGACGTCGTCACGGCGGTGGGCGGTCGCGACGTGATCATCAAGAAAATCCAGATTGAACGTGTGAAGGAACAACAGGCGCGCGAACTGATGCGTTGGGAAGCTGAGCAGCATGTGCCGTTCGATATGGAATCGGTAGAGCTCGATTTCCAGATTCTCGACCCTGAAGGCACGGGAATGGAAATGAATGTGCTCCTCGTCGCCGCCAAGCGTGAGTTGATCGAATCCAAACTTCGCGTGCTCAGCGAGGCCGGGCTCACGCCGCAGGCTGTGGACGTCGATGCCTTTGCGCTGCACAATGCATTTGAAGTGAACTATCCCGATGCCATGCAAGGCGTCGTGGCCCTGGTGAACATCGGCCACGAAGTCACGAACATCAATATTCTCGACGAAGGCGTGCCGATCCTCACCCGCGACATCACAGTGGGTACGCGCCGGTTTCGCGAAGATTTGCAGCGTGAGCGCGGACTGCAGGCCGACGAGGCCGCATCACTGTTGCAAGGATACGATCGATCGCCGCATCTTGACGCGGTAATTGAAGGGCGCGGTGAGGAAATCTCCGTTGGCATCGAACGCGCCGCGGCGTTTCTCGCATCGTCGTCGCGATCGGCCGGCGCGCTGCGCGCGGTGTATCTCTGCGGCGGCGGTTCACGTATACCGGGGCTTGCCGACGCGCTCGGTACGCGGCTCAGAATGCACGTCGAACAAGCAAATCCGCTGGCCAATCTTCACGTGCGTGACGGGGCGCTTGAGTCGCTCGTCACAGACGAGGTTGCGCCCTTATTGATGCTGCCCATTGGACTGGCACTACGCCAGCCCTATTGACCGTTCATTTCACACTAACAACGGTCTCTCGCGGACAATGATCGAAATCAACCTGCTGCCTGGCGCACGCAAAACGAAGCGAAGCCGATCGAGTAATCTCGATTTTGGCGCGATGATGGGCAATTTCACATCGCGCTTCCGCGATCCATATATGCTTGCGGCCGTCGGAAGTGTCGTGATCGCACTGCTCATGGTCGCCGGTCTCTGGTGGTATCAGAACCGTCAGTTCGACGCGCTGACGAAGCGCGAACAAGTTGCCACGCAGGATTCCACCCGCTACTCGACGGTGATCGCCCAACGGGTGGCCGCCGAAGCGCAGCGCGACTCCGTGATCCGGCAAATTAATATCATCAAGGCGATTGACGGCAGCCGGTATACTTGGCCGCACATTTTGTACGAGGTCAGCCGTGCGCTGACGCCATATACCTGGCTCAAGTCGATCAATCAAACGAGCGCCGTCTCGATGATCTCGCCGGAAATCGAAGTCGGGATCGCGGATAGCCTCCAGAAGAAAGGCAAGAACGGCAAGTTGATTGCCGAGGCCGACAGTGCCGTCGTTGCGGCAAGCGAACTGCGGTTCCGGATTGTCGGGCAAACGGTCGACATCCAAGCGCTCACCCGTTTCATGAAACAGCTCGAAGCTTCACCGTGGATTGAGGGAGTGCAACTTGCCAAGACCGACATTGTCTTGCTACAGCCGCTCAACAAAGAAGCCACCGAGTTTACGCTTGATATGAAGCTTAAAAAACCGGACCCGTCGATGATCCGCCGTGTTCCGCTCTCGCTTGCGGTGAGGTAACCGTGGCCTTTCCTCCGCAGAGTCAGCGGGACCAGATCCTCACCTTGATCGCCGTCGTGGCGTTCGGGCTTGTAGGGGCGTACTGGTATTTCCTTTACACACCGCAGTCATTAAAAACTGCCGAACTCGCTGCCCACGTCGACACACTCGACGAGGCCAACCAGAAAGCCAAATCGCAGCTCGCCAAGGGCACGGTGAAGCAGATTGTGGCCGAAGCGGCCGCGTATCGGCAGAATCTCGACCTCATGCGCACCTTGGTGCCGGCGAGCAATGAAGTGCCGTCACTGCTCGAGCAGGTGTCCACGGCGGCCCGTCGCGTGAAGCTGGACCTCAACGGCGTCGAACCGGAACCGATGATCGAAGGCGACATCTTCGACACATATCGTTACAAAGTAAAAATCACCGGTACGTACCACGAGATCGGTGAAGTGCTCACGAATATTGCATCACTCAATCGAATTGTGGCACCAATGAATCTCGCGCTCGCCCTTCCCGGCGCGCAGCCGAAAGGCTCTGCGGGCCGACAGGTCCTCAACGCACAGTTCGAAATTCAGACATACGTGGTGCGTACCGCTCCGCCGAGACGGAAGAAAGTTGATAAGCCGGCCGGCGTTCCAGGCGGTGCACCTCCGCCCGTCAAGAAAGCAGGGGGCGAATAATGCGCCGTACTTCGGTTTTCGTACTCGTGTTCGCTGTTGCATCGGTCTTCGCCGCGAACGCTTCGGCGCAGTCCATGCCGAACATCAATGGGCCGATTCAGGCCGCTCGCGGTCAGGCGAATAAAACCAGCGCTCAGATTCGGGCAACGGAACGGGCAGGCAATGACACGGCCCGGACCGGACCAAGGCCCGCGGAAGCCGCAGCGCAGAAGAACACGCCCGCCAACAGTTCCGTCGGTGCGCCTCCAGCCGGTGCTATTGTACGCACGCCAGCCGATGGCAGCTCGCCGGGCGCGACCAGCCAAACCGGTGGCAAAGGGTCTGTGACTTTCTATCGCGAAATCTTTTCCTACTCCGGTGATGGACGCCGCGATCCGTTCGTCTCACTGATGGCATCCGAAGAAGGCGGGATTCGTCCACTGCTCGTCGATCTCTCGGTGATTGGAATTATTTACGATCACACCGGCCGCAATTCCATTGCCACAGTTGTGGATGGCACGAACGCCAAAGTGTACAACATTCACGTCGGCAGTATTCTCGGCCGCATGAAAGTGCTCAAGATCGATCAGGGCAGCATCACATTGAACCTCGATGAATTCGGATTCAGCCGGCAGGAAACGCTTCTGCTGAGCACTCCGACACGCGCAGCTGGAAGGAGACCGTAATGACACGACATATTCGATGGACCGCCCTCGCGGCTGTCTTGGCCTTCGGGATTGCCGGTCGCGCGACTGCGGCCGTGACCGACACGCCTGCCAATACTGTCACCTCCCTCACTGTTCGGCCGGGTACCGGGAAGGCTGAGGTCTCGATCGCGATCGACGGTACGGTTGACGTGCTCGACTTCACGCTCGATAATCCGCGCCGCATCGTGGTAGATCTGCAAGGTGCCACCCTCGGCATGCCGATCGGACTCTACGACAAAGTCTCGCGTGGCGGTATCACGAACGTGCGTATCGCCCAGTACAAGGCGGGCGTGGTGCGCGTCGTGCTCGATCTTGATGGGGCCCACGAGTATCGGGTCGTACGCACGGAACACGATGTCAAAATTTCCGTTGATGGCCCCGACGCATTTGCGGCGTGGCACCTCGGCGCGCCAAAGAATACAGTGACGTCCGTCGGAGTCAGCAGCCCGAGTGCGGCCGCCGCCGCGTTCACCCCGGAGCCGACGCCGATTGCCCCGATCGCCGCGACGAAGAAATCCGCACCCGCGCCAACTCCGGAACCACAGCAGTCACGGGAGCCGCGCATTACCGTGACGTTCGTCGATCAGCATATCCGCGACGTCATCACCGCATTTTCGGATTTCAGTCACCGCACGATCGTCGTCGGAAAATCCGTCGATGGTTTTGTGACCGCTGTGATTATCGACAAACCGTGGGATATCGCGCTCCGCTCCGTCCTGCAGTCGCAGGGCTTTACGGCGCTTGAAGATTCGACCGGCATTATCACGGTTGATAGCTACCAGAATATCGCCGATCGTGAAAAGGTCGAGCCGATGCAAACAAAGGTCATTGCCGTCAACTACGCGAAGGCGACGGATATGGCAAAGACGGTACAGGATTTGCTCAAAGCCGGATGCGGTGGCAATGCTGCCGCTGCCGCGGCGGCGGCGGCACCAGGTGCCGGCGCAGGTGCCGGCGCGGGTGGTGGAGCGATCTGCTCCACGCGCGGCGCGGTGACTTTTGACGAAAAGACCAATACCATCATCGTGACGGAAACGCCGTCGCGACTCGCCGACATTGAGAGCTACGTGCGCGATCTCGACGTGCGCACGCCGCAAGTGTCCATCAAAGCCAAGATTATCTCGGTCGATCGCACCGGCACCGAACAACTCGGGCTCGCGTACGACCTCGGCAGCGCCAACGGTTTTTCCAATGCGCTGGTTACACGCTTCACAGACGCGACGCAAACCACACCAGTGGCAGGCGACTACCGCGTGAACCTTGGCGGCGATGCGCTCGCCGCTGTCTCGAATGCCAGCCGTCCGTTCAAGTCCAGCGCCGCGCTCAGCCTTATTTATAACATGACACTCGGCGGCTTCAATCTGACGTCGTTCATCGACGCATTGAGTTCGCAGAATCTCACGGACATTCAGGCCGAGCCAAGCATTACCACGGTGGACAATCGTGAGGCCCAACTGTTCGCCGGCCAGACGCAGGCGTTCCTTCTGACGCCGCCGATCATCGCTGGCCAGATTCAATCCGTTGCACCACAGATCGCCCGCCAGGACGTCGGTATTACGCTACGCGTGACACCGCACGTGACCGCGAATCGGCAGATCCAGCTGACGGTGTTTATCGAACAGCAAACGCTGCTCAGTGTGACCGTGGCCGGCCCAAACACCACGAAGCAAAACAACACCAGTCAGGTGCTGGTTGCTGACGGCGAAACGGCGGTCATCTCGGGACTCACCCAGACGCAAGTCACCAAGAACAAAACGGGTATCCCGTTCCTGATGAACCTTCCGGGAATCGGAAAGTTCTTCTCGCAGACCGATACCATCGAACGCAAGCAGGATCTACTGATGCTCATCACGCCGCACATCGTCGATGAGGGCGAGGTGATACGAGCTGCCCCGGCGAAACCGTAGTCATCAGTTCGACCTGATTATCTTTACGGGCCCGGCCGAAACGCCGGGCCCGTTCTGTTCCAGTCCGTTCCGCGAAGTTCCTGCACACTGCACCCTGCACGGATGAATGCTGTGATAAAATTTTCCACCGCCGGCGAATCCCACGGTCCCGCCCTCCTCTCCGTTATCGAGGGGCTGCCTGCTGGCTTGCCACTGCTCGCCGAACACGTGGACAAGGAACTTGCCCGTCGCCAGCAGGGTTATGGCCGTGGCAGGCGCATGCAGATCGAACAGGACCGTGTGGAGTTCCTCTCCGGTGTTCGCGCCGGCGAAACGCTTGGCTCACCGATTGCGATGCTTATCCGCAACCGCGACTGGAAGAACTGGGAAGAGATCATGGATCCGGCACCGAGGGCTGGCGACGCCACCGATGGACGTAAACGCCAGGTGACCCGAGTCCGACCGGGACACGCCGATCTCACTGGCGTACTCAAATACGATCGTGAAGACGCGCGCGATATTCTGGAGCGGGCATCAGCTCGTGAGACCACCGCACGGGTCGCTGCTGGCGCAGTCGCGAAACGGCTACTCGCCGAGTTTGGCGTGACCATTGGCTCACATCTCGTGCATCTGGGCGGTATCGAAGCTGACCGGCCGCAGGAGATGCCCTCGGACATCAATGCGGTCGCCGACCAGTCTCCGCTGCGCACGCTCGATCGGAATGCCGAAGCACTTATGATCGCCCGCATCGATGTTGCGAAGGAAGACGGGAATACCCTCGGCGGCATCTGCGAGGTTGTCGTCGATGGCTTACCGGTTGGGCTGGGTTCGCACGTGAGCTGGGATCGCAAACTTGATGGTCGGCTCGCCGGTGCGATGCTGTCGATTCCCGCCGTGAAAGGCGCCGAGATTGGTCTCGGCTTTGAAACGGCGCGCCGCGTGGGCTCAGAGGTGCACGATGAAATTGAACTCGCGCCGAACCGCCCACGCACCGGCAATGTGCGCCGCAAGACGAATCGCGCTGGTGGTCTCGAAGGTGGAATGACCACCGGTGAGCCGCTGGTGATTCGCGTTGCGATGAAGCCGATCAGCACGCTGATGCGTCCGCTGGGCACGGTCGATACAAAAACGGCGGCGCCAGCAGAAGCGTCGGTCGAACGCAGCGATGTTACCGCGGTGCCGGCGATGGGTGTGATCGCCGAAGCGATGGCGGCACTGGTGTTGGCGAATGCCTTCGTGGAAAAGTTCGGCGGCGATTCACTTGCGGAGATTCGGCGAAACTACGATGCGTATATCGCCCATATCGCCCGCCGGCTGAGTCACTGAGTTGGGCGACGCACACAACGCGCACCTGATTCTCGTTGGGTTACCGGGCTCGGGAAAATCGACAGTAGGCAAAGCCGTCGCGGCGGCGCTCGACCGTCCGTTTATGGACCTCGATGCCGAGATCGAACGCCGCGAAGTGATGACGGTCGTTGAAATATTTGCGGCGCGCGGCGAAGCCGGATTTCGCGAACTCGAGCGGTTGTTGACACAGGAACTCCGCGACGCGCCACCGACGATTCTAGCCCCTGGCGGAGGTTGGATCGCGAATCCGGGTTGCGCGGCGCTCCTTTGCCCGCCGGCAAAAATGATTTACCTGTTAACTAATCCGGCGCGGGCGGTGAGGAGGATGGGGTCGAAGATCCAGAAGCGCCCCCTGTTGGCGGGAGCGTACCCCGTGGCCGGTCTGGAGAAGCTCTTAGTAGCACGTGAAAAGCTGTATCTGCAAGCAGATCATACGGTTAGCGTGGATTCGATGCCGTTCAAAACCATTGTCGAGCGAATAGTCGCGCTTGCTTAGGGTTGACAGGTGGACTAGGATGTCTGTCCTGAGGGTCCGCGTTACAACTATAGAGTGACATTTCACGGGCCGGGGTCGCCAGGCAAGGGACACCCGGCCTCCGTTTCGAGATCATATGGCAATCAAAAAGAGCATAACAAAGAAGGCAGTCGCCAAGAAACCCGCTGCGAAGAAGCCGGCGGCCAAGGCCGAGCCGGCAACCGCCGCCAAGAAGCCTGCGGCGAAGGCCGCGCCGGTACCTGTGGCCAAGAAGCCTGCCACCAAAAAGAAGGCCGCACCCAAGGGTTCGGCCACCAAGAAACGCGTCAGTGCGGCGGTCGAAGTCGAAGACGACGGGCCCGTCGTGCCCTCGGGCAAGTCGCTCGTCATCGTCGAGTCGCCGGCCAAAGCCAAGACCATCGGCAAGTATCTAGGCTCCGCCTATACCGTGAAGGCGACGGTGGGCCACATTCGCGATCTCCCGACAAAAACGCTCGGTATCGATCTCGAGAATGCGTTCGAGCCTGATTACGTAACGATTCCCGGTAAAGAAAAAACCGTCGCTGAATTGAAGGCTGCGGCGAAGTCTGCCCGCGCCGTGTTCATCGCCACCGACCCTGATCGTGAGGGCGAAGCCATCGCGTGGCACGTGCAGAGCTTGATCAAGGGGCGTAATGCGCCGCCGATCAAACGCGTGCTCTTTCATGAAATCACCAAAGACGCGGTCAACCGCGCGATCGAAAAAGCCGGTGATATCGATCAGCGTAAAGTGGATGCGCAGCAGGCGCGCCGAGTGCTCGACCGGCTCGTTGGATACAAGGCCAGCCCGGTGCTTTGGAAGACGGTGAAAAAGGGGCTCTCCGCCGGTCGTGTGCAGACCGTTGCGCTTCGACTGCTGGTGCAGCGCGAGCGTGAGATTCGCGCGTTTAATCCCGTGGAGTACTGGACGATCGCCGCGGCCCTCGAGCACGACGGTCAGGCCTTCACGGCGAAACTGCATCACGTGGACGGCAACAAGCCGCTGATTCCGAACGAGGCCGAAGCCAAGGCCATTGTGAACGATGTCTCCGGCCGCAAGACTTTCGACGTAACCGATCTCAAGCGCCGGGAACGCCGCAAAAATCCCGCGGAACCGTTTAAAACGAGCACCTTGCAGCAAGAAGCCGCAAAGAAACTGGGCTTCGGTTCCAAGCGCACCATGCGGTTGGCGCAAAATCTTTACGAGGGCATCGAACTCGGAAAGGTCGAGGGTTCAGTTGGTCTCATTACGTATATGCGTACAGACTCGACGCGTGTCGCCGAAAGTGCCGTGATGCAGGCTCGTGATTATTTGCGCACGAATTTTTCGGAAGCGTTCCTCGCCAAAACGCCGATGTTCTATGGCGCAGCGGGCGACACGAACGCACAGGATGCCCACGAAGGTGTGCGTCCGACCGACCCGACGCGGTCGCCGGATTCCGTTCAGAAGTATTTGTCTCCAGAACAGTTCAAACTCTACACACTGATCTGGCAGCGTTTTATGGCGAGCCAAATGGCTCCGGCGGTGTTCGACACGACGACCGTCGATTTCGATATGAAGGGCGCGAAGCATCAGTACTTATTCCGTGCGACGGGCTCCGTCATCAAATTCGCCGGCTTCCTCTCACTGTACAAAGAGGCGCGCGAAGAAGGCGACAGCAAAGCGCTTGAGGACGAGCAGGCCTTGCCGGCCATCGAGCCGGGCGAGAAGGTGCCGGTGAAGGAAGTGAAGCCGACGCAGCATTTCACCGAGCCGCCGCCGCGATTTTCCGAAGCGAGTTTGGTGAAGGAGCTCGAACGGTTGGGTATCGGTCGTCCGTCCACGTACGCGTCGATCATTTCCACACTGACCGAGCGCCATTACGCGGAGCTTGAACAACGTCGTTTTTTCCCGACGCCACTGGGTGAGAGTGTCGAGAAGGTCATGATCAAACAGTTCCCCAACGAATTCGACGTCAGCTTTACGGCGACGATGGAAGGCGAGCTCGATAAGGTCGAAGACGGAAAAATGCCGTGGCAGCGGGTACTCAAAGAATTTTATGGCCCGTTCGACAAGGCGTTGAGCTCGGTGAATTACGAAGGACTGATTCACGAGGCGCACGATCTTTCGGCGCTCGAGACGGAGCGTTGCCCGATCGACGGGGGCAAACTCGTTGCGAAGGGCGGATTCTTCGGGCCGTTTGTGGCCTGCGAAAATCATCCGAAGACGTGCACGTACACCCGTCCGCTGAAGGGCGAGAAAGTTCCGCCGGTGCTGACGGACTTCATGTGCCCGCTATGCGGCAAGCCGATGGTGGTGCGCCGCGGGCGCTCCGGCGAGTTCCTGGGCTGCAGTACGTTCCCGAAATGCCGCGGCACAAAGTCGATGCCGACGGGAGTGAAATGCCCGAAGGACGGCGGCGATATCGCCGCGCGCCGCTCGAAGAAACGCGGCAAGGCGTTCTATGGCTGCGAGAATTATCCGAAGTGCGATTTCGTATGCTGGGATAAACCGGTAGCGGAGGTGTGCCCGGAGTGCGGGAATGTCGGCGCCGAGGCAAAGTCGAATCGCACGCGCGGGAATTATCGGAAGTGTCTCAAGTGCGGCAATGAGTGGAGCGTGGCGGATCCGTTAGAGGCCGAGACTGGAGTGGTAGCGCCGGCATAGCTTCGCTCATAGTTCTTGGGATGTTCTTAAAAACTGCTGAGCCACGGATTTTCACGGATGAACAAAAGGGATTTCACGGATTACAGCTGGGGGAACTGCGCTCGCCGTTTGGGTTTGCTGTTGCAGTTCCCCAAGTGCTGTATCCGCGGTCATCCGTTTCAATCCGGGTAAATCCGTGGCAAAGCAGTTTTCTTTTCACTACCAGAGAAATTGAGCATAGTTCACATAGTAGGCGGAGGCCTCGCCGGGTCTGAGGCTGCGTGGCAGTTAGCCGAGCGCGGGCACCAAGTAGTGCTCCACGAAATGCGCGGCGTGCGCGGTACGGCAGCGCATAAAACCGACAAGCTCGCCGAGCTCGTTTGCTCCAACACGTTCAAGAGCACCGAAGTCACCAACGCGCACGGCTTGTTGAAAGCGGAGATGCGGGTGCTCGGGTCCATCGTGCTACAGGCGGCGGACGAGGCGCGTGTGCCAGCCGGGAGCGCACTCGCTGTGGACCGGGACGTTTTTTCTGCAACTGTGCACGACCGGATCATGGCGCATCCGCGCATCACCGTCGAGCGCGGCGAGGTAAACACAATTCCCAGCCCCGGCATTATTGCGACCGGCCCGCTCACGAGTGACGCACTCGCCGAGGCGATTCGGGCGCGGCTCGGAGTGGAATCACTCGCATTTTATGATGCGATCGCTCCCATTGTGTCGATCGAATCCATCGACGAGACCGTCGCGTTTCGCGCCGCGCGATGGGACAAAGAGACGATGGAAGGCGCCGCCGGCGAAGATGGCGGCGCATATCTCAACTGTGCAATGAACAAAGAGCAGTACGAGGCGTTCATTGACGCCCTGAGCGTCGCCGATCAATTCACGGCGCACGAGTTCGACAAAGTGCCGTATTTCGAAGGATGCATGCCGGCCGAGGAAATGGCGCGACGGGGGCGGGAGTCGCTCCGGTTTGGGCCAATGAAGCCGATCGGCATTACCGATCCGCATACCGGACGCCGCCCGTGGGCCGTCGTACAATTGCGGCGGGAAGATCGGGGTGGACGAATGTGGAATTTAGTCGGATTTCAAACGCGACTAAAAATTCCCGAGCAGCAGCGGGTGTTTCGGACGATCCCAGGGTTGGAAAACGCCGAGTTTTTGCGGTTCGGCTCCATCCACCGAAACTCATACGTGAACTCACCCGCATCACTCACACCACATTTATCATTGCGCGACGATCCGCTGGCACTTTTTGCCGGACAGCTGACCGGTGTTGAGGGCTACACGGAAAGCACCGCGACTGGATTGCTCGCGGCAATTAATCTTGATCGGTTGTTGTCGGGCCTCGAAGTGGTGATCCCGCCGTCAGAGACCATGCTCGGCGCGCTATACCGCTACTTGCGCGAGGCCGACCCGAAACACTTTCAGCCGATGAACGCGAATTTCGGATTGCTCGATGAACTGGCCGACCCGCCGCGCGACAAGGGGAAAAAGCGCGAGCTATACGCCGAACGTTCTCTGGCCGCGCTCAGCGTGTGGGTGGAGCAGAACGGGCTTCGCTCGGCAGATCAAGTTCCAACCCGTCGGGCGCAGGAAAAACGCTGACATCGCGTGACCGTTCAGGCCAGAGTTCGGTCTGCGGGAGTTCGCCTTCGAGTTCGGTACGTACGCGCGCGGCGATTTCGTCGACGGCATACGGATTCGCAATGAGATCGTATTCGCGCACGTCGAGGCGTAGCACCGGACACTTGGTAAAGCCTCCGATCCAATTTTCGTAGCGGCGGTGCAGGGAAGCAAAGTATTGGGGGTCGGCATCGCGCTCTTTGGCGCGGCCTCGGGTGGCGATCCGGTCAAGGATCGTATCGAGCGGGCCGTGCAGGTAGATCATCAAACGGGGCGGTCGCGCGGCTGGCGCATGCAGCAATTCCGCATAGAGCCGCTGATACAACTGCCAATCGTCGGCACTCATATAGCCCTGCTCGAACAGCCCGCGGGCGAATACTTCGGCGTCTTCGTACCAGGTGCGATCAAGCACCCAGCTCCCACCCAATCCGCGCATACGACGCATTGACGCGAAGCGGGTGGCCAGGAAATGGAGCTGGAGGTGCAGCCCGTAAGAGCGCATCCCTTCTGCACCACTGTAAAAGGCGTCGAGCCACGGGTTGTCGCCGTCCACGCTCTCGAGCGCGAGTTGCAACCCGAAGCGGGCCGCCAGCGCGCTGGTCAGTGTGGTCTTTCCCGAACCGATCATGCCGGCGACGCCGATGTTCATATCGGAATTGTATCAGCTTGGGCGCTATCTTGCATCCCATGGCGGCGACTTCTGGTGCGGCGGTGGGCTCCGAGCTCGTAGAGCGATTTCTCACGCATCTCACGAAGGAGCGGGATGTGTCCCCAAATACCGTCAAAGCGTATACGCGCGACTTGGGCGAGTTTTGCGCCTTCCTTGGACCCTACTATGGCGTTGATACGTGGGACTGGGGCGGCGTCGACCGGCTGACGATGCGGTCGTATCTCGCGCATCTCTCCAAACGCGGGCTATCGAAACGCAGCATGGCCCGATCGCTCTCGGCTGTTCGGACCTTCTACGCCTTTTTGCATCGCAACGATATCGTCAACACAAATCCGGCGCGGGCCGTCGGCACACCAAAGTTGGAAAAATATCTCCCCGGCCATCTCGACCGGTCGCAGGTGGAAACGCTCTTTCAAGCGGCGACCACAAAGGCGCAGGAAGGGCGCTACACCGACGTGCGAAATCTGGCGATGCTCGAGCTTTTTTACTCGGCGGGACTGCGATTGTCGGAGTTGCGCGGGATCAATCGAGTCGATCTCGACTTGTTGGCAGGGATGGTGAAGGTGCGCGGGAAGGGACGCAAGGAACGCATCGTTCCCGTCGGCGATCATGCGCAGCGGGCGCTCAGGGAGTATGAGAGGGTGCGCGACATTCTGACCAAAGAGACCGGCGTGGATGCCGACCGCACCGCGTTTTTTCTCAGTCAACGCGGGAAACGGCTGAGCACCAAAGGTGTGCAGAATGCGATTACCGGATGGTTGTCGCAGGTGGACGAGGGTGCAGGGCTTTCGACGCACTCATTACGCCACACCTTCGCAACGCACTTGTTAGACGCCGGTGCGGATCTGCGGGCTGTACAGGAACTGCTCGGCCATGCGTCGATTGCGACGACGCAGATCTATACACACACCAGTGTGGAGCGGTTGCGGCAGGTGTACAAGAAAGCACATCCTCGAGCCTAGCTATTATAGGCCCGTGCCATAGCCGAACCACGCGTGAGCCGCTATCGTAGTTAATCCCCGATTTCCCGGAGAGCCGGCTGACGTCATCGGACATTCACTATCAGTTACCGGTGACCTTCAGCGGTAACTACACGCTCGAACGCGAAGTGGGACGCGGCGGGACGGCGCTCGTGTATCTCGCCCACGATCGCAAGCACAATCGTCCGGTGGCGGTGAAGATTCTCCGCAAGGAAGTTGCCGCCAGTCTGGGCGCCGAGCGCTTTCTTCGCGAGATCGGAACGGCAGCGCGGTTGCAGCATCCCCACATCGTGCCGATTTACGACTCGGGTGAAGCGGACTCCGTGCTGTACCTCGTGATGCCATACATAGAAGGGCAGTCGTTGCGCGAACGACTCGAGCTGGAGAAACGTTTGTCGCTGCCCGAGGCCCTGCGCCTGACGCTCGAGGTCGCCGAAGCGTTGAGCTACGCGCACAGTCGCAACGTGGTGCATCGGGATGTGAAACCGGAAAACATTCTGCTCTTCCAAGGTCATGCGATGGTCGTGGATTTTGGAATCGCGAAGGCGCTTAGCGATACCGAAACCGATTCCGTAACACTCGAAGGGATGTTTGTCGGGACGCCGATGTATATGGCGCCGGAACAGATGTTCGGCGACCAACCGGTGGACGAACGCGCTGATATCTACAGCCTCGCGTCGGTCCTGTATGAACTCCTGGACGGCGTCACTCCGTTCCACGGACCATCCGCTACGGCGATTTTTGCGCGCAAGGCGACAATGGCGGCGGTCGCTCCGAAAAATCCCATGGAGGAACTCCCTCCGCACGTGGAGCAGGCTCTGCTCCGCGCACTGGAGTCCGAGCGCGACCGGCGCTTCGCCTCGGTTTCCGAATTCGCCGAGGCGCTCACTACGGCCCCGATGGCCGGGCGTGCGCCGCGTCGTTCCGGCGCCGTTAGCCTTCAGTCGATCGCGGTGCTTCCGTTTGTAAACAGCAGCGCTATCGCCGAGAATGAATACCTCAGCGACGGGATCAGTGAAGATCTCATTCACGCCCTTTCCAAGTTGCCTGGCCTTCGAGTGGTGGCGCGCACATCGGCCTTCGCTTTCAAAGGCAAGTCGCAAGACGTTCGGACCATCGGCGCTGAACTTGGCGTTACCACAATTCTCACCGGTAGCGTACGACGGTCCGGCGAGCGCATTCGCATCACGACCGACCTCATTGACGTCGCCACCGGCTTTGCGTTGTGGTCGGAGCAGTTCGACCGCGAGTTGACCGATGTGTTTACAGTGCAGGACGAGATTTCGCGGGCGATTGTGGATACGATGCGCGTTCGCCTGCTTGGCGAATCCCCGCGTTTGGTTGACACACCGACCTCGAACTTCAATGCGTACGAGTCATACCTGAAGGGGCGCTTCGAGTGGAGTCAGCGCACCGCCGTTTCGATGCAACGCGGGCTCGAGCATCTGAAAACTGCCGTGACCACCGACCCTTCGTTCACTCTGGCGCTCACCGGCCTCGCCGATTGCTATGTGACATTGGCGATCTACGGCGTGATGCCCCCGGCAGAGGCGATGCCATTGGCGATCGCTTCCGCCGAGCAAGCCCTGCGTATCCAGCCGCGTTCCGGCGACGCACTTACGGCGCGCGCATCGGCACGAGCGCTTTTCCAATTTGATTGGCGAGGGGCAGAGGACGACTACATCGCCGCACTCGCGGAGCGCGAACAATCTCCGATTACGCATCAGTGGTATGCGATGCACCTGCTCGCGCCGCGCCGGAGATTTGGCGAGGCGCGTGCCCACATCGCGCGCGCCTGGGAACTCGACCCCCTCTCTCCTTCGATCGCCGCGAGTGCCGGAATTCTCCGGCTCTATGAGCGCGACGCGGAGCGCGCTGTGCATGAGCTCAGTCTTGTCATCGCTCAGCATCCGCCGTTCGGCCTCGCACATTATTTCCAAGGGCTGGCGCTCACGGAGCTACTGCGACATGAGGAGGCGATCGCAACGCTTGACCGTGCGGTGTTGCTCTCCGGCGGCAGCGCTGAGACGCGGTCGGCGCTGGGGTACGCGCAAGCTCGCGCCGGCAATTTGGTGGCCGCCAGAGAAACGCTTGTGTCTCTCCAGCGATCGGCTAGTGAGGGGTATGTTTCGCCGGTACTTTTCGCACAGGTGCATATCGCGCTCAACGAACCGGAGCGTGCGCTCGACCAGCTGGAACGCGCATTGGTACTCCGGGCAGCAGATCTCACTCTGTTGACGGTGCGTCCGTCGTTCGACCCGCTACTCGGCTTCCCGCGGTTCGACGCCATTCTGCGAGCCCTCGAGGGCTAACGCTTTCGCGCCAAAATGAACACATTCTGTCTGCCTCGCGGTCCGTTGTGGGGAGCAGAAAAGTAGGAACCGCCATTTTAAAGAGGACACTATGAGCATTGCGCACATGCAACGCTGTGTACGCCTGTTGGCGATATGGTCGTTGTTGGCGACAGCTCGCTTAGGTGCCCAACAGGTGGCATCGACGGCGGAGTCGTCGCTACAGGGAAGGGTGACCGATGCCGCCAACGCGCAGCCACTCGGCGGAATCACCGTGATCGTTTCAGGCGCGCGCACTACGGTGACCGACGCCGAGGGACGGTACCGCGTTATGGGTATCACACCGGGTACACGCGAGATCACGTTCCGGTGGATTGGGTACAGCCCACGCGTTGAGACGTTGGCGTTTATCGCAGGGCGTGTATTCACGATGGATGTCGCGATGCAGCCCGTGCCCGCTCAACTGGGACTTGTGAGCGTGACCGGCGCGTCACGCGCCCCGGAACGCGTCGTGGATGCACCGGCCGCCGTTGTCACGGTTGAGCCGGCGCGCATGCGCGATCTCGTCGGCACCGGACAGGTGCCGATGCTCGTCGGCGATCTCGTCGGCGTCAGGATGTCGCAAGGCGGACTTTTCGATTTCGACTTGAACACCAGAGGCTTCAACTCGCCACTCAATCGATCGACGCTAGTGCTTATCGACGGTCGCGATGTGTCGGTGCCGTTGCTCGGCAATCAAGACTGGGCAGACCTGTCCGTGCTCGAAGATCGAACCGCCGTCGAAATGGTACGCGGGCCGGGCTCTGCACTCTACGGCGCCAATGCATTTACCGGGGTTCTCGCGGTTACCACACCGTCGGTCCGCGAGACACCGGGCACGCGCCTGAACGTGACCGGCGGCGAACTCTCATTGTTCAAATCCGACGCCCGCTACGCGATTGTCTCTGACGATCAGCGTTGGGGGTTTCGAGCGAACGGTGGATTCCAGCAGAGCGCGACTTGGGACCGCTCGCGCACGAACCTCGGCGACCTTGCATCAGAATACGCCGCAGCGGGAATTCCAAGGGGCAGTATGGTGACGCCGGCCCCGGGCTATGACCTTTTGCCTCTTCGCGGTCAGACCAAGGCCGGTACGTTTGGACTTCCAGGTGCGGCAAGCGGCACCCCCGATCCGGTGCGCACGTACTTCGGCTCGGTACGCGGTGACTACTACCTAACGACCGGTTCGGTAATGACCGTAGAAGGCGGTGACAGTCGCGTGGAGAACGTGGTGATCAATACGGGCACAGGCCGCTCGCAAGTGCGGAGCGCCGAGCGCCCGTGGGCTAGGGTCGCTTGGACCGGTGACGACTTCAGCGTGTTCAGTTATTACAC
>JANYBD010000190.1 GCA_025360995.1 Gemmatimonadota bacterium
CGACACGACAGTCACGAGTATGAAAGCGTTGCTCGCCGAAGGGTATGACGCGGTGTACGTCGGCAGCGGCGCCCCGAAGGGAAAAGAGATGGACATCCCCGGTCGTTGGGATGACGGTGCGAAGCAGAAAATTCATATCGGAATTGAGTGGCTTGGCAGCGTCCACTTTGGCCATATCGAAAAAATTGAGCCACGGGTGTTAATCATTGGCGTGGGCAACACCGCCATGGATTGTTGCCGAACCTCGAAACGCCTTGGTGCGACGGACGTAAAAGTGATAGCCCGTCGCTCACGCAAGTTTTTCAAGGCATCGCCGTGGGAACTCGAGGATGCCGAGGAAGAGTTAGTGGATATCGTCGAAAACCACGCGCCAAAACGCTTCGTTATCGAAAACGGCAACCTCGTCGGCATGGAGTTCGAGCAACTCGAATGGAGCGACGCGAACGGCAAGCAAGCCAGTAAGGTGACCGGTACGGTCATCATTCCCTGCGACGCCGTGATTCTGGCGATCGGCCAGGACAATGCCTTTCCGTGGATCGAACGCGATATCGGGATCGAGTTCGATAAACACGACATGCCGACGGTCGACAAAAAAACCCACGCCAGTTCGCGTCCTGGAGTGTACTTCGGTGGCGACGCTGCATGGGGACCGCAGAACATCATCTGGGCGGTGGAGCACGGACACCAAGCCGCGATCTCGATTCACCATCAGATCGCGTCCTTGTCGGTCACTGATCGCCCGCCATACGGAATGAATCTGATCAGTGCCAAGATGGGCATGCACTCGTGGGCGTACAACAACGACTACAATCCGTCGTCACGGGCCAAAATGACGCACGAGGAGCTGGTGAAGCGCTTTTCAAAGGTCAGTGTCGAGGTCGAACTCGGTTTCACTCCTGAACAGACGGCAACCGAAGTCGAGCGCTGCTTGAATTGTGACATTGAAACGCATTTCACGGACAAGCTGTGCATTGAATGTGACGCCTGCGTTGACGTGTGCCCGGTCAACTGTTTGACCATCACCACCAACGGAACCAACGAAGCCGACCTGCGCACGCGTCTCTCGGCGCCCGCGGTGAATCTGACCCAGGATGTGTTTGCCTCCGGCCCGTTGCCGCAAACACAGCGCATCATGGTAAAAGACGAAGACATTTGCCTGCACTGCGGACTCTGCGCCGAGCGTTGCCCGACGGCGGCGTGGGACATGCGGAAATTTGAGCTCGTGATTCCGTACGCATTCGCTCCTGTCGCCGTCAAACAGGAGAGCGCAGTATGAGCGGCGTCAACGACTTCGCATTCAAGATGGCAACAGTGAATGGCACGGGTTCTGCCAGCGCCAACAGTCTTTTGATGCAAGCGATTTTCCGGATGGGAATTCCCGTGACGGGAAAGAATCTTTTTCCGTCCAATATCCAAGGGCTTCCCACCTGGTATGAAATCCGCGTCAATGCCGACGGCTGGACGGCCCGCCCCGAACAAGTGGATCTCGTCGTCACGCTCAATCCCGCCACGTATGCCAAGGATGTCGCCAACGTACGCCCCGGCGGCTATCTGTTGTACGATTCCAGCTGGCCGCTCGAAGCGGATCTGATCCGCGAGGGCATCACCATCATTGGAATTCCGTTTGGAAAAATGTGCGTCAACGCGTTCGAACGTGACCGCGACCGCACGTTGCTGCGGAATATCGTCTATGCTGGTGCGCTGGCTGCGCTTTTCGAGATTGACATGGATGTGATCCACGAAATGCTCACGGAGAAGTTCTCCAAAAAGAAATCGCTCCTTGATGCAAATTTCACCGCCATCCGACTCGGCTACGATTACGCCAAAGCAAACTTCACCTGCCCGTTGCCGTTTCATCTCAAGCGGCTCGACAAGACGAAAGATTTCATCATCATTGATGGCAACTCAGCCGCTGCGCTCGGCGCCCTGTACGCTGGCGCGACTGTTGGCGCATGGTATCCGATAACGCCATCGACATCGCTGATGGAAGCGTTCACGGCGTTCTGCAAGAAGTTCCGGGTCGACAAGGGGACGGGTCTTAATAATTTCTGCATTTTGCAGGCCGAGGATGAATTGTCGGCGGCGGGAATCACTATTGGCGCAGGCTGGGCTGGTGCGCGTGCCTTTACGAACACCTCCGGCCCCGGCATCTCTTTGATGCAAGAGTTCATCGGGCTAGCCTATTACACGGAAATTCCCGCGGTCTTTTTTGATGTGCAGCGCGTCGGCCCGTCCACCGGAATGCCGACGAGAACGCAACAGGCCGATTTGATGTCACTCGCCTATGCGTCACACGGCGATACCAAACATATCGTGCTGTTCCCGGCGAACCCCGAGGAATGCTTTTATCTGTCGGTCGAAGCGTTCAATCTTGCCGAGCGATTTCAGACGCCGGTGTTCGTAGCCAGCGATCTTGATATTGGTATGAATGATTGGATGTGCCAGCGCCTCGAGTGGGACGACAATTATAAGCCGGACCGTGGCAAGGTGCTTGATGCAACGGAACTCGAGCAAGTGAAGAAATTCTCCCGCTATCTCGATGTGGATGGCGACGGCATTCCTGCGCGCACCCTGCCTGGCGTGCATCCCAATGGCGCCTATTTCGTTCGCGGTTCAGGGCACGACAAGTTCGGCGCCTATACCGAAGACTCGGACGCATACCAGGAAGTGCTCGATCGCCTGACCAGGAAATTTGAGAGTGCAAAAAAAGTCGTGCCGGCACCGGAGATCCACCTGCAGAACAGCGCCCACATTGGAATTGTTTCGCTCGGTGGGTGCCACGCCGCTGTGATGGAAGCCGTCCACAATCTCCGTGAGCGGGGAATTGTGGCCGACTATATGCGGATCAAGGCCTTCCCGTTCGACAGCCCGGTGAAGGATTTTATCGACTCACACGAAGTCACTTTCGTTGTGGAGCAGAACCGGGATGCACAGCTGCGCGCGCTTCTCGCCATCGAACTTGGCGTGCCACGTGATAATATGACGGCCGTGCTCAACTACGGTGGCATGCCACTCACGTCAAGAATCGTCGTGGATGCCGTTGCGAAACATCTTGAAGGAGTGGCCGTATGACGTCGATCGCCAAACCTCCCGTCCGCCATCCGGGGCTGCATAAGAACGTACTTGGGTTCACGCAACGCGATTACGAGGGGGCCATGAGCACGCTGTGTGCCGGCTGTGGCCATGATTCTGTGACGGCCGCACTGGTACAGGCTGCGTGGGAACTCTCATTGCCGCCACACCGCGTTGCGAAAATGAGCGGCATTGGCTGTTCATCCAAAACAACTGCGTACTTCATGCGGCAGTCGCACGGCTTCAACTCCGTGCACGGACGAATGCCGTCGGTTACGTCCGGTGCGAACGCGGCCAACCGTAATCTCACCTATATCGGCATTTCCGGAGATGGCGACTCGCTGTCTATCGGGCTCGGCCAACTGTGCCACGTGATCCGCCGCAATGTGCGAATGCTTTATGTGCTCGACAATAACGGTGTCTACGGATTGACCAAGGGCCAGTTCTCCGCGTCGGCGGATATCGGATCAACATCCAAAAAGGGCGAAGCAAACGTGCAGCCACCGATTGATCCGGTGCTGCTGGCACTCACACTCGGCGCCACGTTTGTTGCGCGGAGTTTTTCCGGTGACAAAGCCCAACTTATTCCGATCCTCAAGGCCGGCATCAGTCACAACGGGTTTGCCCTGATTGACATCATTTCTCCTTGTGTGACGTTCAACGATCACGATGGCTCCACGAAGAGTTACAAATTCACTCGCGAGCACGAAGTTGAGATCTCCACCGCCGATTTTGTTCCTCTCAGGCGCGAGATCACGGTGCCGGAGACAGATGCAGAGATGACCGCGGTCACAATGCACGACGGCAGCACTGTTCGCTTCCGGAAAACACGGGACAATTACGACCCGACCGACCGCGAGGCCGCCTACGAACACGTGCGCGCCTGTCAGTTGCGAGGCGAAGTGGCCACCGGGCTTCTCTTTCTTGACGAGCACGGATCGGATATGCATGCCATCGCGAAAACTGTGCCCACGCCGTTGGTGGATGTCCCGTTTGAACAGCTCTGTCCTGGTAGTGCGGCGCTCCAGAAACTGATGGGGCAGTACCGATAAGGACGACGGAACATTCCGTCTAAAGTAGTGATATGACGCAGTACCCTAGTATGCAGGAGACACCATGCAGTCGAAGTTCCGGAACGCGGCGCTCGTAGCGCTATTCGCCTTTGCCACCCCGGTGTTAGCACAGAGCAGCGGAAATGGATTCCTGTTCGGTCGGCCAAGTGGAAGCTTTTCCGTTCGCGGCGGATATGCGCAAGCGAACGCCGGTAGCGATATTTTCTCGTTCACGACGAACGAACTTACACTCAACAAGAACAGCTTCAACGGATTGACGCTCGGCGCCGATTTGGGGATCACACTTTCGTCGCGACTAGACCTTGTATTGGGCGCCTCCTACTCCGGCACCAGCAAACGCTCGGAGTTTCGCCGCTTTGTCGACAACAATAATCTCCCGATCGAACAGAGTACGGATTTTGTCCGGGCTCCAATCACGGCGAGCCTGAAGTACTATCTGATCCCCCACGGTCGCTCCCTCGGCTCATTCGCCTGGATTCCGACTAAGTTCTCGCCATTTCTTGGCGCCGGCGCGGGAGTGATGTACTACCGCTTTTCGCAGGCCGGCGATTTTGTGGACTTCCAGACCAACGGTGTCTTTAATAAGTCGTTCGCGTCTTCCGGATGGGCGCCCACCACACACGCGCTCGCTGGATTCGACTATTCGCTCAGTCCGCGACTTTCATTGACGACCGAAGCGCGGTATGCGTGGGCACAAGCGGATCTCGGACGCGACTATAGCGGCTTTAAGCCGATCGATCTATCTGGATTGTCGACCACCGTCGGCATTTACGTCAGATTCTGAGGATGACTGCCATGACGCGACTCTTCAATATTCCGCGCACCTTCGCCTTCGCATTGACCGCATGTGCAATTGCGGCGCCCGTACGAGCGCAAAACGTGGTACCCGACGTCCGGTGGCAACCATGGTTGGGTTGCTGGCAAGCCACGGACGCAACCACACCGCGTGGCGGCAGCGCATCAAAAACCGCAACCGTTTGCGTTACACCGTCAGCCGGAGCATCGGCGGTGGACATCGCAACCGTCGTCGATGGAAAGGCCGTTGAACAGACACACATTGAGGCGAATGGCCAACAACGCGCCCACTCCAAAGACGGCTGCACCGGTTGGGAGAGCGCGAAATGGTCGGCCACGGGCACGCGAGTCTATCTGGCGTCAGAGTACGCGTGTCCCGGCGGCTCCAAGCGCACCTCCACCGGGTTGATGTCGATGTCGCCAGAGGGACAATGGCTCGACGTGCTCAGCGTCGGCTCGGGTCAGGCGGCTGGAGTTCGCGTGATTCGTATGCGCGAGACGCGCGACGGTTACACCTTGCCCGGCGACGTCGCGGCTGCAGTGCGCACTGGTGCACTCTCGCGAAATGCTGCAATGATCATGGCCAGCACGGATCTCCATGCGTCAGATATTCTCGACGTGAATGCGAACACCAGCCCGGGAGTCGTCGAAGCATGGCTCGTCGAACGTGGTCAAACGCTCGATGTCAACGCCAAGACGCTTGTGGAGTTTTCCGACGCTGGTCTTCCGGATCGTGTGCTGGATGTGATTGTCGCATTGTCCTATCCAAAACTGTTTGCGCTCAACCCGGCCACTGGTGCGGTGAGCGGCATGCAATCCGGTGGCGCATCGGGAATGAATACCGTCCGCGCGCGCTCATCGGGCGGCTACGATCCATTTGGTTATCCGGTGTACGGTTATGACAGCTATGACGATTGTCTTTCCCCGTACGGTAGGCCCTCGGTGTATTACAACGAATGCGGCCGCTATGGCTATAATCGTTTTGGCTACAACTCCGGCGGGTATGGCTATAACGGCTATGGATACGGTTGGTATCCGGGTTCGCAGCCGGTCATCGTTATTGTGCGGTCGTCAGGCGGCGCTGACGGAACGAACGCGAATGAAGATCATCCGCGCGTGGTGAATGGAAAAGGCTACACGCAGGGTGGGAGTTCGACGTCAGGTTCTACGAACACATCCAGTTCGGGCAAAGCCGCGTCGACCTCGACGGCCCCTGCTCCAGCGAGCCCATCGTCGGAACCCACCATTACACGCACCGCAAAGCCAAGACCGCCAGGTAACTAGTCAGCTCGACGCACGAACGATGTGCACCGGCACACCGCTAAACCCGGCGTTGCCGGTGAGCACGTCAATTCGTATGTCGTCGGTGAGATCATTGATGCTCGCCCCTGCATGGGCGGCCGCGACCGTGAGCTTCGTGCCACTGCGTCCGTGACCCCACCCGTGTGGAATGCTGACGACACCGGGCATCATCGCATCGCTGGCTTCAAGCTCCAACTCAATTGCACCAACGCGTGAGGTAATTCTGACGCGGTCGCCGTCCGTTAACTTCCGCACCGCGACGTCTTCCGGATGCATCAACACCGTGCACTGCCGGTCGCCGCGCACGAGACGTTCACTGTTGTGCATCCACGAGTTATTCGACCGCAGTTCGCGACGGCCAATAAGCGAGAGCTCGCCATCTCGGGGAATATTGGACTTCGCGACGGTTTGCTCCAAGCGAGCGAGATCGGCAACGACGAGATCCGGAACAAGGTGTATCCGTTTGTCTTTCGTGCGCAGCCGCGCTGGCAAGCATGGCTCGAGCGCGCCCAGGTCAATGCCGTGTGGGGCGCTATCGAGTTTGGAGAGCGAAAGTCCATCACGCCCGTACGGCCCGGTGCGCAGTCCCCGATCCAGCAACCCTCTCGGGCCGGCGCGCTTGATGACGGCCGCCTTCACACGACCGCTCAGCCGCTTCCAAAGTCCGCGACGCATCCGCTGCGCGAGTTCGATCAGAATCTCCCAGTCGTGCATAGTGCCTTTCGGCTTCGGAAAAAGCGGCGGGGAATACTTCGCCGTATTCCGGATCGCCAGCACGTGGAATACCAGATCGTAATGATCGCGTTCCAACGCCGCTGTAGGCGGGAGAATTACATGCGCGTGACGCGTCGTTTCATTGATGTAAAAATCGATCGCGACATAGAAGTCGAGTTTGGCAATAGCCCGATCAAGTCGTACTCCGTTGGGCGTCGAGAGCACAGGGTTGCCGGCATGAGTCACCAATGCGCGCACCTGCCCCTCACCCGGTGTATCCATTTCTTCGGCAAGCGCCGACACCGGCAGCTCGCCGGCAAACTCCGGTAGCCCACGAACCCGGCTTTTCCATCGGCCAAAGCGCGCGCCAGCTAAATCGGTGCCAAGATGGATCATGTCAACGGCCGGCCGGGTGAACATCGCGCCGCCGGGCGAGTCAATCCGGCCGGTCACGACATTGAGTGCAGTAATGAGCCAGCAGGCTAAGCCGCCAAACTCCTGGGTCGACACACCGACACGTCCGTATGCCACCGCACGTGGTGCCGCCGAAAAATCGCGGGCGATCTTTCGAATCGCTTCGGCGCTGATCCCCGTTGATTTTGCGACGCGATCCGGTGGAAACGACGCGACGAGCGTTTTTAATTCCGCGAGCCCATCGGTGAATTCTGTTGCTGATCCAAGTCGGTCCGTCCCCTCGGCGAATACCACGTTCAACAACGCAAGCAAAAGCAACGCGTCACTGCCCGGCCGAATGAAATAGTGCCCGTCAGCGAGTTTGGCTGTCTCCGTGTACCGCGGATCAATGACCACCACGCGGCCGCCACGGGCGCGTATTTCTTTCAGGCGCTTGGCGGCGTCCGGCGCAGTCATCAAGCTGCCGTTCGACACTGCGGGATTCGCACCGAAAATCAACAGGTGATCAGTACGGTCAAGATCGGGAATCGGTATGAGGAGCGGGTGCCCGAACATCCACATCGCCGCGAGATGGTGCGGCAGTTGATCGACCGACGTCGCCGAATAACGATTCCTGCTTCCCAGCGATTTGGTAAACGCGGAGCCAAACATCATTGCGCCGAGTGAATGCACTGTGGGGTTGCCGAGATAACTGGCGATGGCATTCCGGCCATACTGCGACTGAACATTTTTGAGGCCGCGTTCGACGAGATCGAACGCCTCGTTCCAGCTGATTTCGACCCATTCAGCACCAACGCGCTTTACCGGCCGACGCAGTCGCTCAGGATCTTCGTGCAAATCTTTAAGGGCAACGGCCTTGGGACAGATGTGACCGCGACTGAACGCGTCTGCCTCGTCCCCGCGAATGGACGTTATCTGTCCCTTTTCGGTTTCGATCACAATCCCGCACATCGCCTCGCAAAGCGTGCAGGAACGAAAATGACGGTCGGTCATAGGAGGCTCGTTACCATGGGCTCAGTGCGTGATCCGGAATTTCTTTGCGTTTCACTTCAACCTTGTATTCGCGGAACCCGCGCGCCAGGTAATTCGGCAGCGCGCGCGGATGATCCGTACTGCAGGTATCGAGAATCACACGAGAAGCTCCCATCCCCCAGGCGCGCTCCACGGCTTCGGTCAGTAGGTGCGCCCCAAGGCCGTGTCCGACGAAGCTTGGGAGTAACCCAAAGTACTTGATTTCGACGTCGGCGTTCTCGTGCCGGTTGTATTCGACAAAGCCCGATGGCACTCCATCCAGGGTTAGGACCCACGTATCAACGTCCGGCCGCTCTAGGTACGCCTGCCATTGCGTCAAGGTCCACGACCGCCGCTCAAACCATTTGTACGATCCGCCAACCGTGGTGTAGAAAAAACGGTTGAGTTCGGGCATCGGCAATGGGATACGGGCAAACTGCACACCCGTTTTTGTCGACCGTTTCGGTCGAAGATCGGCGGGGGACGTGAGTTCCAGATAGCGGATGGTGATGTCCGTCAGCGGCATTGATCTCTTCTGCGGCGGGGTCGTTTGGGGACGTACCTACTTATATAGTATGGAAGTTGGCCCCGCTTCAACGAAATGGCCACGCCCGGCCTATGCTGAGACATGGCGACATTCATTTGCACTTCAGAGGTGTTGTGACTGAACGGCTCTACTACAGCGATTCGTATCTCGGAGATTTTGCAGCCACGGTGATCCAAGTTGATGGCCTTCGGGTGTACCTCGACCGGACCGCCTTCTATCCGACCTCCGGTGGCCAACCTTTTGACATCGGCTCGCTCGGTGGCGTCCGCGTGGTTGATGTGATTGACGAGGAAAGCCGAATCGCTCATGTCTTGAGTGCGGCACCAACGTTTATTTCTGGCGCCGCAATTGAAGGAAAAGTCGATTGGACACGCCGGTTTGACAATATGCAACAGCACACGGGTCAACACCTATTATCAGCGGTATTTGAGGATTTGTTCGGTCATAAGACCGTGAGCGTTCATTTCAGCGATGCGGCATCGACACTCGACCTCGAAACAGACGTACTGCCTCGCGACCGCGTCGGACGCGCCGAGCGGCGTGCTAATGAAATTGTATTGGAGAATCGACCGGTGCGCGTTGCCTTCGAAGATGCAGCCAGTGCAATGGGATTGAGAAAGCCGTCCGACCGGGTCGGTCAGATCCGCATTGTCACGATCGAGAGCACCGATCGTAGTGCTTGTGGCGGGACACACGTTCGCGCCACTGGTGAGATCGGTCCGGTGTCCGTACGCCGAATTGAGAAACACAAAAAACTCACACGCGTAGAGTTCCTATGCGGATGGCGCGCGCTCGCCCGTGCCCGTGCGGATTTCGACGCCCTGACGACCATGGCCACAGCACTCACGACTTCGGCAGATGAATTGCCCGCGCTGGTAACTGCTCAGGCCTCGGCGCTGCGCGAAGCCGAAGGTGACCGACGCAAACTTGGCGATGAAGTCGCACGATTCCGGGTGCGTGAGCTTCATGCCTTCACGGAGCCCGACAGTGTGGGAGTGCGACGACTCACCGGTCGTGCGGCGACAATAGATGAACTGCGTGCATTGGCCCAGGCAGCTGCGGCGCTGCCGTTGACGCTCTTCGTTGGCACGGTTGCAACACCGCCATCGATCGCGTTTGCCGCATCCGAAGACACCGGCATTAACGCCGGTGCACTACTGAAGACCGTGCTTGCATCTCACAACGGCCGCGGTGGTGGCTCGCCACGGGTTGCTCAAGGGACGGTCGAGAGCGCGAACACGCTGGCAATGGTCGAGCACACATTGTTGGGCGGGTAAGATGAGTCAATGACCAAACGCCGAATCTGGTTTGCCGCATTGCTGTTGCTCGCCGGCACCGCTCTCATCCGCGCCGACGTCGCTGATGCGCGCCTGCAGATATACCTATTCAAGCCACTGGCCATAGTGTTGCTGCTGTTGATGGTCCTTGGTGCTGCGCCTCGACCGTCAGCTCGCTATCGAACGCTAATTGCGACCGCGCTTTGCTGGTCACTGATCGGCGATGTGTTGTTGATGCTCCCAGTGAATTTGTTCGCCGCTGGACTTGGCTGTTTCCTGCTGGCGCATCTCTGCTATGTCGCAGCGTTTGCAACTCACGGTGCCGGTCGCGCCGGGGCTCCGGCAGGGATCGCCCCGTTTGCATTTCTCGCCGGTGTGATGCTTGCCGCTCTCTGGCCCGTACTTGGTGCACTCCGTTTTCCGGTCGCGCTGTATATCGGTGTCATCAGCGCAATGGCGTGGCAATCCTGGGCGCGATGGCACAGGGTACGGTCACCGGGTGCGCTCCGCGCGGCAATTGGCTCGCTCTTTTTTTTGTTGTCTGACGGTGTGCTGTCGTTTAGTCGCTTTCGTGGCCCAATTGGCAACAGGGCAACGGTGACGATCGTGATCTTATCGAGTTATCTCATGGCGCAGTTTCTCATCGCCAGTTCAGTCGGTGACGAGTGACGCTTCTGTAAGCTACGAAGCCGGGCATTGGGCGAGTAACCGCTTGGGAGCCCGCGCGTGTGGAAACAAATCGCGCGCTGCGCCTGCGTGACGTTGCGCTTCTTTGCACTTGCCAATGGCCAAATATGAATCGGCGGTGCGGAGTTGAATGCGATATGAACCGGGATCCAGACGCGTGGCCCGCTCCAGCGACGCCAGTGTGCCAACCTCATAGAGCGACATCGCCCGAATGCGCCCATAGCTGAGCACGACGGCCCCTCCAGTCACAAAGCCACAGCACAACAGAAGAAGCACGCGACGGCCTGGAGCAAGATCAATCTCCCTCAATACCCGTCCACTCGGGACCAAGGCACCCACCGCCGTCCAGACGATCATCGCCGGCCCGGCTAGCAACAGCACTGCGTCAAACCCGCCTTCGATCAACGCGATACCGAGCACACTGGCGCCGGCTAGCGCTGCCAAACGTCGGCCCTCATCCGGTTCACCATCACGCGCCCGCCAACCGGCCACAGCTATTGCCAGCATTAGAATCACTAGGGCAATCGTCGCACCGATTCCACGCTCGGCGAGCGCGGCAATCCAATCACTGCTGGGCCACGGATTCGCGGTCATGCCAGTCGGTCCGGAAATCGACGGATCGTCCGGCGGTGCAAACACCGGATATACCACTGGCCAGTTACCAGGCCCCACACCTAGCAATGGGTGTGCCACCGCCATTCGTGCAGAATTCGAATACTGCTTCAATCGGCCGGCGCCACTTCCTTCGTGGTAGTTCACCACACTTTTTACGGAATCGAGATATGGATTGTCACTGCGCCAGTCGAGGACGTTTGGGAGGGCAAGTGCCAGTGCGGCGCCGGCAAGAACTGCGCCGACCGAGGACCAGACCCGACTAGCCGTGACGGTCCCTCCGAGAAGTGATGGTCCGCGCCAGACCGCGATGAACGCAATCACACCCCAAAGCATCAACGCCAGCCAGGCGGCCCTCGTGCGCGACAGCACAATAGCGGCGGCACAAATACTCAAACCCAAAATGCTCATCGCCCAGCTGACCCGTGATCGCGCCGCCAGACTGCGCCAGATGAGCAGTGGTATTCCAGCGGCAGCGAGATGCGCCATGAAATTACGATTGCCGAACGTACCGCCTGGCGCCCGGCTCAGCGTCGCGAATTCCATCTTGAAGCCATACGCTTGCGCGAGCGCCGTTAGCGCACCAACTACCACTGCGGTCGCCATCCATGCGGCGAGAACGCCGCCGAGTCCGCGCGCGGCAAGGCGACGGGCCGACCAAAAAACTACGGCCGAGCTGAATGAAATCGTGAACGCGCGAATGGAGGCGAAGTGATTGATCGCGAAAATCGCCGATACGAACGAGAGCGCCACCCACGCAATTAACGCAGCGTCAGCCCGTGTGACGTTCAGGCGTCGCGCTCCAGCGAGAGACGCAACGCCAGCAACGCCCGCAGCGGCGTGAAGGACAAGCTCCTTGGGGACCAAGAACCGGTCGAGGTCGAACGAACGAAACGGAAATGTCCCAAGCACGCAACCGAGCGCCCCGACGGTCAACACGGCCAGTATCAGGTAGTCAGCGGCAGTCGGCTCAGCAGTTCCGGCTTTGAATTCGTGCATATTTATAGGAAGTCACAACTTAATAGGCCTATGAACAATACTGCTCCAATGATCGGCCACGTGCACCTAAAAGTGGCCGATCTCGACCGATCGGTTCGGTTCTATACACAAATGTTGGGCTTCGACGTCAGCCTTCGCTGGGGCACGTCGGCGGCCTTTCTCTCATATGGTGGCTATCACCACCATCTCGGTCTGAATACATGGGAAAGTGCAGGAGGCGCACCGCCGGCGAGGGGGACAACCGGACTGTATCATCTGGCGATCCTTTTTCCAGACCGCCAGGCGCTGGCCCGCGTGCTCAAACGGTTAATTGACGCTGAGTGGCCAATCGACGGCGCCGCGGATCACGGGGTCAGCGAGGCGATCTACCTACGTGACCCGGACGACAATGGCATCGAGCTCTATCGTGACCGGCCGGTAGCCGAATGGCCGAAAGACGAGAGGGGCACCATGACAATGGTCAACGCCCCCCTCGATGTGCCCAAACTACTGTCCGAGGCCTAGCGGCATTCCGAAGCCGGCCTGCATACATTTAGGAACGATTTGCACGACTTCCGGAGCGCTGATGACCCAGTACGATGACAAGAAGATTCAGAATCTCGTCAAGAAGCTTACCAAGATGCCAAAGCCAAAGGCCGAACCCGGTAAGACGTATGACAAGACGGCGCCGAAGCGGGCCGGGGACGATCAGGAAATTGAGCGCGACCGATTCTTCAAGGAGATGAAGCGGCGCGAGTTCTGAAACCTGTTGGTCGGCTAATACCGTAGGGATTCAAAAGGGAACCCGCAGGGACTCAGAAGACTCCCGAACGAAAGTGAGCCGGAAATGTTGGCACTTCTGCGCATTGTGCTGTTCGAATGGATCTTGGCCCGTATTGGCCTCGTATGGGTGGTCACACTCCTCATCGCTGCGCCAATTGCCATCGTCATGCTCATCGGCATCCCGACGTTGATCGTGGGTGGAGTTGTTGGCGTTCTGCTTTGGCGGTCGCTGCGTCGGGCCTCAGTCCGGACCACACCGGACATCGGCGAAATACGGCCCACTACCTGAGCATTACCCGCACCGAGTCCAGCGATCCGTCTGTCTGCGCTGGTTGCAAATGCAGAAGCTGGGCGAGCAATGCGTAGACATGAATATTCTGAAATGGCGGCACGCGCAGCCCCCGTTTGAACGCAGGCCCCTCCGCCACAAATAGCGCGCCCATCGATAGCAGTTGATTGTCGTAGCCGTGCGTCCCGCCACCACCGCCGCGAGGCGCTCGCGATGCCTTTTCTTCCCGCTGGTGCGTGGTAATGGTCCATCCTTCATCCGCGATCGCGACAATCGCCGTGATACGGGGCCCTTCGTTGAAATGGAACCGCGACGGTACGTCAGCCTTGCGATACACGGCAAGATGTGAATTCGCGCCGTGAAGATTCGCGTAGACATAATTGTCACGCCCGTGTTTCGGAGCGATAGCAGCGACCGGAGTCCAATCGATCACGTCGAGACTGTCCAACGAGAGATAGTCATCCAGAAAGATTGACCGCGCCCCGCTGATTTCGGTCATCCCGTGATCCGATACGACAATCACATTCACTTTTCCGGCGAGTCCCATTTTGGCAATGCCGTCAACGATGGCACCGACCGCGCTATCAACACGAACAATCGCGGAATCCACCTGACTTGAGAGAGGGCCGTAGCTGTGCCCGGCGTCATCGGCGTCGCTGAAATACGCCGTGATCATCCGGGGCGCACTATCGGCAGGGAGTGCCAGCCAGGCGAGCACGGCGCGAACGCGATCGGCCCTCGGCACCGTCCCATTATATTTTTTGTACCACGTTGGCCGCACACCACCAATCAGTGCTTCGGAACCGGGCCAGAAGTATGAAGCACTGCGCACGCCTTGCTTCTCCGCCGTGACCCAAATCGGCTCGCCGAACCACCAGCGACCGTCCCGCGTTGCCGGGGTGTCACCGATCGCAAAATGTCCGAGCACTGAATCTTGCATCGAATTTGCGACAATCCCGTGATGTTCAGGGTAGAGTCCGGTGACGATCGAATAGTGATTCGGAAACGTTTTTGATGGAAAGGCGGGCACCATGCGTTCAGCGCGCACGCCGGTAGCGGCCAGCGCCCGGAGATGCACGGCGCCCGGGCGATCCAAATAATCCCATCGAAAACCATCAAGGGAAATCAATACCACAGTTTGCTTTGCCGCGGGTGCCGGATCGGACGCACGATATGGCGTGCAACTCACAACGATGCCAATGATCGCGAATAGAAAAACAGAAAACGTATTACGAGGCCGCATGCAAATCCTCAAGCGTGAGCAATCGCCGCAGCACTTTTCCAACTTGTGATTTGGGAAGTTCCGTTCGAAAAATGACTTTGGTTGGAACTTTGTAGTATGCGAGATGCTGTTTGCAATATTCGCGGATCTCTTGCTGCGTGGCGTGCATTCCGGGGCGCAGGACGACAAACGCCACCGCGATCTCTCCATGTGCCGCATCGGGAAATCCGCGCACACCAACCTCCAGCACCGCCGGATGCGTCGCAATCGCTTCTTCGAGTTCGCGCGGCCACACCTGCATACCATTCGGCTTGATCAGATCTTTTTTCCGGTCGACCACAAAGAGATATCCATCACTATCGAGATAGCCGATATCAGCAGTATGCAACCACGTTTCGCCAGCGGCGTTCGTCACGACCATCCGCGCTGTCTCCTCAGGGTTCTGCCAGTACTGTGACATGATCTGTGGCGCGCGCATCAATATCTCACCACTCTCGCCTATCGGCATTTCCTGGGTCGCATTGTCGACGGAGACGATGCGCACTTCGACATCCGGCAGCGGCATTCCGACCGATCCGAGCTTCGTCGCACCGCGATACGGATTAACCGTTGCAGCAATTAATGACTCCGTCAGCGAGTAACCCTCCATAATTCGCCGCCCACTCATCGTTTCAAACCGCTGCTTCGTTTCGGCCATCAATGGTGCCGCACCCGACGTCCAGAGCGTGACAGACGATAGATCGAGCTTCCGCGCCTTGATCGCCGGATGATTGAGCATCGCGTTGTACAGAGTCGGCACCCCGGCGAAACCACTCGGCCGAACCTTTTTCAAGGTTTTCACGATATCGTCGATATCACGCGGGTTCGGTACCAACGCCACTGGGTGATTCCCTATGAACGCCAGAGACTGGGCCGCACAGGCACCGTATGAATGAAACAACGGGAGCGGCAGCATGAACACGCCATCCCAAGGCGCCAGTGAACCTTTTACCCACGCCGCAAGTTGCAGTCCTGTGGCGACGAGCATGTGATGCTCGCCAACCACGCACTTCGGTGTGCCCGTCGTTCCTCCGCTCATCAGAAAGAGCGCAGAGTCACTTGGCTTCGGTAGTGCTGCCGTTGGGCGTTGGCCACGATGTTTGCGAAGCAACGCGTCCAGTGCGAGGTCGCCGTCGCGACGCATGATACGGTGACCGCCTTTTCGTTCGACGAACAGGGTAAAGAGCAATCGCAATGCCGACGGAAAATATTCCTTAATATTTGTCGTAACAACCCGGCGCACCGCGGTGTGCTGTTGCACCGCTTTGAGTCGTTCATAAAACGGCGTCAATGCGATGACCACAATCGCACCACTGGTTTTGAGAGGCCCCTCGAGCTCTTCTGTTGTATACGTCGGATTGAACGGAGCGACCACTGCCCCCAGTTTCCACGCGGCAAGTTCGGCGATAAAAAACTGCGGACAGTTCGGCAGCATTATTCCCACACGGTCCCCGCGCCCGACACCCATCGCCGCGAGTGCGACGGCAAATGCATCTGAGGTCCGCTCAAGATCGCTTAGCGTGAACGCCCGACCCTTAAATAAGAACACCGGATGGTTTGGACGTTCGCGCGTACTCTCGACGATGTAATCGAGCAGAGTGCGATCCGGATATGGCGCCAACGTGCGGGGCACGCCCGCGTCATAGTGAGCAAACCACGGATATTCGATGTTCAATGGATTTATTGCGCCTTTCTGATAGGTTCTGTGAACGGCCGCGCGCGGGCAATGGCGCCTACTTCAACACTCGCAAAATATGCACTTCCGTCAACTCCATCGCCGGAAACGCGGCAATGGATGTGGATATGCGATCGGAGTCGGCAGAGGAACTCGACCGGCTTGACGCGGCGGTTCGCAGTGCCGTGGCAGCCGCGATGCGAACAGAGAACGCCCGTTGGCCGGTTTCGACGGCTCGAATCAGCGTCCAATACGACACGATCGGCATCCGCCCGCTGGGGCGGGTGGCGCAAACCTGCCGATGAGTCTTGGCATTCCCCCTATTACAATTGACGGAGGCGGTATGGGCGACGGCGCCTATTCCTTTAGCGAGTGGTACGAAGACGGTACGGACGGGTATAAAGGGCCACAATGGGCGCTGTTGATTGTATTGGCGCTCGTTGGCATGCATCGCAGTTGAGATCACCCGTGTTGGGCCGCAACCCTTTCATCATGGCAGGCACACGAATGTTCGTGCGTTCATTCTCGCGTTTTGCATTATCGCTTTTTGTCGCGGCGCTTCCGTTGGCGGCGCAGCAGCCTGCCGCAACATCAAAGTTCGACCGCACCGGCGTCGGCGATACATCCATATTCGCGCCGTTGATTTTTGGAACGCCATCAGCCACCCGCACGGCCAGCGGAGCTCCAGGTCCAAAGTACTGGCAAAACCGGGCGGACTACGATCTGCATGCCACACTCGACACGACTGCGAAAGCAGTGAGCGGCGAAGAAATATTGCGCTACACGAACCACTCACCAGACACACTTACCTTCATTTGGCTGCAGACGGAGCAGAATGCGTTCCGCCCGAATTCGCTGAACTCGTACATTTTCGCGCAGAATTCGCGTTTTGGTGCCCGAGATTTCGAAGGTGGATTCAAGTTTTCGCGCATCGAGCAAGTCGTGACCGCGGCCGGCAAGTCAAAGAAGGTCGCGGTCAAGACCCGAGACAATGAAACGACCATGAAGGTCGATCTCGCCGAGCCGCTAGCTCCCGGCAAGACCGCGATCATCGAAATGGCGTATCGATTCCTCGTGCCGGAACACGGTGCCGATCGCATGGGCCGTGATGGCGCCCTATTCGAAATAGCACAGTGGTATCCGCGAGCGTCCGTCTACGATGACATCCGCGGTTGGAATACCGAGCCGTACCTGGGTCAGGGCGAATTTTACCTGGACTATGGTGACTACAATCTTTCGATCACCGTGCCGGCTGGCTATATCGTCGCCGCGACGGGCGGGCTCACGAACGCGAAGGACGTACTCACTGCCACGCAGATTACCCGACTGGCTGCTGCCGCAAGAACCGACACCGTCATTCGGGTCATCACCGCTGATGAGTTGAAGAGTGGCACTGCGCGCCCGACGAAAACAGGGATGCTCACGTGGCACTTCCACGCAATACAAGTGCGGGACGCCGTCTGGGCTGCGTCACCCGAATATCAATGGGACGCGACCAGCTACAAGAAGAGCATGGCCTACGCGTACTACCGGCCAGCGGCCGTGGATCTTTGGCGTGAAGCTGCGGATATGTCGCGGATGTCAATTCAGGAATATTCCGAGCGCTGGTTCCAATACCCGTGGCCGCATATCTCGGCCGTCGAAGGTCCCATCAGCGGTATGGAATATCCGATGGTCGCGATGGAAACGCATAGCCGCACGAAAGAAGATCTGTACAACGTGGTGACGCACGAGATTGGTCATATGTGGTATCCGATGATCGTCGGCTCTAACGAGCGGGCCTATATGTGGCAGGACGAGGGATTCAACACATTTATCAATTATTTCTCGGAAGCGCGCCGGTATCCGGAAGGCGGCAATGTCATGAAGCGCGTCCAGAACGACCGCGGTCAGGTCGAAGGCGCCATGCGAGCCAATATCGACAAACCGATCATCGTCGGACCTGATCGAATAAATCCGGGGCTGCTTGGCCTCGCAGCATATGTAAAACCTGCCGTTGGTCTGGATCTGTTGCGCGAAGAAATTCTCGGACCAGAAGCCTTCGACGACGCGTTTCGCACCTACACGGCGCGTTGGGCCTTCAAGCATCCCACACCCGCCGATTTTTTCCGCACTATGGAAGATGTTGGAGGCCGCCGACTCGACTGGTTCTTCCGCGAGTGGTTCGTTGAGAACCCGCACTTCGATCAGGCGTTCGATACCGTCGCCGTCGCTACCAAGGGTGACAGCACAACCGTGACGGTGGCCTATGCCAACCGGGCACGTGGCGTGTTGCCGATTCGCGCCCGCTTTACGATGAGCGACGGCTCGACCACCGACTACAACTATCCGGCTGAAGTATGGAGCACCAATACGATGCGTTATGTTCGCGTGTATAAGTTCGCCGGTAAAAAGCCGGTCAAAATCGAACTCGATCCCGACAAGCGCCTGCTGGATATTGATCGTACAAATAATGTGTGGACGGCACCAGTGAGCATTCAGCCTTAAGTAGGCAACGGAGCAACCATGGAACGAAGGATATTTGTTCGCGTGATTCTTGGAGCGGCTGCCAGCACAGTGGCAGCACCGCACATCGCTCGCGCTATGATCGGCCCGGCGCCCATCCCGATGACGGTGTACAAATCACCGAGCTGTGGTTGCTGCAAGAGCTGGGTGACCCATATGCAAGGCGCCGGATTTGCCGTGAAAGTCATCGATATGGATGATCTCACGACGGTGAAAAAGAATGCTGGCGTGCCGCAGAAGCTGCAATCCTGCCACACGGCGCTCGTTGGCGCGTATGTAGTGGAAGGGCACGTGCCTGCCGATCTAGTAAAGAAAATGTTGAACCAAAAGCCGCAAATCACCGGCTTGGCCGTTCCGGGAATGGTGACCGGATCACCGGGGATGGAAATGGGTGATAGCAAAGATCCCTACGATGTGATTGCGTTCGACCGGACGGGGAAGACTTCGGTTTTTGCGAAACGGTAGCGCTTCACAACAAACGGTCGGTTAAAAATTCAAGAGGCAGAGACCGCGCACTAGGTGCGATCTCTGCCTTTTGTAATTCCCAGACTGGGGCGGTAGGAGTCGAACCTACAACCACCGCATTAACAGTGCGGCGCTCTGCCATTGAGCTACACCCCATCGCTCCATCTCCGGCGGCCTGCATTTTGCCCGTAACCTCATTCGAAATATAGCAGCATCGACA
>JANYBD010000208.1 GCA_025360995.1 Gemmatimonadota bacterium
TGCCCCGAATGCCCGGTCTATAACATCACGCCGATCCGGCTCGAAAGCCGGATCGGCGAGATGGGCGTGCGAATCGAGAAAGCGCAGTGGGCTTTCTCCTTTGGTTACGCCGCCTTGGCGGCTCTCATTCCAGTGGCCGAAGGCTTGGAGCCCTTCGGATCGGTCGATCGCGGATATTTGCTTTCGATCCAGAGGAGAATCGGTGAGGCTACGTAGATGGAGCTGAAGGTACCGGTGATGATGCCGAAGGCCATCACGTAGGCAAAGGGTCGAATCACCGGGCCGGCGAAAAAGAGGAGGGCCAGCGTCGCAGCGAGCGCCGTCGCATGGGTGAGGATAGACCGCGGCAGCGTTTCGTTGACGGCGCGGTTGAGTGTGTCGTAGAGGGCTTCGCGTCGGTTCTTGCGCAGATTCTCGCGCACTCGATCGAAAATAATAATCGTATCGTTTAGCGAATACCCGATCACGGTCAACAGTGCCGCGATAATCGTCAACGAAATTTCCATGTGCATGATCTTCATGAACGCGATGGTCGTCAGAATATCGTGCGCCGTCGCAATGACGGCGGCGAGACCAAAGCGCCATTCGAACCGCCACGCGAGATAGGCCAGCGTGACGCCGAACGAAATCAGAATGGCGAGGATCGCGCCGCGCCGCAGCTCACTGCCCACCCGCGGACCGACGGCCTCAGTGCTGACAACACGGAAGCCATCTTTCCCGACGACGCTGGCAACTGCCGCATTGACTTCACGGGACACGACTTCGGCACCGCCGGCCGTGCCCGCATCCTGGGCGCGAACCGAATAGGTCGTGTCGTCGCCGAACTGTTGGATCTGCGGCTCCTTCACCTTGCCGTTCTCAAGGGCCGTGCGGAGCGCTGCAACATTGGGCGGCTTGTTGAACACCAGTTGCATTGAGGTGCCGCCGGTAAATTCAATGCTGTACTCGAAACCGCCCTTGATGACCAGGGATATCAAGCCGAAGGCAATGAAGAGGACGGTGAGCACAACGGCCGTGCGCCACCAGCGGATGAAATCGTATTTGGTGTCGTGGAGGATTCGCAGCATTAGATGCTCAACGTCTCAGCCGCGCGATTGCGGTTGAGCCAGATTAGGAAGAAGGTGCGTACGACGAAGATCGAGGAGACCATCGAGGCCGCGATACCGGCGAGCAGTGTGACCGCGAAGCCCTTCACGGGACCCGTGCCATACTGATAGAGCACCACGGCGGTCAATGCCGTCGAAACGTTGGAGTCGACAATCGCGCTCATCGCGTGGCGAAAGCCTTCGTCGATCGCCGTGCGCACGGACTTGCCATGCACCAGTTCTTCACGAATGCGTTCGAAAATCAGCACGTTCGCATCTACGGCGATACCGATGGAGAGCACAAACCCGGCGAGGCCAGGCAGCGTCAGCACGGCACCGAACCCGGAGAGCGCGGCCAGCGTGTACAGCAGATACAGCGTGAGGCCACACACGGCGAGTACGCCGGCAAACCGGTAATAGCCAATCATGATTATTACGACCAGCGCAATGGCAATCACGCCAGCGAGAATGCCTTTGTTGACAGAATCCTGACCAAGGCTTGCTCCGATATTGCGAATCTCCACAATCTTGAGCGGCACTGGAAGTGCACCGGCCCGGAGAACGATGGCGAGATCCTGAGCCGCGGCGAGCGAACCGCCGCCCATCGTGATCTGTCCGCGCGACCCGATCGCACTGCGGATGACTGGCGCACTCATGACGCGATCGTCGAGGACGATGGCCATGTAGTCGTTTACGTGTTTGGCAGTTTCGTTCTTGAATTTACGTCCGCCCTCGTTGCTGAGCTGGAACTCGACTACCACGCCTTCCGTGGGAATTGAATTGGGCTTGGCATCGGTGACCGACTCGCCGGTGATGATGGGCCGGGAGTCCAGTACGTACAATGGACGCATTGTCCGGCCACCCGAACTCACCGAGTCAGAACCCCATTTGAGTTGCTTGCCAGGCGGAAGCGCCGCCTGAATATCGGGATTGGCCAGATAGCTCTCGATCTCGGCCTGATCAGTCGTCGCGACGTAATACATGCCGGGCAACTGTGAAGGCACAACCAGTTTCGAGAATGGACCGTTCGTTGCCGTCGCACTATCGGCGGCTGCATTCTTTTTTGACGTATCAGCGCCCGGCGTGAACAGCGATTTAATGCCTTGCTTCGCGCTGTCGCCCCGGACGTCGGGTACGGTCTTGCCCAGTTTCCGTTCTTTGACGATCCCGTCTAGCCGCGGAACGACTTTATCGAGCGCACCTGTTTTGTCTGTGATTTGGAATTGCAGGAACGCGGCCTTCTGGACGACGTCGGTCGCCCGCTGCTGGTCGTCAATGCCCGGCAATTCAACAATCAAACGGTTGGAGCCGGTAATTTTTTGGACGACGGGCTCGGACACACCGAATTCGTCGATGCGGGTCCGGACGACCTTCAGCGCACGATCAAGCGCGTCGCTCTTATTGGCGACGGCTTGCTTGGATTCGTCAATCTCGAGCGTCAGATGCATCCCGCCCTGTAAGTCGAGTCCGCGTTTGAGTGGGATGCGCTTGACGGTATCGTACACAAACACGCCGTTGCGCTTCACTCGTTCGACGGTGGTCCGCGGGAACAGCGTCCAAATGGACGCGAGCACGAGGGCGACAATCGTAATGATTCGGTACTTCAGATTCGACATTCCGAAGCCGGGAAAGTTGATGGTTGATCTGTTTTATCGGAGCCTGAAAGAATAGCCGAATGACAGGGCCGGGTCAAGCAATCTGCCGCTGTCACAAGGAGTTGGACCGTCATCGCAGTCCGGCCCGGACTCGGCCGATGACGACCCTGGCGACGGCTTCGTCGGTCGCGAGTTGCTGCATCAATGCTGCGGCATCGGCAAACTTTCGCGTCTCCCGCAACCGACCGATGAAATCGATGCGCACTCGACTGCCGTACCAGTCACCGTCTGCGTCGAACACATGCGCCTCAATCGTTGTGGCCATTTCTCCGAACGTCGGGCGCGGCCCCAGGTTCAGCATGCCATCGAAGGTGCCTGAAGGCGTATGCGCGCGAATGGCGTACACACCTTCAGGTGGCAACAGTTTCCGTGGCGATGGTGACGCGATATTCAGCGTGCGAAATCCGAGTAGTCGGCCTCGCCCGGCGCCGCGGACGACCACACCACTCATCGAATAGTTACGGGCAAGGCCGTCGGCAGCGCGCGCCAAATCGCCGCCCGCAACGGCTCGGCGAACGGCCGTTGACGAAATCGGGCGGCCATCGCTGCCAGCAACCGGCGGCACGACCGTCACGTGAAATCCGCGCTCGGCGCCGAGCGTCTTGAGGACGTCCGCGTCACCCGTGCGACCGCGGCCGAATCCGTGATCGTATCCCACCAACAACTCGGTCATTCCAAAGCGGCGCCGCAACACTTCGTCCACAAACTGCGGGGCGTCATATGCGGCGAGGGTCCGCGTGAACGGAACCACAACCGTATAGTCGAGTCCGCTTTCCACCAGTGCTTCGGTTTTTTCGTCGCCGGTGGTCAAGAGCAGGGGCGACGCAGCCGGATTCACCACGTCAAGCGGATGGGGAGCGAAGGTGACCAGTACGCTCCGAAAACCGGTTTCGCGGGCCCGCACCGCAAGGCGGTCCAGCACCAAACGATGACCACGGTGCACACCATCGAAACTACCGACCGTGAGCACAGTGCCCCTGGTGTCCGGTGGCAGCCCACTGTCATAACCGGCGTTCACTTTGGCGGCACCTCACGCATCACGACACGCGGCTGCCATCGGTCGCCGAGCTCCGACGCACGCCGCTCGGCAAACGCGATGAGCGCACCGGGCAATGATTTGTCAACGAGCGCCGCGAATTGGCCTGGCTCGCGCGCCTCCACATCAATCCCGCGAGTGACTAGCGCAATTTCGTCATCCGTGACGGTCTGCTGCAGATAGCCACTCAGCGCCGCCAACGGCGGTGCCAAAACGGCGCGCTTTTCCCGCAGATCTTCGAGGGTAGCGGCTCCGATGACGGAAAAAATCCCGGCTTGCGTCCGCCGAAGCGCGATGAGATGCGCCGCACTTCCGACGGCGACCGCGAGATCACGGGCCAATGCGCGGACGTATGTCCCGCCACCGCACGAGACATACAGGCGGCACGCGGTCACGGCGTCTGCTGTGCCTTCAAAATCATAGAGGCGCAGCTCGTGAATCGTAATTCGCACTGGAGCCAGCTCGACCGCGATGCCTTTGCGCGCGAGATCGTAGGCGCGTTGGCCGTCTATACGTTTCGCCGAATACGACGATGGAACCTGGTCGATCTCGCCGATAAACGACGGTAGCACGGCTTCCAGGGCGGCGCGCGAAGGTAGTGGCGCACTCCGGACCGCCGTTCCCTGCAAATCGTCGGTGTCGGTCTCGGCGCCAAATTGTAGCTGCGCTTCGTATCGCTTGGGATCGTCGTGCACGTACTGGATTAGGCGCGTCGCGCGCCCGGCAAACAGCACGAGCAGGCCGGTGGCGAAAGGGTCCAGTGTGCCGCCATGCCCGATGCGTTTTTCTGAGAATGATCGTCGCGCCAACGCGACGACGTCATGTGACGAAACGCCGGCCGGTTTGTCGACGAGCAGGACGCCGTCAGCGCCCGTCGTCGTCGGTGGTATCGGGTGCGTGTGTTTCTTCCGGCCCGGCATCGGTCGCCGGGCGGAGCCCGCTGAGCAAAGTTTCAATACGCGCCGCGCGAGCGATACTTTCGTCTTGCTTGAAATTAATATGCGGCGCGACGCGCAACTTGAGGGCACGCCCCACGCGGCCGCGAAGGCCGAGTGCGACGCTTTGCAATCCGGTCATAGTGCGCTCACGCTCTTCGTCGGTGGTGCCGTAAATGCTGACATAGATGATGGCCGCACCCAAGTCGCGCGTCATCTCGACTGCTGTAACCGTGACGAGCCCTACGACGCGCGGATCCTTCACACCCGTGGCAAGAAATGCGGCGACTTCTTCGCGGACCGCCTCGGCGACGCGATCAGGACGACGGGTATCGCGCTGCGGCATGACGAATTATGTCGCCGCAGGTGAGTCGAGCGTGCGCGCTACGGATTCGCGACGGTAACATTCGAACATGTCGCCGACTTTGACATCGTTGAAATTTTCAATGCCGATGCCGCACTCGAACCCGTCCTTGACTTCTTTCACATCATCCTTGAAACGGCGCAGCGAACCGATCGTGCCATCGTACACTTCCGCACCATCGCGAATCACCCGGACGCGGCCCTGACGGGTCATGATACCGCTGCGCACAATGCAACCGGCAATCGTGCCAATCTTCGATACCTTGAACGTCTCGCGCACTTCGGCCTCGCCGGATATGATTTCTTTTTCATCCGGGCGGAGCATGCCCTCGAGCGCCGCGCGCACATCCGCGACCGCTTCATAAATAATTTTATACAACTTGATGTCCACGCCTTCACGTTCGGCCGCCGAGCGAGCCTTATTGTCTGGGCGCACATGGAAGCCAATGATGATCGCGCCGGCCGCCTTGGCGAGCAGGATATCGCCCTCGGTTACCGCGCCAACGCCACGTTGAATCACTTCAACCTGTACCTCGGCGTTCGACAGGTGTGAGAGTGCATCGGCCAGCGCTTCGGCCGGACCACCTTGATCAGCCTTGATGAGCAACTTGAGCGTGCGCTTCTCGCCAGCCGCGGCATGCGCCATAAAATCTTCAAGTGACACCGCGCCTTTGCTGGTGCGGCGACTCTTCGCTTCGCGGTCGAGGCGTTCGCGGCGTTGCGCAATGTCACGCGCTTCGGCGGAATCTTCAACGACGAGAAACTGATCGCCGGCCATCGGGACGCCAACCATGCCGAGCACCTGCACCGGAATCGCCGGGCCGGCCGATTTGACCGGCTTGCCGCGTTCGTCGAGCAACGCGCGCACGCGACCGGAGAACAGGCCACAGATGAAATCATCTCCGACGTGGAGTGTCCCGTTCTGTACGAGAATCGTAGCCACCGGGCCTTTGCCGGCGTCGAGCTGAGCTTCGACGACGGAACCTGCGGCACGGCGATCCGGATTCGCTTTGAGGTCGAGAATTTCGGCTTGCAGCAGAATCTGATCGATCAGCGTGTTGACATTCGTGCCCTTCTTCGCGGAGATCTCGGAATGCAAGACCTGGCCGCCGAACTCTTCGAGCACCACACCGTAGTTCAGCAACTCCTGCTTCACTTTCATCACGTTCGCTGAGGGCAGGTCAATTTTATTGATGGCGACGATAATCGGCACGCCGGCATTCTTGGCATGCGAGATTGCTTCGATGGTTTGCGGCATGATCGAGTCGTCGGCCGCGACGACTAGTACAACGATGTCCGTGACTTGGGCGCCACGCGCACGCATGGCCGTGAACGCTTCATGGCCCGGCGTATCGAGGAACGTGACCATCTTCCCGCCCGGCGTGGTGACATGGTACGCGCCGATGTGCTGGGTGATGCCACCGGCTTCGCCGGCCACAACGTTTGCTTTGCGGATGAAGTCGAGCAACGACGTCTTGCCGTGATCGACGTGACCCATGATCGTGACGACCGATGGGCGCGACTTGAGCGTCTCCGGCGCGTCCTTTTCGACCTCGGTGGGAGCGGCAGCATACTCTTCTTCGCGCTGCGCGGCAAAACCGAATTCGCTGGCGATCAATTCGATCTGGTCAAAATCGAGACGCTGGTTGATCGTGACCATCAACCCGAGATTTTTGAATGCGAACGAGACAATCTGCGTGGCCGGAATCTTCAGGATGTCGGCCAGTTCGCTCACGGTAATGAATTCGTTGACGCGGACAAGTTTTTTCTCGCGCTCCGCCATCTCGGCGCGTTGCGCCTCGAGTTCTTCGCGCGAGCCGTCGTCACGCATGCCGCGACGTTTCGGGCCAGGCCCGCCCATCTGGCGCATGGTGCGCGAGATGTTCGCCGACACGGCTTCTTGATCGACCTGACCGCGCTTGCCCTTCTTGCGACGCGGGCCGGAGCTCGGCGCACCAGTGCCAACACTGCTGCCCATGTTCGGCCGACGATCGTCACGCCGTGACACACCGCCGCCACTCCCACTGCCTGGCGTGGCCGAAGCCACTGGACGCGGCGGGAACGGCAAGTTGCTGCCGGGCGAACCGCCCGGGCGTTGACGCGGCGCGGCCGGGACTACGGATCGCGGACGCGGACGATCGGCGTAACTGGGCTCGGACGAGTAGGTCGTCATCTGCACCGGCGGCGCGACGGGCGCAGCCGGCGGAGCGGGTGGCGGCGTCGGGCGTGCCGGCACGGACTCGGCGACCGGTTTCGGCGCGGCTTCGATTACTGGCTCTTGTGGGCGCCTAGCGACTGGCGCTTCTACGACGGGTTCAGACGGTGCTGCAACGACCGGAACAATCGGAGCGATGGATTCTTCGACCACTGGCGGCAAGTCGATCTTACGCCGACGGGTGGTGGTTTTCGCTTCCGGTTCGGGCGCAGGCGCCGGTTCCGGCTCGGCCTTGCCCTTGGCCTTGCTCTTGGAGCTCTTCGGCTTTGCTGATGCCGCCGACGTTTCCTCGATGACGGCATCGGATGCCGCAGAGGTACGCCGACGTCGCGCCGGTGCAGCCGCCGCAGTCGACTTCGCAACCCGGGCGCGCTTCTCGCGCTCCCAACGCGCGCGGGCGCGGGCGATCTGGTCGTCGGTGAGTTGGCTCAAGTGACTGCGGACGACGACGTCGAGCGCCCGAAGCATAGTGATCACTTCGTCGCTTGGAATACCGAATTCGGCCGCTAAATCGTGAACCCGAAGCTTGGTCAAAACGTTTTCCCCTTTGCGTTCTTATTTTTCTCTTTTTCTCTTTTGCTCTTTTGCTCTTACGCGCGCACCACTGATGCATCGAGAATGCTGCACATCCCTTTCGCCAAATGCGCGTCGACGATGCCAATCACCGTCGTCGCTTCCCGATTTACTGCACCGCCCAACGTCGCAGCGGACTGAACGTCAATCGTTCGCACTTTCTTGGCTTCCAGCAACGGCACGATCTTGTTCAAACTGTTCTTCGATGCGTCAACAGCCACAAAGGCAAGCAACAGTGTTCCCTTGCCCGCAGCCTCACGTACCCGATCCACTCCCACGACCACCAACCGTCCACGCAACCCAATGCCGATCAATCCGAGGAGGCGTTGCTCGACGGCGGCGGCAATCACTTGACGTCTGACGCAGCCGGACTATCGTTTTTGCCGACATCTGCGGGCAGCACGTCGGCGGCCGCGTCATTGCCATCGTCCGTCAATTCGTCGATTAATTTCATGATGCGATCGGCTTCTTCCGGCGCGATGCCGGGGAGCTTGAGGAAATCCTCGCGCTCCAAGTCGATGATGTCGTTCAACGTCTTGTAACCGCCAGACTCGAGCACCGCGACCGTTCCCGGCGGCAGCCCTTCGATGTCGGACAGTCTGACATCGGCCGCTTCGTCCGCTTCCGGCTCTTCCGGCAATGGCGCAAAAAGCGGAACGTCGCCGCCTCGTTCGAGCCACTCACGGCTCGAATACAAGTCGATTTTCCATTCCGTGATTTCCGACGCCAGCCGCACGTTCTGTCCGTTGCGGCCGATCGCCAGCGAGAGCTGGTCTTCGTCCACGACGGCCTGAATCGTTTTCGTTGCCGCATCGCTGAAGACGCGGGCAACTTTCGCCGGTGCGAGCGCAAGCTTCGCGAATCGCTCCGGATCACTCGACCACGGAACAATGTCAATGCGCTCACCGCCAAGCTCCTGAACGACCGCCTGCACGCGTGAACCCTTAAGTCCAACGCAGGCGCCTACTGGATCGATCGAATCGTCCTTGGAAATCACGGCAATCTTGGTGCGACTGCCGACTTCACGGCTCGACGCCTTGATCTCGACGATACCCTGCTGAATCTCCGGCACCTCGAGTTTGAACAGTGCCTTGACGAACATTGCGTCGCCGCGTGAAAGCACGAGGCGAGGGCCTTTTGGCGTCTCTTCGATTTTCTTGAGCACGGCGCGAATCGGCTCGCCCTGCTTGTAATCTTCGCGGTGATTCTGCTCGCGATACGGAATGATTGCTTCGGCTTCGCGGAACTTATTGAGCATCACGACAATCTTGCCGCGTTCGATCTGCTGAATTTCGCCAGAGAGCAGATCGCCCACGCGCGAGTTGAACTCGTCACGGATTTTTGTGCGTTCGCCTTCGCGGACGCGCTGAATGATGCGCTGTTTCGCTGCCTGCACGGCGGACCGCCCAAACTCGGCGAAGTCGACCGGGATTTCCATAACGTCGCCGATCTGATAATCGGGATCTTCGAACCGCGCTTCTTCGAGCGTGATGTCGCGCGCCGGATCTTCGACCGTCTCGACGACATTCTTGAGCAGGACAATGCGGATCTCGCCTTTGTCTTCGTCAATGTCGACTTCGGCCTGCACGGTGGGGCCGTGCTTCTTGGTCACGGCGGCGTGAATGCCGTCTTGGAGTAGTTCGCGCAATTCACTACGCTCGATCTGTTTGAGCGTCGAGAGTTCGCGAATCGCGGTGAGAATTTCAGCCGAACCAGCCATCAGAAACTCCTACGGTTTCCAGTGGAACGCGAGGCGGGCTTCCGAGATATCCGCCAGCGCCAAATGGTGCTCATTTCCTTTTACATCGCGCAGCACAACTCGCTCATCTGCGCCCTCTCCCTGCACCGACACAATTTCCAAATCTGCCCTACCGCCAAGCATCGCAAGCTCCGTACTCGTGACCGTCGCTCGACGACCGACAAACCGCCGCCACTCGGCGAACGTGCGCAGTGGGCGCTCCATTCCCGGAGAGGACACTTCCAGCACGTATCGACCGTCAATCACGCCAGGCAGTTGATCGAGTTTTGCTTCGATCGCCCGAGAGGCCTTCTCACAATCGCCGACTTGCACTTTCTCAAGGTCTGTGCGATCGATGCGAACGTCGAGGACAGGGCGACTTTTGCTTCCCCCAACCCGCAGTTCGACCAACTCGTATCCGAGAGGTTCAAGTTCAGCAACCACAATCGGTTCCAGTGCTTGCTTCACGTTAGTTCTCAGCCTTGAACAAAGACAAACACAGACAAAAAAATGTGGGGAGACCTTCCCCCACATCGCGGCTGGCGACCTCAAACTTCGCTCAGACTCCTAATCATAGAGGGAGACGGGACGACAGTCAAGGACACGAACCACTCTGGACAGCCCGGAGTTGCGTGGGTTGCGGTTAACTTTTTGCTGTGTCCAATGCCGACGCGAACGTTTCGATTCTCTCCCCGGTCCTCATTTATGACGGGCTGTGCAAATATTGCAACCGCGCCGTGCAGTTTGCGCTCGCACACGATACCCGAGGCGTAGTACGATTCACTCCGTTGCAAGGAGTGTTCGCCGGTGCCCTGTTGGCCCGCCACCCCGAACTCCGCGACGTCGATTCGCTAATTTTCGTGGAGGCGAACCCCGTGACTGGGTCCGAAGTCATCTCGACACGTTTCGACGCCGTGCTCCGGTTGACGAGCTACTTGGGCAATGGCTGGCGCGGAATGGCGCTGCTGCGACTTATCCCCAAACCAATACGCAATGGAGCGTACGCGCAGTTCGCTCGCGCACGGTATCGCGTGTTCGGGAAGTATGAGAGGTGCCCGTTGCCGTCGGCAGCGCAGCGTGCGCGGTTCATCGAGTAGTCCGTGACGCGGCTCGCCAACCTGAGAGGCGAAGCGGTTCGACCTGCGTGATCACTTGGTCAGTTGTTTGCGAATGGACTGCAGTTCCCGTCGCCGCGCCGCATTGGTTTTCGGGTACGCCATCTTCAGTTTGGCGAACGTATCGAGCAGAATTCGCGAAACGATCAACCGGGCGTTCCGCTTATCGTCTGCCGGCACGATGTACCACGGCGCCTCACTGGTGCTCGTGGCATTGAGGCAGCTCTCGTACGCGTGCATGTATTGATTCCAGAACTTTCGCTCCTCAATATCCGTGGTGCTGAACTTCCAGTTTTTCTCTGGCGTGTCGATGCGCTCGAGCAGTCGCTTGCGCTGCTCCTCTTTCGAGACGTGAAGATAGAACTTGATAATTCGGGTTCCATTGGCGTCGAGATGCTTCTCCAAATCCACGATAGAGCGAAAGCGTTCATGCCAGACCGCTTTCATATCGGGTGTCGCCGGCAGCCATTCGCTGCGGAGAATCTCCGGGTGAACTCGGGCAATCAACACTTCTTCGTAATACGACCGGTTGAAGATTCCGATGCGTCCGCGCTCCGGAAGATTGCGCGTCGTGCGCCAGAGAAAATCATGCTGCAACTCTGTGGGATTGGGATGTTTGAAACTGAATACCTGACAGCCCTGAGGATTCACCCCGGACATGACGTGTTTAATAGCACCATCTTTTCCCGCCGCGTCCATCGCCTGAAATATCAAAAGCACCGCATAGCGATTGGAGGCATAGAGGAGCTGTTGCTGCGCACTCAGTTGCGCAACGTGATCGGCTTGAAGCACATGGTAATCGTCCTTCGACGCGTACACAGGCTTCACCTTCGTCGGCCATTGGCGAAGATTTACCATATCGCCTTCACGCACTCGGAAGTCTGCGGAATTGATTTTCATTCTGATCCTTGCGACGGTTCCCGCCGCGGTGGTCACGTGACGATGCAGCACGTTGCTGGCTATGGTGCGACAATCACTCCGATTTGCCGGCCTGCATCTCCGGCTCGATGCGAGAAAAACCGGTCGTTGTCGCAGCGCGTACAGAACGGACTCGCACTCACGCGACGCACGCCGGCCTCCTTTGCCTGCTCGGCCAGCAACGCCCGCAGGTCAACGTGCCGATGCCGGACGGTTTGCCATCCCGTGAGCTGTTCAAAAACGTCGGGGTTCACCTCGTAGCAGCGGCCACAAATCGCCGGACCGAGGTAAATCGCAAGGTCGGCAGACTCAAGGTTCAGTGCACGGAGTCGTGCCAACGCCTTTCGCACAAACCCGGCAGCGGTGCCGCGCCACCCGGCATGCAATAGCGCGATTGCGCCCGACGGGTGGGCAATAAACACTGGAACACAATCCGCAACCGTTACGGCCAGGGCAATGCCGCGCGACAATGCAACATGACCATCGGCGTTCTCCACTCGGAGCCAGCCCGGCGTACAGTCTGCATGTTCAACCATCGTGGTTCCATGCACCTGCCTTGCGCTGGCAAGCATCCGCACGGGCGGGATGCTCGCATTGAGTTCATGACGCAACTCCTGCCAGCGCCCCAAAGCGCGGGTGTCGGGCACGGGCTCGACAAGCCCGTAATCGCCGGCCGCACGGGTGGTAACAAACGCCGAGATGCCGAACGCGGCGAAGTCGTCAATCGGCTCGCGGAGCGGAAGTTGTTCCGGCTCCGCGGCGGTCACGCGCGGCCTTCCTCAACGCGCCGGATATTGGCACCGAGTGCGTTAAGACGTTCGTCAATGCGCTCGTAACCGCGATCGATCTGGCCGACGTTGTTGATCGTGCTGGTTCCCTTCGCACATAGGGCGGCAATGAGCATCGCCATGCCGGCGCGAATATCCGGACTTTCCACCGTCGCGCCGCGCAGTTCGCTGGGCCCGGCGACGAGTGCCCGGTGGGGATCACACAGGACAATTCGCGCGCCCATGCCAACCAGCTTGTCAACGAAAAACATCCGCGACTCGAACATTTTTTCATGCATCAGGATGATGCCTTTGCATTGCGTAGCCGCAACAATCGCAATTGACATCACGTCCGCGGGGAATGCCGGCCACGGCTGATCTTCGAGCTTTGGCACGTGCCCGCCAAGGTCACTTTGGATTTCCATGTCCTGCGCTGCTGGCACAATCAGATCATCACCCTCGGCACGCGTCGCAATACCCAAGCGCTCAAAGCCGAGCCGAATCGAGCGGAGGTGCTCCACACCGGCACGTTCAATCCGCAACTCGGAACGAGTCACCGCGGCTAGGCCAATGAAGGATCCCACTTCGATGTGATCAGGGCCGATCTCGTGCGTTCCGCCGGTGAGCGGCGCTCCACCATGAATGGTCAGCAGATTGGTGCCAATCCCCTGAATCTTTGCGCCGAGCGCGACGAGAAACCGGCACAAGTCCTGGACGTGCGGCTCACTTGCCGCATTGCGAAGGGTGGTGGTTCCCATCGCCGCGACGGCCGCCATCACGGCATTTTCGGTTCCGGTCACGCTTGGTTCGTCGAGAAAAACGTCGGCGCCTCGAAGCCCCTTCGTACTGAAGGAAATACGGTCGGTAAACTCATGCGTGGCGCCGAGCTCGGCGAGCGCGAGAAAGTGCGTGTCGAGCCGGCGACGACCGATCACATCGCCACCTGGCGGCGACAACTCCACTCGTCCACACCGCGCCAGCAGCGGAGCGGCTAGCAAGATCGACGCCCGTATGCGAGCGCACATTGTCGCATCAAGCGATGTGGCATTGACCGTTTTCGCATGGATGTAGAGTGTGTTGCGTCCTTTCCATTCGGCCTGCACGCCCGTGGTTTTAATGAGATCCACCAGCGTTTCGATGTCACGAATGCGCGGAACGTTCTCGAGCGTTACCGGATGCTCGGAGAGCAACGACGCGGCGACGATCGGGAGGGCGGCATTCTTGTTGCCGCTCGGGCGAATGGTTCCGGAGAGGCGACGGCCTCCCTCAACGATGAATTGGACGGCAGACATAGTATTGGAATCGGGAAACGGACGTCGCGGGCTCCTGAAGGATGCCCGTTAGCGAAGTGCACAGCAAGTTCTTCGGTATCTTGCTTGACCCTGCGCGCCGCGCTGTCTACGATCAGTTATGACGATTCTCACGGCTTCAGCGGCACAGTGGCTTTTTCAAGCTGCGGCCGGTGCGCGCGACACCTTACTGGTGCGACCGCTGCCGCCGATTCGGACCACATTCGAACAAGTCGTATTCGTCGCGTCCGGCATCACGTCACTATTGACGGTCGTCTTGGTCGTTGCGCTGTTAGTTGCGCTGATCTGGATGCGGCGATCGCTCACGGCCGTCGGGGCGAAGTTGAACGCCCTGTCGCTCGAACTGAGACCGCTGTTGCTACAGGCGACGGCAGCAAGCCAGAGCGTTAAGCAGACCTCTGACTTGATCCGCGACGACGTCGCGACCATGCATGACGCGATCCACGAGACTAGCGCACGTGTGCGCGAGACCGTCGGCAATCTCGCCGACCGTGTGGACGATTTCACCGATTTACTGGGCAAAGTGCACCATACGGCGGATTCGGTCGTGGATATTGCCGGCACGACGATCAAAGGGCTGGCGTGGGGCGCGAGAGCGCTCCGCGATCGGCGGAAAAAGCGCAAAGATCGGCTCCGCAACAAAAAGCGCGATGCCGACGATGACCTCGAGATTGAAGCCAAGGCCGAAGCACCCGAGCTTGAGACGAGGAAACAGCGCCGCGTCCGGCGCTCGCGCGAAGAAACGAGTGATCTGGACTAGGCAGTCCAGCAGGCGAACGATGCGTCGCACGATGGCACTGACCGGGGTCGTTGTGACAGCGGTGTTGCTCGTGGCACTGCTTCCGTCTAATGCGTGGGCATGGACCCCGGGTACGCACATCCTGCTTGGCGAGGCCGTGCTCCGTTCGGCCGCCCTGCTCCCCCCGGCATTGGCGGCGTTGTTGCAGGCGCATCCGCGGGATTTCCTGTACGGCTCGATTGCGGCGGATACGAGTATCGCCAAGAAATACGCACGATTCGGTCGGCACTGTCATTCGTGGCACGTGGGAGCGGAAATTCTCGACCGCGCCAAGGAGGAGCCGCTCCGGGCTTTTGCGTATGGGTACTTGGCGCATCTTGCCGCCGACGCGATTGCCCATAACTATTTCGTGCCGCATCAACTCGCCGTCACCTCGAGCACGAGCGCGCTGGGGCACAGTTATTGGGAGAGCCGGTTCGAAACACATTTACTGCCGCTCTTTCCGCGTCGGGCGCACGAGATCGTCATGCTCGACCATTCGCGCAGTGACGAACACCTCGACCGCATTCTCAGTCCGACGATATTCAGCACGCCAACCAACCGGAAGATATTTCGCGGGATGGTGTATGTGACCGACACCGAAAGCTGGCAGCGGATTTTTGGGCTGCTAGCGGAAAACAGCCGATGGGATCTCGAGGAACGGATCGTCGGCAATTATCTCGCGCGCTCGTTCGATTTTGTGATGGATTTTCTCTCACGCGATGTGGCGTCGGATGCCTACGCCCTCGATCCATCGGGCGACCGCGCACTACGAAGCGCCAAACAAATTCGGCGCACGGCGCTCCGCGACGGTGGTGACGCACAAGTGACGGCCACCGCCACCGAGCATTTTGGATTGCCCGAGACGCGGCTCACGTTTGCACAGCAACTCAACGCGCCGCTTTATTTGCCGGCGCGCGCCGCCAAGAGCTGATTCACCTTTTTCGGATCGGCGCGGCCCTTCGATTTTTTCATCACGAAGCCGACGAGCACCCCTTGCAGTTTAATTTCGCCGGCACTGAATCTGGCCCCTTCATCCGGATGCTCAGCCCAGACCTCATCGATCCAGGCCACGAGCGCTGAATCGTCGCCCACCTGTAGCAGGCCGTCCCGCTCGGCGATGGCTTTCGGACTTCCGCCCTCGGACCGCAACGTTGCAAACACGGTCTTGGCCGCGGTGTGACTGAGGGTCCCACCTTTGACCAATGAAATTAATTCGGCAAGTTGTGGCGCCTGCACGGTGAAGGCGGTGATGTCGCCTCCCGTTTCGTTCAGCGTTGCAAGCACCTCTCCCATCACCCAATTCGCGGCAAGTTTCCCGTCGCCTGCGGCGCGCGCGACGGATTCGAAGTAGTCCCCCACGGCGCGACTGGCAGTCAGCACGTCAGCATCGGCAGCACTGAGGGCGTATTCCGAGGCGAGTCGGGCCCGACGTGCTGCCGGCAATTCCGGCAGAGACGCCTTCACCCGCTCGATATCCACCGCGGCAAGTACCAGTGGTGGAAGATCGGGTTCCGGAAAATACCGATAGTCGTGACTCCCTTCTTTTGAACGCGAGCCCCGTACTTCGTTCTTGTGCGCGTCGAACAACATCGTTTGCTGGACGACCTCGCCGCCCGCATCGTGGACGGCACAATGCCGAATGAACTCAAGTTCGAGCGCCCGCTCGACGTTGGAGAATGAGTTCAGGTTCTTGATTTCGGTACGCGTGCGGAGCTCAGTCTCGCCGTGCAACCGTGCGCTGACGTTGGCGTCGACCCGCAGACTTCCCTCTTCCATGGAACAATCGGAGACTTCGGCATACAGTAATATTTCGCGGAGCGCCCGAAGGTAGGCTCCGGCCTCGGCGCTACTTCGCATCTCCGGCTCGCTGACAATTTCAATCAATGGCACTCCGGACCGGTTTAAATCGATCGCAGTAAAGCCGGGAAAACGGTCATGCACTGACTTGCCCGCATCCTCTTCCATATGAATGCGTGTGATGCCAATCATGTGATTCGGGCCGATCTGAATTGCGCCTCGCTCGGCCAGTGGCTTATCGAACTGGGAAATCTGATAGCCCTTCGGCAGATCGGGATAAAAATAATTCTTCCGCGCGAAAATCGACCGCTCGTGCACGGTGCACCCGACGGCGAGCGCCGCCCGCAAGGCCAACTCAACGGCGCGCTCATTCAATACCGGCAGTGCTCCTGGCAATGCGAGGCAAACCGGACAGGTGTTCTCGTTGGGCGCATCACCGAAATTGGTTGAGCACCGGCAGAACGCTTTCGTACGCGTCTTGAGCTGTACGTGCACTTCAAGACCGATGACCATCTCGTAGCGTTCGTGGCTCATACGTGCGCCTCAGCACCAAGCTCGGCCTCGAGCGCGTATGCGATGCGAAACATCGTCGCTTCGTCGAATCTCGCGGCAATGAGTTGCCCGCCTATGGGCAGTCCGTCTATGCGACCGATCGGCTGTGACATCGCCGGCACCTCTGCGAGATTTGCGGTCACGGTAAAAATGTCACTCAGGTACATCTCGTACGGATCGGAAATGGCGCCGATCTTGAATGCCGTTGTTGGCGTGGTCGGAGTGAATAACGCATGCACACCGGCGGCAAACACTTTGGTGAAATCATGACGGATCAGCTCACGCACTTCCATGGCCTTCTTGTAATACGCGTCGTAGTAGCCGGCACTGAGCACATAGGTACCGAGCAAAATGCGCCGCGTGACTTCGGCACCGAAGCCCTGCGAGCGTGTGGCTTCATACATGGCGCGCATCCCTTCGCCTTCGATACGAAGACCGTAGCGGACGCCATCGAATCGTGCGAGGTTCGCCGAACACTCGGCGGGTGCAATGATATAGTAGACCGGAATTGCGTAATCGGTATGAGGCAAGGAGACGTCGCGAATCTCGGCGCCACGGGCCCGCAACGCTTCGAAGGCCCGGTCGGTGCGCTCGCGGGTCGCCGCAGGGAGCGACAGCGGAAAATATTCCTTCGGCTTGCCGATGACGATCCCCTTGAGGTCGCCAGCGTGACCCGAGTACTTCGGCACCGCGCTCGCCACTGATGTCGCGTCCAAGGCCGTATCATCGCCTGAAATAACTTCCATGGTGCGGGCCGCATCGTCCACCGTGCGGCCGAAAACACCGATGTTGTCGAGCGAAGACGCAAACGCCACGAGCCCGAAGCGGCTGATCCGGCCATACGTCGGCTTCACGCCAACGATGCCACAGAACGCCGCGGGTTGACGAACCGATCCACCGGTCTCGGAGCCGAGTGCAATAGGCACAACGCCCGCGGCGACGGCGGCCGCCGATCCGCCAGACGATCCGCCCGGCACGCGCGAACGATCCAACGGATTGCGCGATGTCCCGAACGCGCTGTGCTCGGTCGACGATCCCATGGCGAACTCGTCCATGTTCGACTTTCCGACCAGCACAGCTCCGGCTTCACGGAGTTTTCGCGCGACGGTGGCTTCGTACGGACTGATGTACCCTTCAAGGATGCGCGACCCACATGACGTGAACAGTGTCGGCGTGGCGATGTTGTCTTTCAGCACGACGGGAACACCGGCTAACGCACCGGATTTCGTGGCCGTACTCGCGGCGCTGCGGGCAGCGTTGATATCCGCCGAGAGGATGCAGTTCAATCCGGATGGGCCGACATCGACCTCGCGGGCACGGTCAAAACTCGCCTCCACCATATTTTCTGCAGTGGCCGAACCGTTTTGAACGGCAGCCGCGATTGCTGCCGCACTGCTCGCGAGTAACGTGACGCTCATGATGCCTCTCCAGCATCCTCGTGTGTCGCCAAGCGCGGCACCAGAAAGAAGCCGTACTTCATTGCCGGAGCGAATGATTCGCGCGGATGTTGCAGCGCGATGCTCGGACGCTCGTCGGTCCGCAATGGCATCCCTGCTCGCACTGCGTCGGCCGCAGCGGCGGCGCCGGCACTGGCGACCCGTTCCAACACTTCCATCTGTCCGAGGATGCCACTCAACTCTTTCGCGAGATCATCGAGCCGCTCTTCAGGCACACCGATACGTGCGAGGCTGGCAATGTGCCGAACATCATCTTTCGAAACCGCCATTATTCGAACCCTCGTTCAAGTCCAGCGAACGCGACGACGAGCCGCTTTCGCCCCACCGCTTCATCGTCAAAGTCCACCGTCACCTTCGCGTCGCGACCGGTGCCGGACAGGTCGGCGATCGTACCGCCTCCGAATGTCTTGTGACGCACACGCTCGCCTTTAGTGAACGACGGGGTGTCCTGCGACATCTCCTCGATCTGCACCGCGCGCTCGCGCGACGCGTCGCGACGCCAGGTGCGCGGCCCCTCTTCATCCCACTCCGCCTGCGGGCGAATCGGACTGGCCACCGCGCGCCCGCTGGCCCGCAAGCGAATGGTCGGCTGCTGTTCGAACAGTTTCTCGGCTGCCGGAGTGATAAAGCTCGAAGCTTTGGACGGCAGTATCTCGCCATTCCTCCGGCGGCTTCGCGCCCAAGAAAGATACAATTTTCGCTCAGCGCGCGTGATGCCCACATACAGTAAGCGCCGCTCTTCTTCGAGCGCGTCGGGGTCGTCGAACGTCCGGCTCAAGGGGAACAAGCCGTCTTCGAGTCCGCTGATAAACACGACCGGAAATTCGAGACCCTTTGCCGTGTGCAGCGTCATCATCGTAATTGCATCGGCGTCCGGACCGAGTTGATCGAGGCCGGCGACGAGTGTGGCCCGCTGCAAAAAATCGTCGAGCGGGCGCTGACTGACTTCCCCGCCGTCTTCGATGACCGTCTCGACGGCGCTTCGTACGAGCTCTTCCACATTGTTCAGTCGCTCCAGACCTTCCGGCCCCTCGGCTTTGAGTGCCGCGGCGTACCCGGTGGCAGCGACAATGTCGAGAAGAATCTTATCCACACTCGCATCAGCGGCCAGTAAAGCGAAACGGTCGACGAGCCCGACGAATTCGCGAATCGATTCGCGCGTGCCGGCGCGCGCGGCTTCGGTGAGTGACGGACGACGGCACGCCTCAAGGAGCGGCAGACCAGCGTCAGCCGCAGCGATGGCGATCATCTCTACCGTTGTTTCCCCGATGCCACGCTTTGGCGCGGCGATGGCACGGCGGAACGCTTCGTCATCGGACGGGTTCGCGACGAGTCGCAGCCACGACACCAAATCCTTAATTTCGCGACGATCGTAGAAACGCACCGCACCGACCATTCGGTATGGCAGGGCGCGACGCCGGAACGACTCTTCAAACGTGCGGCTCTGTGCATTGGTACGATAGAGAATCGCCACGCCGCCTAGCGGCTCACCTAACCGTGCACGCCGTGCGACGATTTCATCGGCAATCGCGTCGGCTTCGTCGCGATCGTCGAGCGCCGAAATCAGCGTGACAGGATCGCCGCCCTCCCGCGTCGCCCGCAGCGTCTTGCCGCGCCGACCCGTGTTTTCGGCGATGACAACATTGGCGAGATCGAGGATGGCCTTGGTCGAGCGATAGTTCTCTTCCAGCCGCACGACTTTTGCCGTCGGATAGTCACGCTCAAAATCGAGAATGTTCCTGACGTCGGCGCCACGCCATCCATAGATGGACTGATCATCGTCACCGACAACGGCCACGTTGCCGTGACGCGACGCGAGTAGGCGAATGAATTCGTACTGGGCGTGGTTGGTATCCTGATATTCATCCACCAAGACGTATTTGAAACGCCGTTCGTACCGCAGTCGCACGTCTTCGTTGGCCCGCAATATTTCAACAGGGAGCCACAGGAGATCATCGAACGACACCGCATTGGCGAGCCGGAATGCATCATCCATATCGGCATAGATCGGCGCAACGGCCTTGGCCAGTGGCGTCAGGGCAAGCGTGGCGTACTCGGCGGGCGCCACCAATGCGTTGCGCGCGTCCGAGATCGCCGAGCTGATCGCGCGAGGCGCCCATGTTTTTGGAGACACCCGATGCCGTTGCATCAAGCGCTTGATCACGGCGAGCGTGTCGTCTTCGTCGTAAATCGTGAAGGCGGAACTGCGTCCGACCAACGCGGCATTGGCGCGCAGTAGTTTCGCCCCGATTGCATGGAAAGTGCCGACCCACATACCGGATGGTGCTTCATCGAGAAGGCGGGTGATACGCTCCCGCATTTCCCCAGCCGCCTTATTGGTGAAAGTGACGGCGAGTATTTGATCGGCCCGTGCATGTCCGTCGCGGATCAGGCGGGCAAGACGCGCCGTGAGCACGCGAGTCTTACCCGAGCCGGCGCCGGCGAGGACGAGCAGCGGACCTTCGGAATGTTCGACGGCTTCGCTCTGGGCAGGATTCAGCGCAGGCGCGATGAGAGACGACACGGACATAGGTCAAAAGTAACGACCGTCGCCCCTTGAAGCACCGACGACTCGGGATTCAGAATTCCTTCACCGGAACGCACCATCGCATAGCAAGAACATTCATCAATGGCCGCATATCGCGCATAGGAGGCGGTATTGGCGCATAGTCTTGCACGAGCCCTTCCTCATTGGCGACACCACGCTACGCTCACAAATGACTTCCATTCGCATTATCGGCGTCCCGATGGACCTTGGCGCCAGTCGTCGTGGCGTGGATATGGGCCCGTTCGCCATCCGCTATACCGATTTGCGCGCCCGCTTGGAGCGACTCGGCCACACCGTAGAAGACGCGGGCAACATTGCCGTCCCTTTCCGCGAGGATGCTGAACGCGGAGCGCAGCGCGGGGCGCGTTTTCTTGGCGCGATCACCGAGGTGTGCGCGAATGTGGCGACGGAAACGCGATCTGCGCTGAGCGCCGGTGCCCGTCCGTTGGTACTCGGGGGCGACCATTCATTGTCGGCCGGATCTATCGCCGGGGCGTCGGCGCATTTTGCCGATAGAGGAGAGAAGATCGGCGTAATCTGGATTGACGCACATGGGGATTTGCATACGCCAGGATCATCGCGGTCCGGCAATGTGCATGGAATGCCGCTCGCCCATTTATTGGGGCACGGCGATCAGGGCCTGGCGGGCATCGGTGGGAAAACGCCCTCGGTCCACGCCGAGCACGTGGTGCTGGTTGGCACGCGCGACCTCGATGTGCCGGAGCGCGAACACACGGCGAAGTGGAAACTGGCGACGCTGACGATGCGCGCCCTCGACGAACGCGGTGTCCGCGGTGTGATGGATGAAGCCATCGCCATCGCATCGAAGGGCACGGCCGGCATTTGGGTATCGTTCGATATGGACGCCGTCGATCCGGTCGCGGCGCCCGGTGTCGGCACGGCAGTTCCGGGTGGCATGACATACCGCGAAGCGCACCTCGTGATGGAAATGCTGGCGGATTCCGGAAAGATCCTCGGGATCGACTTGGTTGAAGTGAATCCCGTGCTCGATGAACGGAATCGCACCGCCGAGGTGGCGACCGCGCTGTTGTTGAGTGCGTTCGGCCAGCGAATTCTATGAGCGGCGCGCTTCGGCCAGAACCGACGTATGCCGCGCCGGATTTCCGGTCTGCGATACTGTCGTCGGCACCACCAGCGCCCACGGCCGTGGTCGACGCGGACGGTGTGCTTCCTGACAATTTTTTCGCGACAACCAACCTACCGACTTATGTGAAAGGCACCGACGGTCAATGGACTATGCCACGAGAGCCGCGCATGGACGGATGTCTCGTCCGCGACGCGAATGGTGTGTATTGGGTTCGTGAGGGTCGGCGAGTCGGGCGGGGTGATGCGGTGGTTATTGGGCTGGCCGAGGACGGGAGCGAAGGCGTGCTCGTCCACGCGCACGGCTTTCAATTCGAAGGTGCGGCGCACGGTGACTTCCATTTCATGAGCAGTCAGGTATCGCGCGAAAAACCGATTGACTACCGGCAGATTGCGCAACTCCTGGTGGAAGAGCGAAAACGTGAGGGGCACGTGCTTTGGGTTGCGGGCCCCGCCCTGGTGCATTCGCGGGCTCGCGACAATCTCGTCTGGTTCATTCGCAATGGATTCGTCCAGGGCCTGCTCGCCGGCAATGCCGTTGCCGTCCATGACATTGAGGCCGCCATCGTCGGTACCACGCTCGGTATGACCAGCAATGGCGAACCGACGGCCGGAGGCCACTCGGCCCACATGCGGGCAATCAACGCGGTGAGGCGCGCGGGTTCGATCGAGGCGGCCGTGACGAATGGAACAATCACCGGCGGCATCATGCATGCGTGCGCTATTGAACATGTGCCGTTCGTTCTTTGCGGCTCCATCCGCGACGATGGCCCGCTGCCTGGGGTCATCACCGACGCGGTGGCCGCGCAGGACGCCATGCGGGCGCACACCAAACAGGCCACAATGTGCGTGATGATTGCGACAGCGCTCCATTCGATCGCAGTTGGCAACATGTTGCCAGCGTACTACGATGACAGCCAGCGCGGCATTGTTGAATTACCGACGATATGTGTCGATGCGAGTGAGTTTCTAGTGAGCAAACTCAAAGATCGGGGGACGCACCAGGCGATTGGCGTCGTCACAAACGCCCAGGACTTCATGAGTATTCTGCGCGTGACGGTCGAATCGGAAATTGCCGGCGCTCGGTAGCGGTCATCGCGGCACTGCTGGATTGATGGCGGGCGGCCGGTGTTTGGTTAGCCGCGAAGTATCAGGTCAAACACCGCGCCATGCTCCGAGGGCTGCAGAGTTACCCGGCCGCCGTGATTTTCTTCGATAATGCGGCGCGTGAGGGCGAGGCCAATGCCCCACCCACTCTCTTTCGTTGTGAAACCGGCATTGAAAATTTTCCGACGCAGTTCGCGCGGGATACCTGGTCCGTCGTCGGCGATGCGCACTCGAATACCGCTCCCCGATACCGGTTCCACTGAGACGACAATGTTGCCGCCCCGCCCGGCAAGCGCATCGATCGCATTTTTCACCAGCGATTCAATCGCCCATTCCAGCAACACGCGGTCGCCGGCGATGGTCATTTTCGAGTCGGCGCGATGGTCAAGCCGTATGGAAATTGCGTGCGCCAGTGTGGGAACACGTTTGGAAAAATAGTTCACGACCTGTTCGGCGACGTCGTGCACATCAACCGGATCGCGTTTCGCTGGTCGGCCAATTCGTTCAAAGCGATGCGCGACGCGCTCCAAGCGCTCGATGTCGCTCTCCATGTGAGGCAACGCTTGGACCACCATCGGGTCGTCACGGTCGCGCAGCAACTCGAGCCAGCCATGCATACTGGAGAGCGGAGTCCCGAGCTGATGTGCCGATTCGCGCGCCATGCCGGCAAAGATACTTTCCCTGTCGGCACGACCGCGGGTCAGCAATACAGAAATGCCGGCAAGGAGTAATACCACAAGCACCGCCAGTTGCAGCGCTGGAATTATGCGCATGCCATTGACCATGGGGGTGTTGCCGTAATACACCCGGCCGCCGTCCGGTGATATCGAAGGAGCGTTTTCGCGTTCGAGGATGGGGATGAACTCGCGCACACGCGAATCTTGCGGCATGACCGATTCGTCCAATCCCGGCAGATTGATCCACGCAATGGGATTGCCGAGCTTGTCGGTGACGATGGCCGGCACACGCAAGTTCTTGATCGATGCGCTCATTTCGCTAATGGCCGCCATTTGTCCGGCCACCGATGTGTCAGAAATGGCGGTGTAGACTCGGCCGTAGAGCGCGCCTGTCTGTTGGGCCTGGACACGCAGTGACGAGAACACACCGAGGGTGTACCAGGCAAACCACCCAATGACGAGCAGCAAGCCGACGGTGACAACAACAATCGGCGCGCTGCGTTTCATCCGTTATCGGATTACGTCAACGCCGAGATACGGCCTGAGCGCTTCGGGGACCCGCACGCTGCCATCGGCTGTCTGGTGATGCTCCAACAGGGAGGCGAACACGCGCGCAAACGCGAGACCAGAGCCATTTATTGTGTGAACAAACTGGGGCTTTTCATTTGGTGTTGGCCGAAAGCGAATACTCGCACGCCGCGCCTGAAAATCGCCGAAGTTCGAACAGGATGACACCTCAAGCCATTTCCCGACCCCGGGCGCAAAGACCTCCAGATCATAGGTCTTGCTGCTCGCGGCTCCGGTATCACCGGCCGCCAGTAACAACACGCGGTACGGCAACTCCAATCGCTGGAGGACCATCTCCGCATGTCCGGTCAGCAACTCGTGTTGCGCCATTGCCGTCTCTGGCGTGCAAAAACGGACGAGTTCGACTTTCTCAAACTGATGTAGGCGCAACAGCCCGCGGGTGTCTTTCCCGGCCGCGCCGGCTTCACGACGAAAGCAGGCGCTGAACGCCGTCAACGCGATGGGCAGTCTATCCGCATCGAGAATCTCGCCGGCGAACAAATTCGTCACGGGTACTTCGGCGGTCGGAACCGCGTAGAGCGCGTCGTCGCGCAAGGCGTAGAGTTCCTCTTCAAACTTCGGCAACTGTCCGGTTCCGGTCATTGACGCGCGATTGACGAACTGCGGGACCCATGTTTCCGAATAGCCGTGCTCAGTGGTATGCAAATCGAGCATGAAGTTCATCAGTGCCCGCTGCAAGCGTGCGCCGACGCCGCGATAGACGACAAATCCGGATCCCGAGATTTTCGCCCCGCGCGGCAAGTCGAGCAAACCGAGCGCTTCACCGATTTCCCAATGCGGCTTCACCCCGTCAACGGGTCTCGGCGTTCCCCAACTGCGCATCACAATATTTGCCGACTCGTCGCCAGCCGGGACATCGGCGGCGGTCATATTCGGCAGCTCCAGCAGAATGGCGTCGAGTTCGGTCTCGGTCGCTGTAAGCCCGGTTTCGATTTCAGCGATCTCGTCGCCGAGCGTGCGGGAACGCGCGACAAACTCATCGGCGTTTTCCTTGGCCTTTTTTAACCGGGCAACTTCCTGACTCGCGACATTGCGCGCGGCTTTGCGTTCCTCTACGGCCTGAATTGCGGCGCGCCGTTCACGATCCAGGAGCTGGGCACGATCGATGCGCGGCCCGAACGTGTCGAGCTTGCCCCGGCGCTGCATGGCGGCTCGGAGCGCATCGGCCTCGTCGCGCACCACGCGGATGTCGTGCACGCTAGAAAGTCGGGAGTCCGATCGTCAGCGCGCGGAAGCCGCAATTAATGTCGACAATCGTGCGACCGTACAGCGTGCGGCTCGGCAAATTGAGTGAGTCAATCACAATTTTTGCGTACAGATACGGCGAGATGCGTCCCTGACAGGCGATCTGTGTGGACTGGACGGCGATCGCGTCACCCGGTTTCGCGACCGTTACCGAATCGGAGTTGTACCCGGTCTTTGGCGCCGAAGTCAGTGCGTCATATCCACCGGGAATGATTTGAATACCAACGGTGCGCTGTCCCAACGGATTCTGACCGACGAGCGCGACCGGTAAGAGTACGATTTGTCCGGCGGCGTTCAGATCGAACGCCACGTCAAAGGAAAACGAGCCGTCGACATGCGCGGGCGAACGCAATGCGATCGCGAGCGCTGTCGGATAAATCAGTGGTGATCCCGTTAGTGCATGGACCTGAAATACACTTTCGAAGTTTGATAACTGGGCCAGATTGGCGGTCGGAGTATCGCATGCGCCCATCAACACCGTGCACCCCAGAACTATGGGAGTTGCAAGTCGGGTCAGGAAGGCCGGTTTGGCGAACAGTTTCGGTATCATCATGGGATGGCGTAGTGTATCCTGAAAGAGCGCTAACTTCAAGCGAATGCCGTGCTTGACTTCACTTGGCGGGTGCGTACACTTCGACAATCTTCCACATCTGGAGCGGCCCGTGCCCACCATTCGCGATCTTGTCGCGGCGATTCGGCAACGTGATGGCGTCGAAGCCGCAGTAGTACTCGGCCGAGACGGCTTGCTGATCGATAGCCAAGCCCTTCCGAACGTTGATGCCGAGCACGTGGCGGCACACGTGCCAAATATCATTCAGTATGCCGATGAATTCGGCGCCGCCGCACAGCGTGGCGCATTGCTTACTGCGGTGCTGGAACTCGAGCACGGACTGGCCGTGCTGTCGTGTTTGTCGCCCAACGCCGTATTGTTGGTGCTGGTGCAGCCTTCGGCGAATCTTGGACAGTTGCTCTATGAATTACGGCGCAATCGCGCCAATATCGCCGCCCTTGTTTAATCGACCTTTTCCACTTTTTTCTTACTTTGTTCGTGTTTGATACCCGGGCGTCACGGTGACGTGGCACATTCTAGTAGCGGACGACGAACCGCATATTGGTCGCATCATTCAGACGAAGCTCGAACAAGGGCCGTTTCGTGTCACACTGGTGTACGATGGCGCGGAAGCGTTGCGGGCATTGGATGAATACCCCGATATCGCCCTGTTGCTCCTCGACCTGATGATGCCAAAGCTGACGGGGCTGGAAGTCCTTGCCAACATTCGGGCAGACCCGCGCCGGTCCGCCCTACCCTGCGTGATTCTCACGGCGGCCGGTCAAGACGAGCGATATGACGAAGCGATGCGGCTCGGCGCGAGCGATTTCATTACCAAGCCGTTTAGCCCAAAGAGATTGTACGCACGGGTGGTTGAGCTGACGAGCGCGACCGCGACTGGCGGTACGGCGTGAGCGGTTCTACGTGGACCGTAGTTCTGGCCGGCGGTGTCGGGTCACGGTTCTGGCCAATGAGCACGCCCGAGCGTCCCAAGCAGTTTCTGCCGTTGCTCTCGGAACATCCGATGTTACGTGACACGATGGACCGACTCGGGCCCATATCTCCGCCACAACGAACCCTGATTTTGACAAATGCCGCGCTAGCCGCGGCCGTTTGCGAAATACTTCCGTCGCTACCCGCCGCCAATGTGATTGCAGAACCTCGGGCGGCCGGCACGGCAGCGGCTCTGACATGGGCGGCGAATGAAATTGCCCGGCGCGATGGCCGCGACGCGGTCATGGTGTCGGTGCACGCGGATTCAGCGATTAACGACGTCGCGGCATTTCAGGCCACACTCATGGAGGCTGCCGCAGCGGCCCGCAGCGAACAGGCAATCATCACCGTGGGGATTGTGCCACGGTATGCAGATACGGGCCTCGGATACATCATCCCCGGATCTGTAGTGCACGGATCGCTGAAGCGCGTCGAACGATTTGTAGAGAAACCGACGCCGCCACGCGCGGTTGAGCTTGTTGCCGCGGGTGGCCTGTGGAATTCAGGAATTTTTGCGTGGCGTGTGGGCGACCTGCTCGACGAAGTGCAGGCGCTGTGTCCTGAGGTTTGGCCATCACTGGCCGCCCACCCGTCCGACTCCGCCGCGTTTTTTTCGGCGGTGACTCCAGTTGCCATCGACGTTGGTGTGCTCGAGCGCAGTGGGCGCGTGATGGTATTGCCGGGGGATTTCGGCTGGAGTGATGTGGGGACGTGGGCTGCGCTGCGCGACGTGCGGACACTCGACCAACAGGGCAACGCACCTGCTGGGCATGTAATACTGCGCGATTCCCAAAATAATGTTGTGCACGCTGAGGGGACGACCGTTGTGCTCTATGGCGTCGACAATCTCGTCGTCGTGGCCGCGAATGGGATTACACTCGTGACAACTGTCGATCGGGCGACCGACCTAAAGTCGTTGCTCAGTGAATTGCCGCCAACGGTGCGCGACCGATGAGCACCGCGCCGACGCTGGTGCTGTATGACGACGCCACGGCGCGGATGATCGAACCGTTCGCGCTGACGCGTCCGATGAGCGAAGTCCGTGCCGGCGCTGAGTTAATTCGCGAGCGTTGGGAACGCGTGGCGGCCATGCGCGCGTCGGGCTTTGTCAGTGCACCGCATCTTGCTGGATTTACAGAGTTCGGCTCGCCGAGCGCGACCACCGGTGTGCTGGCCGCGGGAACAGTTCTGGTGAGTGCACGATTTGCACCAGCTATTGGCGCACCGCTACCGACCGGTAGTGTATGGAGCTGCGACGGCAACATCGCTGCAGTGCGGCTCACGGCCCCACTGGATTCGGCGACTCTCATCGACGGCAGCGCCACGCTCGACGCCATCGCTGCCGGAGGCGCGCCAGTGCCGATCGCAGGCTGGTGGCTGCACCATGCGTGGGATTTGATCCGGCATTTGCCGGCGATGCTCACGGCCGATATTTCCGCGCTGGCGTCGGAAGGTGATCCGCCGCCCGCACAAATGGCCGTGCTTGGTGCACACGACGTGCACATCGCGCGCGGGGCGTATATCGAGCCGTATGTGTTCGCCGATACCACAGCGGGACCGGTGCTGGTGCGAAGTGGCGCTCGGGTGTGCGCGTTCACGCGGCTCGTTGGCCCGTGCGTTATTGGAGAACATTCTATCGTCGGCGGCGGCCGAATTGCGGCGTGCTCCATCGGTGATCACGCACGCGTGCACGGCGAGATGAGCATGACGATCGTCATTGGACACGCCAATAAAGGCCACGATGGATTTGTCGGACATTCCGTGATCGGCCGTTGGGCAAACCTCGGCGCAGGGACGATTACCAGCAATCTCAAGAACAGTTATGGGGCGGTTTCACTCTGGACACCCGAGGGTATGACCGCCACTGCATTGCAGTTTCTTGGCTCCATAATTGGTGACCACGCAAAAACCGGAATTGGAACGCGGCTGACAACTGGCAGTGTGATTGGTGCAGGCGCGAATGTGTTCGGATCCATCATGCTACCGAAATTCGTGCCCCCGTTCGCCTGGGGCGATGCCCCGCCCTACGGCACGTTCGAGATCGGCAAGTTTCTCGAAGTCGCCGAGCGCGTGATGGCGCGGCGCGAGACCACGCTCAGTGCTGGCATGCGGCGCACGCTCAACGCTGCGTGGGAGCGGCGTGAGTTGTTCACTCCATGAGAGCTTGGACGCTCGGGAGCGGCAGCCGAGGGAACGCCATCGTACTCGAATGTGGCAACACCCGCATTCTCATAGATGCCGGCTATCCGGCGCGAACCCTGGCGCGGCGGCTTGCAGCTGCCGACATCGCACCGGAATCGATCAGCGCGATCGTGGTGACGCACGAACACATTGATCACTCCAGAGGCGTCGCGCCGGCCCACGCGCGTTGGGCATGGCAGGTATTCGGCACGGCCGGAACGCTTTCAGGGATCGACGCACTCCCAACGGGTTCCAGCAATGCCATCGAGCCCGGCACGCCGTTCGCCATCGGAGATTTGGACATCAGCCTGGTGCGCGTTCCCCACGACGCCACGGCACCGACCGCGGTGCTGCTCACGGGGCGTCAGTCCGGATTCCGGGCCGCGGTCGCACACGATCTCGGGATGGTACCCGATGGGCTGCGTGGCGCGCTCCGCGATATCGATCTGCTTCTAATCGAATCGAATCATGATGACCATATGCTCCGCACGGGGCCATATCCGGCCTTTTTGCAACAACGAATAGCCAGCCGTACAGGCCACTTGAGCAATCACCAAACCGCCGAGGTAGTGGGCGGGTTGAACGGGGCGACACTGCGAGCAGTAGTCTTGCTGCATTTGAGCGAGAAAAACAACACACCCGCGATTGCCACGGCGAGCGCGAAGCTGGCGCTCCGTCGCGCCGGCGGCAGTTGCCCGGTCACCGCTGCGCCACAGGGAGATGTTGCCGGCCCGTATGGTGATGTGAATCGTCGGACACAACAGTTGGCGTTGGCGATTTAGCACAGTTACCGCCGCACCGGTTTAAAACAAGAACGCCTCCCCGAAGAGCCGGGGAGGCGTTCTTCGTAAAAGCGGATAATCGTTACGGCTTCTTCATGGTCGAATCGGCCTTCTTCTTCATGGCGTCGCCTTTCTTCGCCATCTTGTCGCCCTTGTCTTCCATCTTTCCGCCAGCCTTCGCTTCCTTATCGCCGGTCTTTTCCATTTTCATGCCCTTCTTCATGGTCATCGCGCCAGTCTTGGACATTTCCTTGCCCATTTTGGACATCGAATCGCCCTTGGCCTTCATCTTGGAGCCCTTGGTGGCAACGGCGGCGCCCGTTGCAGCCTTCTTCGTGCCGGCTGCTTCCATCTTGTCGCCAGCCTTTTCCATCTTGTCGCCTGTCTTTTCCATCTTGGTGCCCTTGGCCATCGCAGTCTTGGCTTTCGCCGTATCGGACTTGGTCGGGGCAGCCTGTGCGAAGGCCGTTGCGGCGCACATCAAGGAGAGAGCGGCAACGAACGCAAACGTAATTTTACGGGTCATGCATCCTCCGACGGGGGGTAAATCAAGCGCGCACGATGCGCGCAGGGGGGATCTCAGCTGACATCAGCCTGGGTCCTGTAAAATGCATACAACAGTATAGAATGCTCCATTTTGGAGCTATTCGCAATAGGGACTTTTGGTTCCCTACGGGAGTCACAACAGTCAAAGCGGGGATCCGGTACTCCGGACCCCCGCTTTGACTGTTGTCCCGCTATCCAGCGGGCGGTTGTGCGGAGTGCTGTACACTGCACTCTGCCCGCCCACTGTCGTATTAGTACATCCCGCCCATGCCACCGCCACCAGCCGGTGGATGCGCCGGTTCACGTTCCTTCTTCTCGACAATCAGCGCTTCGGTCGTGAGCAAGAGCGAGGCGATAGACGCCGCGTTCTGCAACGCCGTGCGGGTCACCTTCGTCGGGTCGATGACGCCGGCGAGGACGAGATCCTCGTAGGTGTCGGTCAACGCGTTATAGCCGAAGTTCTTGTCTTTCGACGCGCGCACCTTCTCGACGACGATCGAACCTTCACCGCCCGCATTGTATACAATCATGCGGATCGGCTCTTCGATGGCGCGACGGATAATGTCCACGCCAATCTGTTCGTCGGCATCGAGCTTAAGACCCTTTAGGGCCGACTGCGCACGCACCAGTGCGACGCCGCCGCCAGGGACGATTCCCTCTTCCACCGCAGCGCGCGTCGCGTGCAACGCATCTTCAACACGGGCCTTCTTCTCCTTCATTTCGCTCTCGGTCGCTGCGCCAACGTTGATCACCGCAACACCGCCGGCGAGCTTCGCCTTACGCTCCTGGAGCTTTTCCTTGTCGTAGTCGCTCGTCGACTTCTCGGCGGCCACTTCGATTTCCTTGATACGGCCCTTGATCTTGTCTTCTTCGCCGGCGCCGTCGATGATCGTCGTGTTGTCCTTGTCGATCACGATGCGCTTGGCACGGCCAAGATCCGTGAGGACGGCGTTCTCAAGCTTGAAGCCGACTTCCTCGCTGATGACCTGACCGTTCGTCAGCACGGCAATGTCTTCGAGCATCGCCTTGCGGCGGTCGCCAAAGCCCGGCGCCTTGACGGCCGAGATCTTGAGCGTGCCACGGAGCTTGTTCACCACGAGCGTCGCGAGCGCCTCGCCTTCGACGTCCTCGGCGATGATGAGCAGCGGCTTGCCGGTCTGCGCCACTTTCTCGAGGACTGGGAGCAGATCCTTCATCGAAGCGACTTTCTTGTCATGGATGAGTATGTACGCATCTTCGAGCACCGATTCCATTTTGTCGGGATCGGTGATGAAGTACGGCGAGAGATAGCCGCGGTCGAACTGCATACCGTCGACCGTCTCGAGCGTCGTCTCCAGGCCGCGAGCTTCCTCGACCGTGATGACGCCGTCCTTGCCGACCTTCTCCATTGCGTCGGCGATCAGATCGCCGATTTCCTTGTCGTTGTTCGCCGAGATCGAACC
>JANYBD010000210.1 GCA_025360995.1 Gemmatimonadota bacterium
CTGATTGAACTTCATGATGGACCGCTGCCGCTCCTCGTCACCGATGTCGTCCTCGCTGGCAGAATGAGCGGACGGGTATTGGCGGAAAACGTCGCCAAGCTTCGGCCGGAAATGAAAATCATTTTCGCCTCCGGTTACACGAATGACGTTTCGCTCCTGAATGGAATCTCGGACGAAGGGGTCGCGCTACTTCCAAAGCCGTTCACGGCGGAGTCGCTGGGCCGGAAGGTGCGGGAAGTGCTTGACGGGTGATGAAGCGCCGCTGGTTGTGCGACAGCTTCAGTTTTTTTGGGGACCTGGATCACACCTATTGGAATTAAGTATTCTTTCTTGCAGTTAGCGCTTGACAAGAAACCTCGGAGTTTGGTAGAGTTACTCTCGAAATCTTGAACGGCTGGGAACAGAAATCCGGGCGTGATTCAGACACTGCCCACCAGGTCGACGGAGACAGTCGGACTCCGCAGACGATGGCGCGATCGCAAACCTTCAAATGGGTTTGCCTTCGCGCTTTTTTTTGTTTTCGTTTTTTCGTTTTTGCCATCGGCACTTCATTGCATCGTCAGTCCGAATATCCGAAACGCTGTACACATTCCGGGAGGCATACAAATGAAATCCGCACTGCGCTTGGTGGCTCATGAGTCCGCCATTACCATCGCCATCGTCCGAAGCGATGCAATTATCCGCGAGGGAATGACCGCGTTGCTCACGCGGTATGACGACTTTGCCGTCGTGGCATCAGTAAATAACCTCGGCGCGCCGGCACTCCGCGAGTCGACGCCGGACATCATTCTCATTGACGCGCAACACTCGGACTTAGACTGTCATCACCTGGCGGCTGCACTGGCAAGTAGCGCATCGCGGTCGCGCATCATCGTCACGGGAGTCTCAACTGACGTTTCCAACGTGCTGGCATTCGTTCGCGCCGGCGTTGCCGGGTTTGTCATCACGGATGCGGCGTTTTCTGATCTGGCCGTTACCATCCGTTCCGTCGCAAACGGCGCGCAGGTCATACCGCCAGCTCTTCTCGAGACCGTCTTTCGCACAGAAGAGAATGCGCAGCCCGCGGCCTCGATATTCGACCTTCTGACACCCCGTGAACGCGAGGTCACCATACTCATCGCGCACGGCAAATGCAACAAAGAAATCGCCGCGCACATCGGTATTTCCAATTACACAGTGAAATCGCACGTGAGAAATATTATGGAGAAGCTCGGTTTGCATACGCGTCTTCAGATCGCTGCCAAGGCGAATCAGGAGCGGCGCCTGTTGCGTCACGAGCACTTCGTCAATTCGGAACCCGTAGACATTCGAACGGCATTTCCGGCTCAGCCAACTGCCGCCGTGCCAGCAAAGAAATGTTCGGTGTCCATAATCCGTTCAACTCGGTCGGCAGAGTCAAGAAACATTTCCATGATTCATTAGATCGGTCCAGCCGAATCGGCCTGTGCGTTTAAATTATACGATGCCCGAAACCAGCGCGGAAAAGGTCAACGTCCTTCTCGTTGACGACCAGCCGGGAAAGCTGATCGTCAATGAAACGATTTTGACCAACCTGGATGTCAATGTCATCAAGGCGCATTCTGGCGCGGCGGCGTTGAGTCATCTGTCGCGGACGGACATTGCCGTCGTTCTTTTGGATGTGAGCATGCCGGAGACCGGTGGCTTCGAGCTTGCCGAGATCATCCGACAGCAGCCGCGAAATCAGACGACCGCAATTCTTTTCCTCTCGACTGTCCACCTCTCCGATGCCGATCGGCTTCGTGGATATAAGATGGGGCTGTTGACTATGTTTCCGTGCCGATCGCTCCTGAAGTTTTGCGCGCCAAGGTGCAGCTGTTCGCTGCGCTGTATCGAAAGACGCGTGAGTCAGAGCGGCTGATGCTTGAGCTTGCGCACCGAGTGCGGCAGTCCGAACGCCGTAGGGATGAATTTTTGGCGCTCCTTGCGCACGAACTTCGCAACCCGCTTGCACCGGTGCAGAATGCGATCAACGTGATGCGGCTCAAAAACTGGACTGATCCGGACCTGCTCTGGTGCAGGGATGTCATTGAACGTCAGGTGAAGCAATTGACGCGCCTCCTCGACGATCTGCTCGACATTTCCCGAATCACGCAAGGGAAGGTCACACTGCAGCGTGAAACGGTCGATCTCATCGCCGTCGTTGCTGGTGCGGTGGAGACCTGCCGTCCGCAGATCGATACGTTGCGGCACGACCTTGTGGTGGAAGTGCCGGATGGACCGGTATTAGTCGACGGCGATTCCGCACGATTGATCCAGGTGGTCTCCAATATCCTGAACAATGCTGCGGGGTATCAAACTGAGGGCGGCTACATCAAAATCACCGTATCAAATCGGCCTGGGGTGGCAGTGATTACGGTGCACGATCGCGGCCCGGGAATCAAACCGGAGCAAATGGCGCAAGTGTTCGATCTTTTCTGGCAGGGAGACCGGGCACCGGGTTGCATGCAAGGCGGGCTTGGCGTCGGTCTGTCACTGGTGCGGAGTCTGGTTGAAATTCATGGTGGCACCGTTCGATGTCGGAGCGACGTTCGTGGCGGCGGCACGGAATTCGAGATCCGGCTTCCCGCGTTAGGGCAACAGATTGGCGGCGGTTCGCCGGCAACCGAGCAGACGGACAAGCACACGAAGAGTAAAACGGCGATGTTACGCCGCATTCTAGTAGTGGACGATAATGTTGACGCGGCCGAGAGCTTGGCGATGCTACTTAAGCTTCATGGGCACGAAGTGATGGTGGCGACTGATTCGCGAACTGCGCTGAAGATCGCGAAGGAGGCGCGGCCGTCGGTGATTCTGCTCGACATCGGACTGCCGGTGATGGACGGTTACGAAGTGTGCCGCCGGGTCCGGCAGCAAGGGATGACCAAAACGCAGATAATCGCTGTGACCGGTTATGGACAGGAACAAGATCGTCAATGTTCGTATGATGCGGGATTCGACGCGCACACGGTGAAGCCGGTGGACATCAGCGAAGTTTTGAAATTAATGGCCGCGCGCAACTAGGAGAGTGACCGCAATGCCCCGTCGCATTCTCGTTGTTGACGATCATCGCGATGGCGCAGAGAGTCTGGCGCGATTGTTACAGGTGATGGGTCACGAGACCGCGATCGCGTACGATGGTTTGACAGCGGTGGCGATCGCCGAGTCGTTTCGTCCGGACGTGGGATCAGCGGGAGCGCGCTCACGAGGCGGGGTTTGATCATCATATGGTCAAGCCGGTGGATTTGGGCGAGTTGGCGAAATTGTTGGCGAAGACTGGTTGAGGGTTTTGGGGTTGAGCAGTCAAGCACGCTGACAGCGCCGTTGATTTGTATTAAACGAATCGCCCACTACATTGAACACCGTGCATCAGCCTGCAGTTTTCGTGTTCAGTGTCGTAGCGCTTACGGCGCTCGTGGTGACTTTGCCGCGCATTCTTTCTCGCGGCCTGAAGGCATTTCGGATTTCTCGCGCTCTGCACATTGATAGGAGCGCGCGACATACCGACCTGAATCTGATTGCCGCGTACCACAATCGGGTTGCCGTGAACGCCACGGACGATCGTATTGGCGATCGCACGTGGCGCGATCTGGATTTCGACGACGTCTTTCATTCACTGGATTACGCCGCGAGCGAACCGGGGCGTCAATACCTGTATCATCTCTTGCGGAGCCCGCAGTCGTCGGCGGCGCCATTGGAACGATTTGACAATGCGGTGCGCGGTTTTGCTGACGATGAGATTATTTCCGACAATGCCAGTGATGCGCTGGCGCAACTTAGTGATCGGCGCGCCGCCTACCTCGAAGAGCTCATCTTCGGAGATCTCCCGCCACGCCCGCGTTTCTGGTGGCTGTTCCCGCTGCTCACAGCGAGCTCCATAGTCTGTCTCGCCGTGATCTCCATCTGGCCGCGCGCCGGCTTGGTATGGCTCGGGATATGTGTCGTGAACATCAGTGTGCAGCTCTTCTACAGGCCACGCGTCAAGCGATTCGTCCCGGCACTCCACGAACTCCCCGCGTTTCTCCGCGCTGCCGAGGCGCTTGGAGAATTGCCGATTGCCGGATGTTCGGAAGAAACGCGACTACTCCGTGATGGAGCAGGAAAGCTGGGCAGACTGCGTCTCCAGAGTAGGTGGTTGATGTTTGAGCCAGACCAAGTCGACGGGTATGAAGCGGCTGTTTACGAGTACATCAATCTGCTTTTTTTGCTTGACGTAAATGCGTTTGTTTTCGCGACCGAGACTCTCCGCCACTCCGCCAAACTGACACGCGGGATGTTCGATTCACTCGGCGCACTCGATGCCGCACAGTCTGTGGCGAAGTGGCGACGCACGCTCCCACACTGGGTCACGCCCGAATTCACCGCGGCGCAAAAGGCTTTTCACGTCGAAGGGCTTGCCCATCCGTTACTTGCCGATGCCGTGCCGAACTCACTCGACGTCGCCGGTCGGAGCGTGTTGATCACCGGCTCGAATATGTCCGGCAAGACGACGTTTGTCCGCGCGCTCGGTGTTAACGCGATTCTCGCCCAATCGCTCTACACCGTGTACGCCCGTGAATGGCGCGCGCCGATGCTGCGTGTGCGCACCTCAATCGGTCGAACCGACAGTCTCATCGAAGGCAAGAGCTACTACCTGGCCGAGGTCGAGTCGGTCCTGGCGTTGGTGCGGGCGAAGGAGGATGGCCATCAGCACCTCTTTCTCCTCGATGAGATTTTTCGCGGCACGAACACGACGGAGCGGGTCGCCGCAGCGTATGCGGTATTGGCCTGGCTAAATCGGGGATTGGACATGGTGGCGGTTGCCACGCACGATCTCGAGCTTCGCGAGCTACTCGGCGACGCCTATGACACGCACCATTTCCGCGAGCAGGTCGCTGACGACCTCCTCACGTTCGACTATCGTATACAGTCCGGACCATCCTCGACGCGAAATGCGATTGCGCTGCTCAAGGTGATGCAGTATCCCGACGCGCTCGTGGCGGACGCGCTCGCGGCGATTGGTTGGCAGGAGCACGACAGGAAGTTGTAATAAGTGGGACCAATTTGCCGGCAGTCGTCCAACATCAGACACAGCAAGTGCCTATGCCACAACGACTTACACTCCATTTGACTTTTTAGTATCAAAATGATATCATAATGCTACCACCCCAATGGAGCCCGCTCCGTATGTTCTCCGAATCCGAATACCGCGCGTCGTCCGGCATCCCCACCCTGCTCGTCCTGCTCATCGTCGCCATCGCCTCTTTCGGCGGTCTCATTTACGGTGCCCAAAGCGCCAACGTCCTGATTCTCGTCGCGGGAAGCATCATCTTCGCCCTGACCTGCGTCGCTTTTGGCGGACTGTTCGTGATCCAGCCCGGCGACGCCAAGGTGCTGGTGCTGTTCGGCGCATACAAGGGTTCGATCAAGACACCCGGCTTCTACTTCGCCAATCCGTTTCTGAGCAAGCGCACCATCTCGCTGCGCATTCGCAACTTCGAAACGCAAAAGCTCAAAGTGAACGACCTCCATGCCAACCCGATCGAGATCGCGGCGATCGTCGTCTGGAAAGTCGTCGAGACTGCCGAAGCGCTCTTCGAAGTCGACGACTATACGAAATACGTCGCGGTCCAAAGCGAGTCCGCTGTGCGCGCCGTCGCCCAGTCGCGCCCCTATGACTCGCACACCGACGGCGAAGAGGCGCTCTCCACGCACACCGCTGAGGTGTCCAAAGCGCTGCAAGAAGCCGTGCAGGAGCGACTCGCCAAAGCCGGTGTCCAGGTGATCGAAGCGCGGATCTCGCACCTCGCATACTCACCCGAAATCGCCCAAGCAATGCTCCAGCGTCAGCAAGCGAGTGCGATCATCGCGGCGCGCTACAAAATCGTCGAAGGCGCCGTCGGAATGGTCGAGAACGCGCTCGAAATGCTCTCGGCGAAGGGCATCGTCACGCTCGACGAAGAGCGCAAAGCGCAAATGGTCAGCAATCTGCTCGTGGTGCTCTGCAGTGAGCGCTCCACGCAGCCGGTGGTGAATGCCGGCACGATCTACCAATAGATCGCGGACGGGATCGCACCGTGGCCGAACGTAAGTCGTTTCTGATTCGGATCGACCGCGAACTGCTGGACGCAGTGCAGCGGTGGGCCAATGATGATTTGCGCTCGCTCAACGGGCAGATCGAGTATTTGCTGCGGCGGTCGTTGAAGAAAGCCAAACGGACGCCGCGGTCGAAGTCGGATTCAGACTCGTCGGACGATGGGAATGATGA
>JANYBD010000261.1 GCA_025360995.1 Gemmatimonadota bacterium
CGTAAAGCGAAATGTTGCGCCGGAGTCCGTGTTCCATTCGGCCCAAATGTTGCCACCGTGGGCGGCAATAATTGCCTTCGCTATTGGGAGTCCGAGTCCGGCGCCACGGTTGCGGCGGTGCGATTGCCAGAACCGGTCAAAAACGTGTTCGAGATGTTCCGCTGGTACCCCTGGGCCATCGTCGTGCACCGATACGAGCACCAGATCTCCTTCAGCCTTCGCGGAAACGAGCACCTGGCCGCCGGCTGGAGTAAAACTGATTGCATTGCCGACCACGTTCGACAATACCTGCGCGATGCGTTCCGGGTCGGCGTACACGTCCGGCAGCGATTCCGCCCAGTCCGTAACGAGCCGTACATCCTTGCCCGCGGCAATCGGTGCGAGCATCCGCAACCCATCGCGCAACAGCGGCGCGCATGCTACTGCCCGCGCGTCAACCGTGAACCGGCCGGCTTCCGCCCGAGAAAAATCCAGCAAATCCTGAATGAGTGCGTCCATCTGTTGTGCGGCGTCCAGAATCACGGACAATTGCTCCGTTACTTCCTGCGGAAGGGCGCGTTTCGATCCGCTGTTGAGCAACGCGGCGCTGAGCATTTTTACGGCCGCCACCGGATTGCGGAGGTCGTGTGAAACCACGCTAACCGTTTCGTCTCGAGCCCGTACGGCGCGCAGCATTTCGTCGTGAAGCTTTGCGCTGTCGAGCGCCATCGCCGCACGGCGAGCCAAATCTTCCAGAAGCGAGATATCGTTTGACGTCATCGCGTTCGCGTTGGAACGAAACAGCAACGCATGTCCAAACGACTCATCCCGGCGAGCCACCGACACCGCCATCGCTAGTCGCGGCTCCATCGGTGTGATGCGCTGACGGATAGCCTCAGGTAGCGCGGCAAGCGCCAATTCGACGCGCAGTGCGGACGCTCGTCCCGACCGGGCGTCGAAGCCATCGATCGGAAGCAATGCGCCTTCCCGCGTCACCTTCGCGTCGAAAAGATGAATCGCTTGCTGGCCCCCTTTTGGGCCTATTGTCGCCAGGACCGACCGTCGTTGCCCTTGATGGATGATCTCGACGACGGCCGCATCCGCGAGTTTCGGTATCCAGAGTCTCGCGACCTGTTCAAGTGTCTCTTCCAAATCGAGCGTTGACGCCAGCGCTTCGCCAGTTTCCGCCAAAAACCGCTGTCCCGACTCCAAGCGTCGCTGTTCCGTCACGTCACGAAGGACCACAGAGAAGACAACGTCCGTGCCAGTTCCTAGCTTCGCGATCGCGGCCTCGGCCGGAAATTCTTCACCGCTCTTGCGGCGACCGGCAATCTGCCGGCGCTCTCCCATCCGACGGGCGATGACCGGTGAATGCTCGAACTGCTGTACGTGTTGAGCGTGTGCACGGCGATGACGATCGGGAAGGAGCTGCTCGAGCGGTTTTCCCATGATTTCGGCGGCGGTATATCCGAAAATGTGTTCCGCACCTTCGTTGAAGAACGTCACCCTCTGGTTATGGTCCACGCAAATGATCGCATCGGCAGAAATGCCGATGATTTCGGTGAGCAATGACGCGTCGATGGGATGTGGCTGGCCGGGCACGAAAGCGGATGACGTCAGCGTTAGGGAAGGCCGCTCGGACCCGAGTGGCGTCAGGTGTTCCCCTACAAATATGCACTGTTTCCCCTGAACAAATACCTTAGCATCACTGACAGAGCAATTGCACCCGAGATCCTAGCTTCATCGGTACACCTGCAAATAACGAGGAAACCGGTCATGGCAAACGAACAGGATCCCACAAATACCCCAGGCGGATTGCTCTCGGCATCGGGCTCGCGCCGGAAGTTCCTGCGCAATTCGACGCTGACCGCTCTCGCCGCCGGCGCGCTGGCGGCCTGCAAGGGCACATCCGAAAGCGCTGCTGCTCCAGCAGCCGTACCAGCCGTGCCGCTCAGTCCGCGTGCAGCCGCAGACCAGATGGACGCCATGCATGAGAAGGGAATCAAAGCGTTTCCGGCGAAGACGGCAGGCAAAGGAAATCAACTGATGACACCCCGTCTGGACGGTGGTGTCAAAGTGTTCGATCTCGAGGCCTCGGTCATCAAGTGGGAAATCGAACCCGGCCGCTTGGTTGAGGCTTGGGCGTACAACCAGATGGTGCCGGGCCCGACCATCCGTGTGCGTGAAGGGGATCGCGTGCGGTTGGTGTTCAAAAATAATCTTCCCGAATCCACCGCGATCCATTGCCACGGACTTGAACTCCCCAATGATCAGGATGGCGTACCGTTCATTACGCAGCCGCCGATCAAGCCGGGCGCATCCTATACCTACGAATTCACCGTTCCGAATTCTGGCTCGCATATGTACCACTCGCATCACAACGCGGCCAAACAAGTCGGGCTCGGACTCCTCGGCGCATT
>JANYBD010000274.1 GCA_025360995.1 Gemmatimonadota bacterium
CGGCGCGTGCGTCGGCGGTATGCGAGACGGCATCGCTGAACTTGGTGAGTTGCTTCATTTGAGCGGTCGCCGCTCGTGCGCTCCCGCCGAATGCGGCAGTGAGTGCGAGTGCATACGCCAGCGTGTTCCGCCCACGTGACCGCATGATCAGTTCAGGGCGTGGCCGACAATAATCGCGATCGACAGGAAGAGCGCCGCGATGAAAATCGCCACGGCGATATTCCCGCGCTTGAGCTCGGCCGGAAAATCCACTTGCGGTGTGATCTTGTCGATAACGCGGTAACTCACCCACATCAGCACGACGCCCAGAATGGCGTAGCCGAAATTGAGTGCGATGATCGGCAGTTGCATCAGCTCTCCTGTGAATGCAGTGATCCAACTTCGTGCGCGGCTGTTGGGCGGGCAAGGTGGCCGGCGTCGCGCTCACCGAAAATCGTGACTGCGCGCGTGCGCCGCGCCCGCCTGCGCCCCGAGTGCGATGAATTCCTCGCCGCGCAGATTCACCACCCCTTGCTCCACCTGCAGTGTGCCGCGCACCAGCAGTAGCGGATTGCGCGTAATGAGCTGCGACTGTTGTTCGAATCGTTTGGGAGTCACCACCACATTCAGCATCCCCGTTTCATCTTCGAGCGTGAGAAACACGAATCCTTTCGCCGTGGCGGGGCGCTGACGGCAGATCACGAGCCCGGCGGTGCCGACACGATCGCCATCTTTGCCCTGCTCGGTGGCCCGCACCGTCAATACGCCATTGGGATCGAGGAGTTTCCGCAGATGCTTCATCGGGTGCCCATTCAACGAAAGGCCGATCATCCGGTAATCGGCTTCGGTGATCTCCGGCGCCGAGAGCGGCGGCAGCCCCGCAGGGACCGGCGTTTCGGGAAACAGCGCCAGCGGCCCGGCGCTGCCGCGCTCGGCTTCAAGCACGCGCCAGAGTGCCACGCGCCGCCGTCGATCCGGCGGTTCGTCCGACACGAACGCATCGAGCGCGCCCGACTCGGCGACAAACCGCAATGCCCGACGGTCGAGCTGTGACCGTGTGACAAAATCGTGAATGCTGGTGAACGCCGCACCCGCGAGAGCGGCTTCGAGTTTTTTGCGGGCGTGCGAACCCAGCCCTCTGATGGAACGCAGTCCGAGTCGCACCACCGGAGCTTTGCGCGCGGGCGCAGCGGTTTTCGCAGGATGGCCAACGGCGGCCATGCGCACGGAAATCACACCGTCGTTCGGCACCACGACGGTGCCATCGGCGCACTCGAGGGTGTGATCCCACGCCGACCGTGTGAGATCGATCGGGGCAATGCGCACGCCGTGACGTCTGGCGTCCTCGACCAATGTACCAGCCGCATAGAAGCCCATCGGTTGGGCGTTGAGCGTCGCGCACAAAAATTCCGCGGCGTAGTAATGCCGGAGGTATGCGCTCGCATACACGATCAGCGCGAAGCTGGCGGCGTGACTCTCGGGGAATCCATAGTCGGCAAATCCATTGATCTGATGAAAAATCCGCTCAGCGTCGATGCCGGCAATTCCATTCTTCGCCATGCCGTCGATCATCCGTTGGCGAATCGCTTCCATTTTTTCGCGGCTGCGTTTGTGTCCCATGGCCTTGCGAAGCACATCGGCTTCGCCGGGCGTAAACCCCGCCGCCGTGACCGCCACCTGCATGCCCTGTTCCTGAAATAACGGAACGCCGAGTGTGCGTTTGAGAATCGGTTCGAGCGACGGGTGCAGGTATTCGATTTTCTCCACGCCGCTCCGGCGTCGCAAATACGGATTGACCATATCCCCTTGCAGCGGCCCGGGGCGGATGAGCGCCACTTCGATCGCGAGATCGTAAAAGGTTCGCGGTTTGAGGCGCGGTAGGGTGTTCATTTGCGCGCGGCTCTCCACTTGAAAAATGGACACCGTGTCGGCGCGGCAGAGATCGTCGTACACCGCCTGATCGGTCATCTCGAGTTGTCCGAGATCGATCGTCACGCCGCGGGCGACGCGAATGTATTTGATGCAGTCCTGCAGCACCGTGAGCATCCCGAGACCGAGGAGATCGATCTTCACGAGCCCCGCCGCATCGAGATCATCTTTTTCCCATTGGATGATGGTGCGGTCGTCCATCGCCGACGGTTCGATCGGCACCACGGTATGCAGTGGCTCGTGGGTGAGTACGAATCCGCCGACATGAATACTGCGCTGCCGCGGCGCTTCGCGAAGTCCGGCGACGATGGTCGTGAGATGTTGCACGCGCGGGTCGTCCGGGTCGAGTCCGGGCATTCGGGCTGCCGTCACCGGTGCCGGCGTGGTGGACCGGTCGTGAAACGATTCCAGCACTTCGATTTGTTCCGGTGAAAATCCGAGCACACGCGCCGCATCACGCACCGCACTGCGCCGGCGCCAGGTGATGTGCTCGCACACCATCGCGGCGTGTGCCCGGCCGTATCGCCGGTACACATACTGCAGCACCCGCTCGCGGTCGCGGTGCGCAAAGTCGATGTCGATGTCCGGTGCTTCGCGCCGCTCTTCGCTCAAGAAGCGCTCGAACAGCAACCCGAGTTTGATCGGATCGACTGCCGTAATGCCGAGCACAAAACAGACGGCGCTGTTGGCCGCCGAGCCGCGCCCTTGGCAGAGCACGCCATCGCGGCGCGCGAACTGCACGATGTCCCAGACGATCAGGAAATAACCGGTGAGTCCGAGTTTAGTGATTAGCGCGAGTTCGTGGGCGATCTGCTTGTCGTGCTGTGCCGTGCGGCGCCATCCCCACCGTTCGCACGCGCCCTGCTCGACGAGTTGCGCCAGATATTCTTCGCCGCTCACGCCGTGCGGCAGCGGAAACTGCGGCAATGCCGGTTTGACATCGCACAGACGAAACGCGCATTGCTCGGCGATCGCCAGGGTGGCCTGCAATCCGGACTCGTGTCCCCGCCACCGGCGCGCCATCTGTTCGTACCCTTTGAGATACCACTCGGCGTTTGGGCGAAGTTTCGTGCCCATCTCGTCGAGTGTGGCGCCGTGCTTGAGTGCGCAGAGCACGTCGTGGGTTTGGCGGTCGGAGGGTTTGAGGTAGTGGACATCGTTGGTGACGACCCAGGGGAGGTGGAGTGTCTTCGCGATGTGATGGAGTCCGGGGATGAGCGCCCGTTCTTCGGGGAGGGAGTGATCCCAGCATTCGATGGCGATGCGTTTTTCGAAAATATCCGAGAGTGTTGACGCTGCGTGTTGGGCGGCGGCTGTTTCGCCGCGGGCGAGGAGGCGGGGGATCCAGCCGTTGCGGCAAGCGGTCAGGGCAAAGAGGCCGGTCGCGTGCGCGGCCAATGTGTCGAGGGTGACGCGGGGACGGCCTCTTGGGTGATCCATCCGTGCTCTGGTGATAAGAGAGCAAAGATTTCCATACCCTTCGCGGTTTTGGGCTAGGAGGACGAGATGCGTTGCAGAGGGGGACGGAGCGTGCAGCGTGCAGCGTGCAGCAGGAGCAGGAGCAACAGCAGCAGGAGCAGCAGGGATCTCGAGGGTTAACTCGGTACCGATGATTCCCTTAAATCCCGCGGACTCGGCGGCTTCGGAAAAACGCACGGCGCCGCCCAGATCTTCGTGATCGGTGAGGGCGAGGGCGGGCATTTTTAATTCCACGGCGCGCGCGATTAACTGCTCGGGATGGGCAGCACCGTCGAGCATGGAAAATGTGGAGTGGCAGTGGAGTTCGACGTAGGACATGGGCGTTCAGTCGTACCATCCCTGGAGCCGCCAGCCGGTCGTATCGCGATAGAGCAGAAAATCGCGCGCGAGATCGTCGCTTTCGCAGCGCCAATACACACGGGCGTAGTGCGCTTTCCACCAATTGCCGGAGAGCTGTTCCGGCCCGGTCGCGCGGGCGATCGTAATGTATTGGCCGCGCCAATGCATCGTGCGCGGCGTGCCGCGCACGGTTTCGATCGTCACACTTTCCGGGGTTTCCAAAAACCGTGTGGGGCCGGCCCGGCTGATCTGTCCATCAGTGCGGTGGGGGTTTTTCGTCACATCATACAACTCGGCCCACGCGGCTTCGAGATCAGGGCGATGTTCATCACACGCGACGGGGCGCACTACACTGTTCGCGCCGAGCGTGGAGCGCAGACGTTCGAATGCAGCGTCGGCGGCGGCCGGGTCGCGCCACGCGGCCGCAAGCAAGTCGCCCTGCTCGGCGCCCATCGGCGCGGTCGCGGTGATGGCGACACTGACGGCGCACACCGGAGCGGTGAGCGTCCACTCATCGAGCAGTGCACGGCACCGTTCGAACAGTGGCGCCACGCGGGCGAGTGGTTTGGACATCCGCACTTCGCGCGTGATGGTGTGCGCCGGCGCATTGGTGAGTGCGCCGCGGCCATCATCGAGCGTGAGCGTGATCGCGATGGCCGCAGCCGCGCGACCATCGTGGACGAGCGATTGGATCAACTGACCGAGTGCCCCGCGGACAATGAACAGCACCGGTTCCATCGTGGCCGTGCTCATGGGGAGGTCGGTGCTCACGCGTCGCGTGACGTCGGTGCGGGCGAGCACCGGGCGGCGCGCGTCATCGCCGTTGGCGAGCCGCCAACTCGCGAGTCCGTCGGCGCCCCAGCGCTGTTCGACATCACCGGCCGCGAGCGCGGCGAACGCGCCGGCGGTGCGGAGCCCGAGTGCCAGCAGTGCTTCACGCAATTCTTCGGGCATCGGGATCAGTGCAATGGGCGCCGTCGCGAGATACGCGGCGCACCCGCCGGCGGGCACAAAACGGGGTTCGTGCACCGGAGCGGCAGCGGCCCACGTCGCGGCGCGCGCCGCCACGCAGGAGTCGGCGATGCCAACGCGCGCGAACGGATGCCACACCCGCGCGAGTTGCTGCAGTGTGAATGCGAGGAGGCGTTCACCGCCGAGTTCGTCGAAGCCGGTGGCGCCAATCCACCAGGTGCCGGCCGCGCCGGGCACGGGACTCACCTGCGGACTGGCGCTGAGAAATGCCGCGGTCGCGCGCGCGAGTTCGCGCGCAATGATGGCCTCGTCCCACGGCAACGCGGTGAGTATCGCGCACCGCGCGCGGGCTTCGTGCACGGTGGTGCCGATGCGTACGCGCTGATGCGCGGCGGCCGAAGTGACGGTGCGGAGAAGTTGCCGCTTGCCTTCAGTGAGCGCGATCGGGAGGGTATCCCAGTGCGGGCTCTCCAGCGCGACGGCTGCGGGCGTTGATCCGGGTGCTGACGGTTGCACTGCTGTCGGCGATGTCGGCCCGCTGTGTGCGTGCCACACCGCGCCGATCGGGAACCTCGGAATGCGTACGCACGCGACGCGCCACTGCGATGCCACGGTCGATCTCCCCAATGTTCACGGTCTGATAAGGCCCGCCTTTCTCGACGGTCACGGCGATCTGCTCGTGCTGCTGC
>JANYBD010000275.1 GCA_025360995.1 Gemmatimonadota bacterium
CCGATTCGTCAACTGTTTGGATCGCCTTTTGCGTCATCAAGTGCTGCCAAACAGTCAGCAGCGTATCGCAGCGCCTCTACCTTTGTGGGAAACCGTTTCGGATACCGCCTGGCAATCGCCTGGGCAATCTCTCCAAGCGAACGCGAACCGTCGGCCAGCGTCAACAGCTCGCTGACAAGTCGAGTCGAATGGCTCGGCTGCGGATAAAAGTCGTCACGATGCCCGCGGAGATTGCCTTTCGCGAGCATCGTCGCGTGCAAATTCGACTGCCGGAATTCTGACGATTGCCGAGGGCTATTCCCAACTGGGGTGTGTGCGGTGTTCCACGCGAACACGTACTCTCCCTCCACAGCCTTGAGCATGAAGTCCGTGTGCAACGCGTCACCGGCAACAACTGCAATTGACCGCTCAAGCGGGAAAAACGCTTGTGCATAAAGGGCCGGTGTTGCCGCAGGAGCGTTCGAAAAACCGATCCCCGGCGCGAGCGCAGTATCGAACCATACGCAAAGCCCGTCAATCGTCGTCGCGCGGTCTATCTGCCACTCGGCGCGACCGGCGAGATCGGCTGACATCGCCGTTCCATAGTCGATCGCGCCCCACTGCATTGGAACTGCGGCAAGCCGCGATGCCTCGGTCCGAAACCGATACCAATCCTGCCGGACAAGCGCAGCAATGGGACGCCTGTCAATGCCGAATGGTGCAGCGCCGGGCGCAATGTGACGATCGCGAAATTCGTTCGGCGCTTCACACGGCGCGGCCCACATCGTATCGCGCAGCGGAATGATCGTCGCGCCGTCTCGTAGCAATCGAGCCCGCGCGTCAATGACCGCCGTGAGATGCCCGCCGTCGAGCGGCAACACGCCACGCATGTCTTCGAGTAATACGTCTCCTCGTTCGGGCAGGGTGACGCGTGATGACTGTTCTTGAATAACCGTTACCCGGTCGGCGCACCCGTTCGCCGCGAGCACCTCGTGGGCAACCGCCGCGGACGGATTCATCTCGATGGCGTACACATGTCTGGCACCGGCGCGGCACGCCGCGACGGCAAAGTATCCGACGCCCGTGCCAATCTCCACGACAACATCACCGGGTTTAACGGCATGCGCGATCGCCGCCAAGTACGCTGGCGTCCGCACCGGATCGGTGAACATCACGTCGTAGTCGTGGATTCCGTACATAATCGAAATCTATCGCCACTGCGGGACGGCGTGGATCTGCATCGCTGCCTGCGGGCATCGAGTTGCGGTCACAATTGTGCGAGCCACTGATCAAGTTCGATCGCCCGCCATACCGCCAGCGTGTTCACTGTGGATGCGGCCGACACATCTTTGCGCAACTTGGCCGTGTCCACATAGTCCGCCATCCGCAAGTCAAAACCCGTTGCGAGGGTCGGCTGAGTAGAGCGCCAACGCGCGATCTGGGTCTCCGTAAAACCAGCGACCGGCGATTTCGGACGTCGCAGGACTTCGTCCGGCAGCGCACCCCGAAACGCCCGACGCACCAGCGTTTTTCGCTGGCACCAGGGAATGGGCGGAATCGCCAACGCGAATTCCAGCAGTCTCGTATCCAGCATCGGCCACCGAGTTTCGAGCAATGCATGCGTGAGCGCGCGATCATATTCGGCGAGCATCGCCTGCCACAGCGCGACGTGCAACGCGGCGTGCGTTTCCGGTCGAGTTGGATGTTCCGGTACCGAGGCATGATGCTGCAATCCGGTCCGGGCCAATACATCGGCGCGCAGCCACGCCGGCGCCGTTTGGACCGTCGCTGGCAGACCACCCCGTAATTTTTCGCGCAACCGTAACCCGGTATGCGGAAGATGACCAGTCGACAGCGTATATCGGATCGCGCGAGCGAGTACGTCGCTTAGGGGCCACGACCGCAGTTGTGTGCGAACAGATGGTGGAATGAACAGCGCGTCGCCGTCTTCGCCGACGAGCAGCACCCGCGATTCGCGGGCAATTCTGGGCGCCAATGTCAACCAATAGAATTCATCAGGACCATCGAGCGGCTCAGGTGACCGGAACTCCGCGAATCCGAGATGAGACAGCGATGGCAGCGGATCGCCAATTGTCTCGTGACGAATACCGAGATAACGCGCGGCGAGCCCGGCAACGCGTCCTTCGTCATCGGGACGTACCGGCGATGTGACCCAGGTATAAGCATGCAGTGCTGTGGAAGGCGATACGCGCCGAGCGGTTGCAGCTATCGCGGTGGAATCGAGCCCGCCGCTGAGCAGCAACGCTACTTTGGGTTGACGCAGCCGATCTGATACCGATTCTCCCATCACGTGCAAATAGTGATCGACGTATTCCTGTTCCCGCCGATAGACGAGCGGCCGCGGTTCGGGAAAGTGCCAATGCCGATGAGGCGCGGCATGCACATCGCCGGCCGTAACCAACAGATGATGCGCCGGCGCCAGCCGCTGAATGTCCGCAAAGGTCGTGGTGGTCAGATCTACGTTGTATCCCCACTGCAAGAATGAGACGATGGCAGGTTCATGCACCCGCTTGGTAACGCCCGGCATGGCCCGCACGGCGGCGAGCACATTGCTGCAGACGAACTGTCCGGCCACAAATGCGTAATACAGGGGCCGCACGCCAAACGCGTCTCGCGCCGCGCAGAGCACGTGCCGTGCCGGATCCCACACGACAGCGCTGAAATCTCCGCGTACCTTGCTCAGCGCATCCGTGCCCCACACATCCCAAGCCGCGAGGAACAATGCTTCGTCGGTGGTAGCCATTTCCGCCGGCGCACCCGCAGCGGCTAACAATTCCCGCAGTTCATTTTGGGCGTCGACGCGAATGTCACCAACCAGCCAACTACCGCGAGCCGACCGATGCGGGCCGATACTAGAGTTCTCTCGCACGGCAAATAACGCGTGGGCCAACGCTACCGGACCGTCGTGTCGCGTCGCACCGCCATCGGGACCGTATTCAGTTATCGCGGCAGCCAAGCCAGCGAACATGGATTCATCGACGCGTTCATTTTCACGAGCCAGCACCACGACGAAACCGCTCACCCATCGCTCCCAAACCGCGCCAACTCCGTGTACCGGTGAAGATCGGCATCACCAGCAACCAACAGTCCGCCGCTTTCCACCCAGGCATGCGCGTCGAGTTCGGCACGGGTTGTACCACCGGCCTCAGCCACCGGCAACGCCGCCACACCAATGCGCAGTGTCGCCGGATGGCCACCACGGCGGAGCAGCAACTCGCCTACCAATGAACGCGCAAGGCAACTGCTCGCGGGCATTGTGCGCGCCGCGCGCTGCCCGGCGCGACGCACGGCGAGCGGCCAATCGGAGTCAGTAGCGGCTGACGATCCCGATTGCGAGTCCACAAACTGGCGAATGGTGCTGAATGTCATCACCCGAAGCGCGACGCGCGCAACAACGAGCCAAGCCACCGCCTGGAGCGCAAGCCGTCGTTCGCCCGATGTGAGCCGAACAAAACTGCCGAATCTACGCAGCACGAATCTCTATGAGCCCACGTTCAAACAGCTCGCCGACCAAGGTGATTAAATCGGTCATCGCTCGTGGGCCGTCAACGTCATATTCGCTTTCCACCGTCGCCGAGATGTCGGCGAGCGTCATTGGCTGCTGAATCAGTGACCAGATGCGCGTACCAACGGCATCCAGCCCGTAATAGGTGCCGTCCCGCATTTGCAAAATGATCGTCTCGCCAGAGAGCGTCGTCGAAACCTGATCGCGCGAGACGACGATTCGGGTATCCGGAAGCCATTCGTGAGGTGTGCGCATATCTGTGATCGTACTGGACCCGTCACCCCGGCGGCAACTCCTGCCGGCCTTTAATACCGAAAATTCGCCCGAAATGAGTACACCGTTGCCGGCCCGCGGTCACGATTGTACCCCGGATTTACAATCCACTGCGCGTCGCCACTCAGTTGCATCCACCGCGTGGCTTGCCAGCGGTAGTAACCCTCAACGATGCGCTCGGAGCCATAAGATAGACGGCCATCACCCAGCAAAAAACCAGCCCCGCCGGCGGCAAGGTACGCGCGATGAATGCTTGACAGATCGTGTTGCACCCCGGCGATTCCCACGCGGTCCGCATTTCGCCCCCAGTGACCGCCGGCGATTTGCATCCCCGCACTGAGATGCTGGTCAACCTCGGTGAATACAAAGCTTTCGGTGCGGCCGTCGTTCCAACCGAATCGCGCGAAGGTGCCCGTTTCACCGGAATCGGCGAGCGGTTGCTCGACATTGAGTCCGAACCCGTATTTGATTCGCCCCGATGCATCATCGGCGGCGATATCAGGCGTCCGCTGATTTGCGACACCACTCCGCAGCGCGTTGGCGTAGTCACCCATACGCGCATGATTTTCGAAAACCATGGCGCGAGCAACAAATCCGCTGGTCCACGGCGAAATGCTGAGTTCGATTTGATCCCCGTGCGCCTCCAGCAAATGGCTGTCGAATTTGTTTCCGTTCGCAGCCGTCGGCATTTGGAATGACGCCGCGCGCACTGTCCAGTGAGGCGTGATCCACGCCACTGCGACACCATTCGAATAACCTCGCGTGTCGGCGGCAAAATCCCACGCCGTG
>JANYBD010000142.1 GCA_025360995.1 Gemmatimonadota bacterium
GGACCTCCGTCCACGCGCACCTGATCGCCGTCAATATCGATCTCGACGCGAACGCCGCCAATGTCTACGATGTATTTCACGGACTCACCCCGGAAGACGATGGCACCAGTTCACAAACGGTTTCCACGTGCGCTGTTTGCGGAAACATATCAAACGCCGTCAGTGACGCGATCCGATAGGGTGCCAGGCGCAACAAGTCGCGGGCGAGCGTCGCCGGATCACAACTTACATACACAATCGCCCGTGGCGGCGGCGTGGCCGCAGATAGTAGGCTCGCAACGCGTGCGTCGAGGCCCGCCCGTGGGGGATTCAGTAGGACCACATCAGCGGGAAGTGCCGCTTCAAGCGCGTCCTCAACACGCGCCGTGATCGCCCGCGAGTCCGCGGGCAATCGCGAGCCACTCCATGCACTGGCTTCGGCATCGAGTTCTATAGCTGTTACGCGGATGTCGTGAGCAGTCAACTTGAACGCCACATCACCTGCACCGGCGTAACCGTCGATCACCGTTCGGGGCGCATGGGAAAGCACCCGGTCAAGCACAAACGCCTCGAGCTGCTCCGCGACTTCCGGATTCACCTGCGCAAACGACGCACCAGGCTCAGGGTGTTCGCGGCGGTCGGCCAACAACACACGGGTGCCCGCATTGTTCACCCACCACAGGGCCGATAGTTGCGGAGCAGCGGCGAAAAACGCTTCGTGCGCGCTCCATTCCCAACCCCCCTCAAGGACAAACGCGGCGTAATCACCGAGAAGTCGCACACTGCCACGCAGGCGCGGGACGTCGGGCAAATGCACCGAGGCAGCGAGAATCTCACGCCACACCGACAGCAATCGCTCGTCGGCGATGTTGCAGTCTACCAGAGAAAATACCTTTTCCGGATTGTCAAACGCGTGCAGTCCGCCATACCACCGCTGACCGTCGCGCCGCAACGCGAGTGTCAACTTGCGGCGGTACCGCCAGGCGTGCGCCCCTGCGTGCATCGGCGGCAACTCTACGTCGCGCTTTCCTATTCTACGGATGCTGTCTCGAATGATCGCGCGCTTGGCCTGACGTTGGGCGTCGAGAGTGAGGTGTTGCAGCTGACACCCACCACATCGATCACCATCATAGTGCACGCACTCCGGTACGGCCCGCGTCGACGCGGGCAGTTCGATGCGTTCGACTACGCCGCGTGCGAGCCGGCCCTTCGGAGAGATTCGCGCCACGACGCGATCACCCGGCGCTGTACGCGGGACGAACACAACCAATCCTTCAGTGCGGGCGACACCGTCTCCACCCGACGCGATCGATTCAATGTCAAGCGTGACGACTCGCGAACTCATCGGGTACGAAGTGACTCGAGCCGCGCGGTCTGCGCCCAAGCACTCTGGACCGGCGACATATTGCCCGTCGCCCCTGACGCCACGCCGGACGGAGTCGATGGTGCCGCGACCGGATGCTGCCGATCGTGATGGGCAATCAGCGCCGCCGCAATCGCGGCACTTTCAATTTCACTTCGCGGCGGAGTCTGTTCGAGCAATGACGGCAGGCGGCGTTCCAGCCACTGGATTTCGATTTCACCACGGCGGAACTCTTCGTCTTCCATCACGCGAAGATGAAACTCGCGCGACGTCTCGATGCCGTCCACTGTCAGTTCGAGTAATGCTCGGTGCATGCGCGCGATCGCGTGTGATCGCGTCGGTCCCCAGACGATGAGTTTCGCGAGCATCGGATCATAAAACAGTCCGACGTCACTGCCCGTCTCCACGCCGGAGTCCCATCGCACCCCGGGGCCGGTCGGCACGTGCAGATAATTGATGCGCCCCGTCGACGGCAGGAATCCATTCGCCGGATCCTCACTCGTGATACGGCACTCGATGGCCCAGCCCCGCGGTGTAAATGGCGCGCGATATGGCAACGCCTCACCCGCCGCAATGCGAATTTGCCATTGCACCAAATCCAATCCGGTGACGAGTTCGGTGACGGGATGTTCCACCTGAATTCGGGTGTTCATTTCGAGAAAATAAAATTCTCCGCTCTTATCGAGCAGAAATTCGCAGGTCCCGGCATTCACG
>JANYBD010000028.1 GCA_025360995.1 Gemmatimonadota bacterium
CGCGATACGCTGGTGATCTTGCCGACCGGCGGCGGCAAATCGCTCTGCTACCAAGTACCGGCGTTGCTGCTCGATGGACTCACGATCGTGCTGTCACCGCTCATTTCGCTGATGAAAGATCAAGTCGATGCCCTCGAAGCAAAAGGCATCCCGGCGACATTCGTGAATAGTTCACTCAGCGCCTCGCAGATCAGCGATCGCTTGTCGCGAGCACAGCGCGGCGAAATCAAGATGCTCTATGTGGCGCCCGAACGATTCGATGTCGGTTCCACGGCCGAGCGACTCGCCGCGTCCGGCGTTTCTCTGCTCGCCGTTGATGAAGCACACTGCATCAGTGAATGGGGACATGATTTTCGCCCGAGCTATCGGCGCGTGCGGGAGATTCACGCCAAGCTCGGTGCACCGCCGATTATCGCGCTCACGGCTACCGCGACTCCTGAAGTCAGAAAAGACATCGCTCGTGTACTCAAACTGCGCAATCCTGAAATTGTCCTCACCGGATTCGACCGTCCGAATTTGCGCTGGCATGTGGTGCGTACCAAGAACGACGCTGAGAAAGATGGAACCCTCGTCGAATTGCTAAAGGAAAGGGCTGGGGTCGCCATCATCTACGCGGCCACACGAAAGACCGTCGAGCGCGTGGCCCAAGTGTTGACGCGAGCTGGCGTCCCGAGCCTCGCATACCACGCCGGACTCGACGACGACCACCGCCGGGAAGCTCAGGAAGATTTTATGGCGGAACGCGTGCGGGCCATTGTCGCAACGAACGCATTCGGCATGGGCATCGACAAACGCAACGTCCGCTTGGTCATCCATCACGCGATGCCTGGGTCGCTTGAAGCCTATTACCAAGAGGCCGGCCGCGCCGGTCGTGATGGTGCGACGGCCGACTGTTTTCTGTTGCACGCGTTTCAGGACCGATTCACACATGAGTTTTTTATCAAGGCCGCTTGTCCGGATCGCGTCACGGTCGAAGCGGTATATGCCGCCGCGTGCCGCGAGGCGGGCAAGGACGGTTCGCTCTCACTCGATGCGGCCGAGCTTGCCGCAGCAGCAAAAGGAAAGATTTCCGATCGCGAGGCGGAATCGTCGCTGCGAATTCTCGTCGCGGCCGGCGCATTAAGCGCGTCCGACGGCGAACGGTCGCGCGTACGCGTGCGATTCCTCGCGACTCCCGAGCGTATCAAGAATGAGATGGCCGGTGACGAATCCGTTGAACTCGGATTGCTCCGAGCGCTTTGGCGGATGTCCCGAGGGTCCGTCGCCGATGGTGCGATTGTTGATCTCGATGCGCTGCCGCCCGGTCTTAGTGGCGGAGCAATCGCCATTCCCCTGCTAGAAGCATTAGAGGATCGCCAGTTTCTCATCTGGTCGCGCGTGGGCGAGGGACTCGTAGTCACCGATCGCTCGGCGCTCGCCGACCGCTGGCCGATTGATTGGGAAACGCTAGAGCGCCGTCGCGGCGCCGAGTTTGCCCAACTGGAGATGATGCAGAAGTACGCGTACACGGATCGGTGCCGTCGCGGTTTTGTCTTGCGGTATTTCGGCGACCCGTCTGCATCAGCGAACTGTGCACAATGTGATAACTGTTTGCATCTCGGACATCAGGCCACGGCCTCGGGATCCGCGCCTGCTGGCCGTACGAAAAAGGCCGCCGCGAAAGCCGCGAGATCCAAAACGGCAACTACAGAGCTTGCCGAGCTCACGGTAGATCAGACCGGGCTGCTCGACCGTCTTCGGGCGCTCCGCACGCAACTATCGAAACGCGACGCCGTGCCCGCGTATGTGGTCTTCGCCGATCGCACACTTCGGGAAATGGCCCGGGCCCGTCCGACCACTCCGGGAGCGCTCATGGATGTCCATGGTATTGGACCTGCCAAGATGGAGAAGTACGGCGAAGAGTTCTTAAGCGTAATAAAAGAGAGCTAACGTAGCTCCTGCCAACCGCTGGCCGAGTTCGTTATACTGGGTGATGGATGATACCCTCTACTTCAACGACCACCACCTCGCCGTACGCGAGATGGTGCGCGCATTCGCGCGCGACGAGGTCGCTCCCGTTGCTTCGCAATTCGACGAGTCGCAGGAATTTCCCTGGGACAATGTCAAAAAAATGGCCGGCCTCGGCCTCCTCGGTATTCCGTGGAGCGAGTCACTGGGCGGCGCCGGACTCGACACGATGAGCTTCATCATCGCGATTGAGGAGCTCGCGCGGGTGTGCGCCTCACACTCCATCACGATCTCCGCCCACACGACGCTTGGCACTTCGCCAATTGTGAATTTCGGTACCGACGCACAAAAGAAGCGTTTCGTGCCGCTTCTCGCGTCGGGTTCAGTACTCGGCGGTTTTGGGCTCACTGAGGAAAACGCCGGCTCCGATGCCGGCGGAACACGCACCATGGCCGTTCGCAAGAACGGCCATTATGTGCTGAACGGTTCCAAGCGATTCATTACCCACGGTGGCGTCGGCGAGATTTTTATCGTCACGGCGGTCACCGATCCGGGCAAGGGAACCAAAGGGATCAGTTCCTTTATCCTGACAAAAGATACGTGTGACCTGGCGAAGACCCGTGAGATTGGTATGGGGCACAGCGACACGCTAAGCCCGATGAAAGGATTCACGTCCGGCAAGAAGGAGAATAAACTCGGCTGGCGCGCCTCCGATACGCGTGAGCTGATTTTTCAGGACGTCGAAGTGCCGGTGGAAAACCGCATTGGTGAAGAAGGGATGGGGTTCATCAACTTCATGCGAACGCTCGATGCCGGACGCGTTGGCATCGCGGCATTGTCGCTGGGCGTCGCTCAAGGCGCATTCGAACAGGCGTTGCAGTACTCGGTCACGCGTAAACAATTCGGGAAGCCAATCGCCGAGTTTCAGGGGATTCAGTTTCAGCTCTCCGATCTGGCGACAGAACTCGAGGCGGCGCGACATCTCGTGTACCATGCCGCATGGCTTTCTCAGAATGGCCGGCCGTTCGGTAAGGAGGCGGCTATCGCGAAGTTATTTGCTAGTGAACTGGCGATGCGCGCGACGATCCGGGCGATCCAGATTCATGGCGGCTACGGCTACACCAAGGACTACCCGGTGGAGCGGATGATGCGCGACGCCAAGATTGGCGAGATCGGCGAAGGCACCAGTGAGATTCAACGAATCGTGATTGCTCGGCACTTGCTCAAGGATTTAGTGTCAGGAATTTAGGGGTCAGACCGTTGCGCCGGACCTCGGCATCGCCTAGCTATATAGGACGTCTATGCGAGCCTCCCGCTGTTCGGGGGGCTCTCGTGTGAGGCGGGGGCCCGGGTTTGCTTGGGTCGTGCCCGTCGTTATTTCCTTGAGAGCATGCCACTTATGGATCGCACGCACAGCCTATTTCTCCCGGCCAGCGACGGCACGGGCCTGATTCACGGGCCCCGAGCTGTTCGCGCGCGCCGGGGGGCGATGGCGTGTACGATCGCGCGGGCTCGCCAAGGGTCACCTATTACGATAGAAAATGAAGCGAGAGATTTTGATCAGTGCGACGCAGCGCGAAGTGCGCGTCGCGATTTTGGAGGACGACCAGCTCGTTGAGATGCAGGTCGACCGGCCGGAAGCACGCAGAATGGTCGGCGACATTTATTGGGGCAAAGTTGATGCGGTGCTGCCGGGCATTCAGGCAGCTTTCATTGACATCGGCACCGAAAAGAGCGCGTTTCTCCATAACTCGGACCTCGTCTATGACGAGGACGACGATGAAGAAGACGATGACGCCGAAGAGGTGGAATCGGACGACGAACCGCATGCCGAGCTCGACCCCGCCGATGTTGCGGTTGATTCCGCTCCCGATGCGTCTCCGTATGCGGACGGCGCCGAGCCGGTCGCGGCCGTTGTATCCGCACCAGTGCCCGTACCGGCGCAGCACCGCAAACGTCGCGGCGGTGGACGTCGGCCAAAGAAAGAGCCGCCGCAGATTCAGGACGTCCTGAAGCGGGGCCAACACATCATTGTGCAGGTCTCAAAAGAGCCCATCTCTACGAAGGGGCCGCGCTGCACGGCGCAGGTTTCGTTGGCCGGACGCTTCGTGGTGTTCATGCCATTTGCTTCGCGCGTGGGCGTGAGCCGCAAGATTGGTGACCGTGCCGAGCGCGGTCGGTTGCGTGAACAGGTGCAGAAAGTGCTCCCGAAAAACTCTGGCGGCGTGATCGTGCGCACCGTTGGGGAAGACGTCACGCAAGAAACGTTTGAGCGTGAAATCACGACGTTGATCAATCAGTGGCAAAAGATCAACAAGAAAACGAAGTTTGTGGGATCGCCGCCCAAGTTGCTGCATCGCGAGACGTCGCTGACGCGGGGGATTATCCGCGACCTGTTTAGCACCAAAGTCGACAAGCTGACGGTGGACTCCAAACAGGTCTACAACGAAGTCGTCGAATATCTCAATGACATTGCGCCGGAACTGGTCGATCGGGTCTCTCTGTACGAAGAGAAAACGCCACTGTTCGACAAGGCGAATATCGAAGGCGAGATCCGCGACCTGTTCAAGCGTCGCTGCGATCTGCCGAGTGGTGGGTACATCATCATCGAGCCCACGGAAGCCCTCGTGTCGGTGGACGTGAATTCCGGCCGATTTGTCGGGAAGCGTGACCCCGAGAAAACGATTTACAAAACGAACAGCGAGGCTGCGCGTGAAGTGGCGCGGCAGATCCGGCTCCGTGATATCGGCGGCATTATTGTCTGCGATTTTATTGACATGGAGACGAAGGCCAATCGTGATAAGGTGCTGCAAGAGTTGCGCACGCACTTGGGCCGCGATCGGGCGCGTACAAAGGCATTTGCGGTCAGTGACCTCGGGTTGATCGAGATGACCCGTCAGCGCGTGCGTCAGAGTCACTTGCAGAATATGACTGAAGCTTGCCCGGTGTGCACCGGGACGGGCCGGGTGTTTACACCTGAGACCATTGTGCGCCGAATGGAACGGTCGGTGCGGCGTATTGCGGTCGAGGGGCGGCGGGACAGTCTGGTCGTGAAGTTGCATCCCGATACGGCGATCTACTTGCTTGAAAATGAACGGGATCTCTTGAAGAAGCTCTCCAAGGGGCTTGGGTTCACACTAGAGATGCGGGATGATCCACTCTTGCGGCCGGATGAGTTCAAGCTGGTCGTGAAGGGGGCGGGGAGGGATGTGACGCAGCAGTATGCGGTGGCGTAGATAAGAAGTTCGTGGTGCGGGGGTGGGGCATTGCGTGTCCGACGGGGCGTGCAGCGGGCAGCGTGCAGCATCGCGTTTCCGACGGGGCGGGCAGCGGGCAGCGTGCAGCATTGCGTTTCCGACGGGGCGGGCAGCGGGCAGCTTGCAGCGGCGAAGGATTGGTGATGGTCGACAGGCCTTATGAGGCTACTGTCGAGGATGGAAAATGACTTCGAACTTTGGGAGAAGGGGCAGCCGGAAGCAATTCGCGGCGATGTGCTGTGGAAATTGGATACGTACCGGCTCGCGTTGTATTTCGTGGATATAGTTCGGGGCGATGTTCGCCGAGCCAAAGGCGACGAATATTCCGATTGCCGAAGTCAGTTGTTAGCCTGCGCATCCTCGATAAGCGCGAACATTGCGGAAGGCTACAGCCGACCGACTCCGGGTGATCGCGCTCGTTTTTATGGGTACGCACTTGGCTCGACTCGCGAATCCATCGTGTGGTACGCGTCGCTCCGTGACGCCCTCGGCGACGAGATCGTGTTTGCCCGGTACAGCCATCTGGCGCGCCTGCGCCGACTATTGATTGCGATCCAAAAATCCTTGCACTCCAAACTCCCTCAAGGCGCCTTCACTCCCTAAGACAATACAGCACGCTGCACCCTGCACGCCCGTCGGAAACGTGTTGCAGGACGCTGCACCCTGCACCCTGCACGCCCGTCGGCACCGTGTTGCTGCACCGTGCACCCTGCACGCCACCGTCGGCCCAACGCAGTTAGGGTCTTGACCCTCAAGTCCAAGTAGGCTATCTTCTTAGGCTCATATCTTTTACATCGTTCATAGGCCGTACTATGTCATACGCAATCATCAAAACCGGCGGCAAACAGTTCCGCGCCGAGCCGGGCAAGACGCTACGCATTCCGACGCTGCTCGGGGATGCCGGCACCCAAGTCGAATTCAACGAAGTGTTGCTCGGGTCAGTCGGCAGCACAGTCAAGGCCGGCGTGCCGATTCTCAAGGGCGCTTCGGTTACCGCCGAGATCGTGAAGCATGGTCGCGGTGAGAAAATCATCGTATTCAAGTTCCGTCGCCGCAAGAACTACGCGAAAAAGCAGGGACATCGGCAGGGCTTTACCGAAGTCCGCATCAACGACATCAAGCTCTCCTAAGGGCGCGGAAGACAAATGGCTCATAAGAAAGGCGTAGGCTCATCGCGCAACGGGCGCGACTCCAACCCGCAGTACCGCGGCGTGAAGAAGTTTGGCGGCGAGCGGGTGCGCGCCGGCAACATCATCGTGCGGCAGTGCGGCACCAAATGGCATCCAGGCCGGAACGTCGGCCTTGGTACCGATTACACGATCTACGCGCTGGTCGACGGCATCGTGAAATTCGAGCACAAGAGCAAGACGCGCTTCAAGATTTCCGTCTATCCTGAAGCCACAGTAGCGGCGTAGTCACTGCGCCCTCAAATAAAGCGGCCTCCGGCATTTCGCCGGGGGCCGCTGTGCTTAACTCGCTGCCCGCCGTCCGCTCCGTAGGCATCACGAAACTCGACGCCGCCCGCCGTCCGCTCAGTAGGAAACGGGTTCCCCCGCCACGACCGAGAAACAAGTAGCTATTACTTTCCGTATGGTATGTAACGGGAGCGTGTACCATGGGCCTATGGAATAAACTCAGCACCGAACTGCGATCAGCCGGAAAAGCCACGCAGGGTGCCATTGACGAAGGGCGAATCAGGCTGGAGATCTTCCGCGTGCGTCGCGAAGCCGACAAGGCCGCACTGGCCCTTGGCTACGCCGTACACCGGGCCCGCAAGGACGGTAAGGAAATCGAGGCCGACCTCATGCAGCGACTCTCCGCTACGCTTACAGAACACGAAACCGAAGCCGCTCGATTGGAAGCAGACCTGGCCAAAAGTCAGATCATCAACGAGCCGCCGCCGCAGCCATAGTGGATGGCTAGCGGCCCAGTACCTGATTTGCCAAGCTGACATCGTTGGTGCAAAGCCCGTCGACCCCAAGTTCCATGAGACGGAACATTTCATCGGCGTGGTCCACAGTCCAGGCAATTACGCGACCGCCGCGGGCGTGGATCGCTGTCACCAGCGCGAGATCAATAAGCTCGGCGTACTGCCAGAGATCGCGGCCATCAACGCTTGCGAGCGAAGCACCCGGGTCGAGATGATAACTCGTTTCGAGCACCCCACGCGGGATACCGGAAGCCAACTTTCTCGACCTGGCCACCATGCGGTGGTCGAAGGAATGCACGGCAAAGGAGTGGCCATTGAGACCGCTGAGAAGCGCGCATGTCGGATCGGCCGTCCCGGTCCCTTTGAGCTCACAATAAACGCGCATTGTACGACCCACACAGGCAAATACCTCGACTAGAGTAGGGATGGGCTCGCCACCTACTCGAAACGTCCGCAACTCTTCGACCGTCATAGACGGGATCGCGCGCCCCGCCAGTTCGGGCCGCGGAGCTTCGTGCGGAATGGCATCGTGGTGTACAAACAGCATACCATCGGCCGATAAGTGCAGGTCCAGTTCGATGGCGTCGGCTCGCAACTCGAGGGCGCGGGAAAACGCCGCCAATGTATTCTCCGGCCGTTCCCTGGAAGCACCGCGATGGGCGATAATCTCTGGATCGGGCAATTGGCCTCCTGAAGCCAATGTGATGTGGGCTACGCTTGCAGACCACAGCGTCTAATTAACATCCGGTGATATCCGGCGTCTCAACTGGTGACCGAATGGAAGTGCCAAATAAACAAAGTGCCACGATGAACGATGCGGCAATAGACGCGGCGCTCATCAATCGGTGGATGGGGGGCGAACAGCGAGCTGCTGCCGAGATCGTGCAGCGGCATGCCCAGGCGCTCGCCCGGTTTGCCGCGAGTTCTGGTGAACGGGACGGAATTGACGAGCTGGTCCAGGATACGTTTGTACGGGCCTTTAACTCGCTCGAGTCTTTTCGGGCGGATAGTTCGCTTCGCACGTGGCTCTTTACGATTTTACGGCGGTTGATCCTGGACCGCCGCCGGGCTGAACGTCGACGTCCCGACGGTGTCGAACTGATGGAAGGTCACGCGGTGCAGGCCTATGATGCCCTCGATGGGCTGGTGGCCGAGGAGACGGCGCAACGCGTGCGAACGGCAGTGGAGCGGCTGTCTCCGCTGCAGAAGGAAGTGTTTGTCCTTCGGGTAACCGAGGGAATGGCATACGGCGACATCGCCACGATGGTTGGCAGCACCGAAGGCGCATGCCGGGTGCACTATCACAATGCGATGCGGGCCGTAAAGGAGTTTCTCAATGACGATGAATGATTGTCTAAATGGCGAAATGCGCGACCTTCTGCCCGAGTACGCCAATGGCGTACTACCAAAGGCAGTGCAGGAACGGGTCGGAGCACACGTTTCGCACTGCGCAGACTGTGCGGCTGAAGTTGCGTTGATTCGAACAGTTCGTGCCTCATATCCGACGCCCAGAATAGACTTGGTTCGTATTGTGGCGGCACTACCAGGGCCGGTCCGCCAGACGCGCGCCCCGGCGCGCCTGTTTCGCGCCCAGCAATGGCGCATGGCTGCTGGCATTGCGATGATCGCAATTGGCGGTATTTCAGTAGCAGTCCTGAGGTCCGCGATGCACAGTGCCTCGCCCGCGGTTCCTGCACCGCCGCCGCCGACTTCGACGACAATCGCCGCGCAGACGCCAGCCAGTGTCATCTCGCCAGCAGTGCAGCCGTCCGCACCAACGGAGCGCATGAAACCCTCATCCCGGGCAAATCCGGTGAAAATGGGTGAACTGAGTTTTGGAGGTGGGTTGTCCGATCTCTCGGACGCCCAGTTGAAATCATTGCTCCGCGAAATCGACGCGCTGGATGGCGCGCCGAGTTCGGAGCCGGAAGTGCATGCAACGCCAATCGTACCAGTCGTTGTGCCATCGCAACAAGGAGGAAACCATGGTTAATCCTATGAGAGTTCTGGCGATGCTCGCCATTGTGCCGATGATCGCCGCGGCTCAAGGTGGGTCACCGCCCCCGCCACCTCCTCAAGGGAGAGGTGGTCAGCCGGGCGGAGCAATGGGGCCAGATCGGGCTGCGCTCGAACAACAGGTCAAGGCGCGTTTGGGTCAGATGATGAAGAAACAAATGGGCCTCACCGATGCCCAGATGGTTAAGCTGCAGGAGACGAACCGGAAATTCGACGATAAACGCCGATTGCTACTGGATCAGGAGCGCGACGTGCGCATGTCATTGCGTGATGAGATGCTGAGTCCCGATTCTTCGCGTTCGTCGCAGGTCTCGGGGCTGCTGGATCGTGTCGTAAGAGTGCAGCGCCAGCGCGTAGACCTGTTAGAACAAGAGCAGAAGGAACTCTCGGGGTTCCTGACACCGCTACAACGGGCCAAATACTACGGCGCTGAGGAGCAAATGCGCCGTCGAATGCAGAATATGCGCCTGCAACAGGGGCAAGCCAGGATGCAGGGGCCACGCCAGCCCGGGGGGCGCGGCGGGCAAATGCGCGGTGGTTTTGGGCGCGGTGTGCCAGGGAACGGACCACCAGTCAGTCCACCGCAACCGCCAGTTTCTTTGGAGGCAGCGACGCCCGTTCGCTGAATGGTGACTGGAATGAATGCTGCGCCGCCACTAGCTTCACGCTCGTGGCGGCGCGTGCGTTTTTTGATCGCGCCGGGATGGCGGAACTGGCAGACGCACGGGACTCAAAATCCCGCGAGGCGCGAGTCTCATGTGGGTTCGATTCCCACTCTCGGCACTTAATTTCAGGCAGGCCCCGGCGACATGAACATTGCGCCGGGGTCTTCTTGTGTCTCGGCGGTCGTGAGCGATACTATGACACGACGCGTACAGTCAGTGGACACACTGACCGCAGAATCACCTGATGGAGACCGCTGAATGAAATCGAGCAACACCATTCTCTTGGCAGTGAGCCGGGTGGCTTCGCTGATTATGGTTTTCGCGTTTCTGAATGCAGCTACTGCCGTCGCCCAGGACCGCCTCAAACAAATGCCTGGCTACGACCAATACACGCGTATGCTTCCCCAGATCATCAGCTCCGTAAAGCCAGGCGCGCTCTCAGTGAACTGGATTGACGCGAAGTCATTCGAGTACACGCGCGATGGCAAATGGTATCGGTACGATGTGGTCGCCCGCGCGGCAAGCGAGATCGCCGCGCCGACAGGCGGTGTGTCGACCAGTGGCCGGGGCGGACGCGGTGGTCGCGCCGGCGGGCCGGAACGCGGCCGGCAGGTCGCGTCAATGCTCTCACCCGACAGCACGATGAAAGCATCGTATCGCGATCGAAATCTCTTTATCAGTTCGGCAGCGGGCGGCAACGAGTCGGCGATTACGACTGATGGCAGTGAGAAACTTCGCATTAAATACGGTACGGCTAGTTGGGTCTATGGGGAAGAACTCGCGCAGACCACGGCATTTTGGTGGGCGCCCGGCAGCAAGAAGCTCGCGTATTATCGCTTCGACGAAAGTCAGGTACCCGATTTTTACCTTGGGCTCGATCAAACCAAACTGCAGACCAAGGTCGATGTCGAAGCATATCCGAAGCCGGGCGTTCCCAATCCGGTGGTGGACCTCTTCGTGTACGACATTGCGACCAAAAAATCGGTGAAGATGGATGTGCGTGATGGTAAGCCGAATGAAAATGCGACCGTTGGCTACTATGTCTACAAAATCGGCTGGTCGCCGGATGGCAGTGAAATCACATTCAATCGCACCAACCGTCGTCAAAATATTCTCGAGTTTACGGCCTGTAACCCCGACACGGGTCATTGTCGCGTGCTCGTCCACGACGAATGGCCCACCGGCTGGGTCGAGAACAATCCGCTCCAACGGTTTCTCGGCGGGAACAAGCGTTTCATTTGGGAATCCGAGCGCAACGGATTTAAGAATTATTATCTGTATGATATGAGCGGCAAGTTGCTCAATGCGATTACGAATAACCAGTTCGAAGCGGAAAGCATTGTGCGCGTCGACGAGGCCACGAACACCCTGTTTTATATGGCCCGCGACGGCGACAACCACATGAAGTTGCAGCTGCATCGCGTCGGGCTCGATGGCAAAGCCGACAGGCGGCTCACCGACCCAGCGTATTTGCACACGGTCACGCTCGCCCCAGATGGCAAGAACTTCGTTGATGTGATCCAATCCCACGATCAGGCGCCCGCGACCCGCCTGGTTGATGCGACCGGCAAAGTGATTGCAGAACTAGCCAAGAGTGACCTGTCAAAGTTCGAGCAGCTCGGTCTCAAAATGACAGAAATGTTTACGTACGCCGCCGCTGACGGAAAAACGATGTTGCACGGACTCATCAGTTTCCCGTCGACATTCGATCCGACAAAGCGCTATCCCGTGTTGGTGCCCGTGTATGGGGGCCCGCAATCGGCGAGCAATATATCGCACGAGACGTTTTCCCCGTCGCTGCCGACGACGGAGTACGGGTTTATCGTCGTGAATCTTGATTCGCGAGCCGTCCCGGGAATGGGGAAGCGTGTTGCCGATGCGATCTACGAAAAACTCGGCCAAACGGAAATGGACGACATGGCGGAAGGGATTAAGTCGCTTTGGAACCGCCCGTACATCGACAAGGCCCGCGTCGGGATTTATGGCACGTCGTACGGTGGATACAGTTCGCTGATGGAACTCGTCCGCCACCCGGAAGTGTTCGCCGCGGCGTCCGCGTCATCGCCGCCGACCGACTGGCGCAATTACGACACGATCTATACCGAACGCTATATGTGGATCCCGCAGGAGAATAAATCCGGTTACGACTTGGGATCCACGATGACGTACGCCGATTCACTCAAGGGCCGGTTGATGCTCTATTTCGGAACAGCCGACAACAATGTGCATCCGAACAACATGATGCAAATGATTCAAGCCTTGCAAAAAGCCGGCAAGAGTTTTGAGCTGCAAGCCGGCCCCGATCAGGGTCACTCGGGAATCAACAATCAGCGTATGATGGAGTTCTTTATTGAGAACCTTGTTCTGCGCAAGTCGCTGATTGCGAGTTGAGCGGTATGCGCTAACGGCGCGTACGGTCTTGTGAGAAGTCGTTGACCGCCGGCTGAGCCGGCGTCCCCCACATTTATGGAAGTGAGGAGGCAGGATGTCGAGATGGACTGGTTCGATGCGTCACGCCGGATTGTGCTGGTCGTTGTTGGCTGCCTGTACGCTGACTTCGGCAGGGGTGGCGACGGCGCAGCAAAAGAACGACGAAGCTTATACCAAGCGCATTCACGAAACGTTGCGTGATCCGCGCATCACGACCGAGCTTGTCGACCATCTACCGGCATCGAGTACGGTCCCGACGCCACTCAAGCATTTTGGCCATATCATCGGCGAGTGGGGCGTGCTGGATAAATCCGCTGATATGGACAAATATCTTGCGTCGATTGCCAAGGCGGCGCCCGCTCGCGCAAAATACTGGACAATTGGGAAGTCTGAGGAAGGACGCGATATGAGCGTCATTGTGATTGCCAGCGAAGAAATCCTCCGCAATCTCGACAAATACAAAGGGGACCTCGCCGCGCTTACCGATCCGCGCAAAACGACGGAAGCACAGGCGCAACAATTGATCAAAACGGCAAAGCCCATCTATTGGATAACTAGCGGCATGCATTCGCCGGAAACCGGTGGGCCGGAGATGTTGATGGAGCTCGCCTACCGGCTCGTCGTCGAAGACACGCCGTTGATCAAGAACATCCGGAACAACGTGATTACCATCATCACACCTGTCGTAGAGCCGGATGGTCGTGAGAAGCAAGTTGATACCTACAATTTTAACAAGAAGCGGGCAACGGGCGACGCGCGACTTCCGTTGATGTATTGGGGCAAATACGTCCAGCACGACAACAATCGCGACGGCATGGGCCAGTTCTTGGCGCTCACGAAGAGCATCGAGAAGTTCGGTCTCGAATGGCACCCGACCGTGCTTCACGACCTACACGAGGCGCAGACGTTGTTGTATGCCTCGACCGGCACCGGTCCGTACAACGAACAGCTCGACGCCATCACAATTAACGAGTGGTGGACGCTCGCGGAGAACGATGTCATTGAAATGACCAAGCGCGGCGTCCCCGGCGTTTGGACGTATGGTTTCTATGATGGCTGGGTGCCGAACTACATGTTCTTCGTGGCCCATGCCCACAACGCGATTGGCCGATTCTATGAAGTGCAGAGCTATGGTCCTGACACCAGCACCGTCCGGATCAATCAAAGCCGCGAATGGTTTAGGCCGAATCCCACGCCGCCGGTGGTTCCCTGGGGGCCGCGCAACAACACCAATATTCAGGAGTCGGCGATCCTCTTCGCCCTCAGCCGCGTGGCAAAAGATCATGACACCTTCCTCGAGAACTACTGGATCAAAAACAAGCGCGCCGTTGCGAAGGGAAAAAACGGCCCAGTCTATGGTTGGGTGATGCCAGCCGGACAACGTCGCAAAGCGGACGTCGCCGATGCCGTCAACGAGTTGCTCGACCAGGGCCTTGAGATTCATACGGCGAAAGCGGCATTCAAAGCCGGCAACATTGACGTGAAGGCCGGCGATTATATCGTTCGCGGCGATCAGCCGTACCGAACGCTCGCAGACATTTATTTCTCGCTGCAGAACTACGCCACCGGAAATCCGGCGCCGTATGACGATACCGGCTGGACCTTCCAACTCATGCGCGACATCGCCATCCTGCCCTCGGCGGACAAAGCCATGCTCGATCAGCCGATGACGCAAGTGACCAAACATGTCATCGCCGCTGGCGGCTTGAGCGGCACTGGAACGGTCGCGGTCATCGAGCATTCCGGCGACAACAACATTATCTCCTTCCGATACCAGCTGAAGGACGTGAAGATGCAAGCCGCCGAAGAAGATTTCGATTTGGGCGGGCACCACTTCCGCGCTGGCGCGATCATAATTCCAAACGCGAACGCCGCGCAAATAGACGCGCAACTCAAGCAGCTCGGATTGTCCGGGTGGGCCGTGGCAGCTGCGCCAAGCGTGAAAATGCACTCGCTTGATATTCCGCGTATTCTGTATCTGCACAGCTGGTCACGCACGCAGGATGAAGGATGGGTACGTGCCGCACTTGATACATACGGTGTGCCGTACACCTACATGGCCGACAAAGAAATTGCGACCATGTCGAATATCCGGGCCCGGTACGACGTGGTCCTCCTGCCACATTCGGGTGCGAATGGTGCCGCGATTGCGGCCGGCGTTCCGAAGATCGGCAACACCCCGTTGCCGTATCAGCGCACCGCTGAGTACCCGTCACTGGGTGCGCTCGACTCGGCCAGCGACATTCGCGGTGGCATGGGCGTTGATGGCGTGATGAACCTCTACCGGTTTGTTCAAGACGGTGGCACGCTCATTACCGAGGGTTCGACATCCACGCTCTTTCCGGAATTCAACCTCACGCCAGGCGTGACGGTGGAGAATCCGACGGAGCTGTTTGCCCGTGGGACAATTCTGCGCGGCATGATCACCGATACACGGAGCCCTCTCGTTTACGGCATCGCTGACACGCAGATGCCAGTGTATTTCAACCAGAACCCGGTGCTCAATGCCGGTGGGGGAAGTGGGTTCGCTGGTCGTGGCGGGGCTGCAGGTTACAGTCAGAATACGCAACCGATGGCAACGCCTTTGACACTATCTACGTGGAACTGGCCGAGTGAACCGAGCTCAGCTCCCGTCGCAGCGCCTGCATCAGCAGCTGATGCCGGCACCGCGGGTCGCGGCGGACGTGCTGGCATTGCCCTTGGCGGTGCTGTCGGGCGCGGAGGCGCCGTGGCCGGAACAACTGCCCGTGTGGTGATGCAGTTCCCGACCAACCCCGCCGATATGTTGCTCTCTGGCACTCTCGGCGGTGGTGCGAGTCTTTCCGGACGTGCACAGCTGGTCGATTCGCCTATCGGGAAGGGGCACGTCGTGATGTTCGCCATTCGTCCATTTTGGCGATGGCAGACGCAGGGCACCTATGTGCTTGGCTTCAACGCGATTCTCAACTGGAATCATCTCGACGCTGGCCGGCCGGGTGCGGCGGTCCCAACCGCTGGCGGTGCGGGTCAGTAACTAGAAAACCCAACGACAAACAAGACGGCCCGCATCGTTCGACTGATGCGGGCCGTCTGTGCTTGCTGCGATCCGGCTCAGTCTATGGTTGGCGCTCGTTCGCCGTCGGGAACGCAACTATAGGATACTGTCCGACATTTTTTGCGTCGTATGCGGCGGCCCAGAAGTCGGGCGGCCCCTCGCTCTCTGCGACTTTATTTGTGAAAGGTGCCAAACCACGTTTCAGATACGCGGCGATCGCCTTGAGCTCCGGGTCCGACATATGTCGCCAAGCAATCCACGGCATCGGCGGGGCAAGGTAGTGCGGCGTCGAAGGGAAATTTCCCTGACCCGGCGTCGTCGATGTGATCTCGACATCGGGTGTGTCTTCTGGCCGCAGCCCAAACCGAAGCGCATTGAAAATTTGCCTCTCGGTGAATCGACCCAGGCCGGTGGCATTATCCGGTGTGAGGTTACGCGGACGGGTGATAAAGCAGGGTTTTGCAGTTGGATCTGAAACGGTACAGGCACCGATCTGGAATTCCTGTTGGGGACTCATCTTGCCGGCCAGCCAACCCTTTGCCGTTGGATCCGCGAAGCCACCATGACAGCCGGCACAGTCGTGGGTGATAACAATCTGCCGTCCGAACAACACCTGTTCCTTCGACCCTGGTGCAGGCTGCGTATCGGCAGCCGGCGACATCTTCGTGCAAGCGGCGAGGACTAGGATGAGGGGGACAACTCCAACTTTCCAAACCGAACTTGTGTTCACTCGCATAGCGGTTCCTCCGGTTTATTTGATTTCGAGCACGCCCATCATACCGTGATCCTCGTGATCGAGGATATGGCAGTGGTACATCCACTTCCCGGGGTTGGCATCGAAGCGC
>JANYBD010000143.1 GCA_025360995.1 Gemmatimonadota bacterium
TAGGCTCATATCGGCATCGGTTGTGTCGTACACTTTCTTAAACCCATCCAGGTACACCCATGCATTGCCGATGATCGTGCCGTCGGCAATTTCCGGAGCATCAAAGACCGCTTTGTGTTTGCCAGTAATGCGCTTGACCCAAGAGTCGTCAAACTTTTGTGGTGCAGCTTTAGGAACAGGTGCCGCGCCGGGCGCAGCGAGAGCCGCGGGAGCGCAGGCGCTGGCGGCAATGGCCGCCGCGCCAATGGCGAGTTGACCGATGAAATCACGGCGAGCAGTTGGGGAAAACTCCGTCACAGTAAAGCCTCACGGTGGAGACCAGGGGAGGGCGCCGGCGACCGCGCCAACGCAAAAATATCGCGTTTGGAAATCATCAAGGAATTGGCCGCGCATCCATGCGACGTGCGGATGCAGTAATTCGGCGTACCACTTGATCCAGAAAATCGAGTCCTTCATAAAACGACTTCACACGCATCTTCTCGTCGCGGCCATGCACGTTGCTTTCGCCAGGCTGCATGAAGAGCCCGCTCACGCCGAACGTCGGAATACCTGCACCGCGTAAGTATGCGCCGTCTGATGCGCCGGTGGACATGGTCGGAATCACGGGAATATTTCCCCACATTTTCTTTGTCAGGTCGGTCACCGCCTCGAGGAGTTGCGGGTCGACAGGGCTAGGCGCGCGGCCAAATTTCGGTGCATTCGGCAGGGTGTAAGTGATCTTGACCCCGGTATCGGCGATGGCCTGCGTGAGGGCTGCCACAACGCTCGGCGCATTGGATGTGGGTGCGACCCGACAATTCACGTTCGCCGTCGCAATGTTTGGCAACGCGTTGTATGCGTGACCGCCGGAGAGCCGGGTGGCGACGCACGTCGTACGCATCATCGATGCGTACACCGCTTCAGTCGAGATCGTTGCGGCGGCTGCGGCGTCGGCCGGATTGGCGACAAGGGCGCGCATTGCTGCTGCAATGTTGGCGCGCTGTTCTACCTTCGCTGTCTGTTCGAAAAACGGCTTCGTGACTTCGTTCAGCTCCACCGGAAATACAAATTTGGAGAGTTTCGTGAGGGCTTCGGCGAGTTGGTAGATCGCATTGTCCGGGCGCGGGACGCTTGAATGGCCACCGGGATTCGTCGCGGTCAATGTAAAGTCGATGTAGACTTTCTCCGCAGCACCGATGGAGTGAAAGAGTGGTGTATCACCGGAGAGCACTCCGCCGCCGCCCTCGTTGAGTGCATATTCCGATTCGATTGATGGCCGATGCGTTGCGAGCAACCACTCGACGCCGTTTGCGTTGCCCGATTCTTCGTCCGACGTGAGTGCGAGAATCACATCACGATCCGATTCGTAATGCTCGGCCTTCATGCGCAAAACATTCGCGACAAAAATGGCCGCCATCGCTTTGTCGTCCGAACTGCCGCGGCCGAGGAAGTAGCCGTTCTGTTCAACGAGTTTGAACGGATCGCGAGGCCAGTCACTGCGGACCGCTGCGACGACATCCAAATGGGCGAGCAAGAGAATCGGCTTCCGGGGTACTGGGCCGCCTCTGCCGTGATAGCGCACGACGAGGTTCCCCTTGGTAGGCTTACCCGCGGGGATAAGAATCTGAATGTCTTCAGCGGGAAAGCCGGCGGCGCGGAATCTCGCGGCCATGGCGTCAACCGCTTTCGTGACAGATCCAACGGAGTCAACCGTATTTATTTCGACGAGTTGTTGGTAGATCTCGCGACCGAGTCGCTGATGCGCGGACAGCGTGGCGGGGCCGGGCGGTGCCGTTCTTTGGGCGGCGAGGGAAGGGGCGGCGAGCCCGATCAGCGCACAGGCGATCGCGACGGTGGCGAACGCGCTGGCGTGCCGTTGCGGGAGTGAGTAGCGAGGCATGGATGCGGCTCTTGGGTGTGGGAATGAAATGGATCGGCTACCTCTATTTGATCGCTGGGGACGTGTTGCCGCAAGCATTAGATTGTCGGGATGCCATTGCCGAAGGACTCGACTCTGATTTCGCTTGTGAGCGCCGGCCTGCTCTCAATAGGCGGACTGGGGCTGCTCTTTGCTCCGGACGTTATTCTGCCGCGACTTATTCCGGGGTATCCGGAAACGGGGCATTGGCTCGGACAACTTCTTGGCGCCGCCTGGCTTGCATTGGCGACGCTGAACTGGCTCAGCCGGACCAGCCTGCTTGGTGGAATTTACGGGAGGTCTGTGGTGATGCCGAACGCGGCATTCTATTTCATCGCAACCTTGGTGCTGATCAAGGCGGTATCGGCGC
>JANYBD010000164.1 GCA_025360995.1 Gemmatimonadota bacterium
CCGGTGATGTAGTCGAGCGGCAGGTGCAGGAACACGAGGCCCATAGCCAGGATTGCCGTTGCCGAACTTTTGGTTTGCCACCCGGATGCAACTCCGACGACAAGCGCCACGACCAGTACCGCGGGAAATGCATGCGAATACAGGCCGCCCGGATTACATATTCCGCTAAACCCCGCGACAAAATCCACAATGTCCGGCGCGACCGAGGCCACCAATAGCCAACCAAGCGACGCTCTGCCCTGCATGGTCTTCGCGCCGAACGCGACGCCGATGTGTCCGGTAATCACTTTGCGGTTGCTACTCGAGAGTCAGAGAGAGTCGGGCGTGTCAGTGTACTGCGCGTCGGAGTAGAGAGCGAGGAGGGGACAAACACTATCCAGTAGCATTGCGTATTACTTGAGCGGATATTCCAGTCCGAATACGATTTAGGGAACATAGCCGGATATCGAACCTACGCGTCAGGAGCACCGAAATGCGACAGAGTCTGCGGATTGGAATGTTGGCAGCATGCTGGGTCACCGCGCTCGCGGTTGTGGCAAGCGCTCAGAGTACGGCGGTAAGCGAAACGAATCCGGCGAAGGAAGAATCATCTACGACAGAGCACACCGTTCGCATCGGTGGCCAGCTGATTCCCTATAAAGCGACTGCCAGTACCATCCTGCTTAAAAACGATTCCGGAGAGCCGATCGGCCTGATGTATGCCGTGGCCTACACGCGCAGCGATGTGAAGGACTTAAGTTCCCGCCCGATCTCCTTCTTTTTCAACGGCGGACCAGGGTCGGCCTCAATGTGGCTGCACGTGGGGGCGTTTGGCCCGCGACGTGTTTCCACGCCGGACGGCGAGTTCACCGCGCCAGCTCCGTACAAACTGGTTGACAACTCGGAAAGTCTCCTCGACAAAACCGATATGGTCTTCATCGACGCTATGGGCACCGGGTACAGTCACGTAGTCGGCAAAGGGACGCCGGCCAATTTCAACGGCATCGACGAAGACATGTCCGCATTTGGTCAGTACATCAACACGTACATCAACCGCAATGATCGCTGGAACTCACCAAAGTTCTTGATGGGCGAAAGCTACGGCACCTTTCGTTCGGCGGCGCTTGGCAATTATCTGCAGAATCGTTATACCATGCACTTGAACGGGATCGTGCTGATCTCATCCGTCCTCGACCTTTCGTCGATCACGTTCGGCCAAGGCGATGACCGTGTGTATCAGTACTATCTGCCGAGTTATGCCGCCGTGGCGTGGTACCACAAGGCATTGAAGAACCGGCCGACGAGTCTCGAAACATTCGTGGATGAAGCACGACAGTATGCGAAAGGCGAGTATGCCGCAGCGCTGTTCAAAGGCGACAAGATTCCCACCGCAGAGGCCGCGGCGATCGCAAAAAGGCTGTCGTATTTTACGGGACTCTCCGAAGATTACCTGACGAAAGCGAATCTCCGTGTAACGCTTGGTCAGTTCAATGTCGAGCTGCTGCGCGATCGCGGCTTGACCGCCGGTCGCATTGATGCGCGTTTCACCGGATACACGCGCGACCTGCTCTCAGAGACGGCGCAAGGGGACCCCGAAGGACCGGCCGTCGGAGGAGCGTTCACGGCACTGCTCAATGATTATAATCACGGCGAGCTGAAGTTTGGATCGGACAAAGAATACCGGAACACCAGTGGTGGATTAGGCGGCTGGAATTGGACTCGCGGCGTTCGCGGCGGCGGATTTCCGAGCGCGCCGAACGTGCAGGGCGATCTCACGCAGGCCATGATCACGAATCCGCGATTGTTAGTAGAAGTAGAAAATGGGTACTACGATATGGCGACCCCATTCTTCGCGACCGAATTCACCATGGAACACCTCGGGCTGCCCGACGCGCTGAAAGGGCACGTGCAACAGAAGTACTATGAGTCAGGGCATATGATGTACCTGCACGACGCGAGTCGCGTAAAACTGCACAACAACATTGCGGCGTTTGTGGATCGCGCGACGAAGGCAGTCGCGCAGTAAGCGAGGGCGCGATCAGCGTGACGCGCGGAGCACGACCCGCGCGTCCACGGCGATGACGCCTTGCGCCATCGCCAGAAGGGGATTTACATCGAGCTCTGCAATCTGCGGAAAATCCGCTCCCAGTTGGGCGATTCGCCGGACGGCAGCCGCCAGTGCAGCATGATCCACTGGCGGCGCACCGCGCATCCCCCTGAGCACTCGCGCACCCCGAATTCCCGTAATCATTTCCAACGCCTGCGCGTCATCGATGGGAGTCATACGAAAAATCACGTCTTGCATTGCTTCCACGAAGATGCCACCAAGACCAAACATGACCAGCGAGCCGAAACTGGAGTCATGCGAGATTCCGACTATCGTTTCCCGGCCGCCGCTCACCATCTGCTGTAATAGCACCCCATTTACCTTGGCGCCCGGTGCGCGCTCCCGGACACTCCGAATCAGCTCGCGGTATTCCTCGTGCAATTGGGCTTCGGAAGAGATCCCCAATCGAACTCCGCCGACGTCCGTTTTGTGCGAGACATCCGGCGAGACCAGTTTCATTGCCAATGGGTAACCGAGCGCTTTGCCAGCGGCAATAATGTCGTCTTCGTCCGCCACAAGCTGCGATTCGACAACCGGAATTCCGTATGTACGCAACAATGCCAGCGACTCGAACTCGGTGAGTCTCTCGCGCCCATCGCGTGTCGCTCCATCGAGAATCGCTTCGGCGGCGGCACGGTCTACATCGAGCGATCCGGGATTTGCCGCCGGCCGCGCCGCCCACTCCACTTGGCGATTAATCGCGGACAGCGCTCGTGCCGCCGACTCAGGAAAAATGTAGGCGGGAATCCCGGCTTTCCGAAGCTCGGCGCGGCCGAGCGGCAACCCTTCCCGACCCATCAGGACCGCGAATACCGGCTTCGTCGGCTGAGTGGCTGCCGCACTCGCAATTGCTTCGGCAACATCTTCCTGCTTCACACCGAACGGCGGAACGAAAATCGGCACGGCTGCATCCACTGTCGGGTCGGCAAGTAGTGCAGTGAGCGCGACCTTGTAGCCCGCCGGCGTCGCCGACGCGATCATGTCGAGAGGATTGCGAATCGACGCTTCGGCCGGAAAGAGCGGACGTAACGCCGCGATCGTCGATTCGCTGAGTTCAGCGAGTTGCAATCCGTACATCACGAGTGCATCAGCAGCGAGGATCCCAGGGCCGCCGGCGTTGGTCAGCACGGCGGTGCGCCGCGAACGCGGCATCGCGAGCGCACCGAATCCAATCGCCATTTCGAAGAGCTCCTCCACTGATGACGCGCGGAGCACACCGGCCTGCGTAAGCATCGCGTCCACCGCGATATCATCCACGGCGAGCGCCCCAGTGTGCGAAGAGGCCGCCAATGCACCAGCACGCGAACGTCCAGACTTCACGACGATAATCGGTTTGACTTTGGTGATTCGCGACGCGATCTCGAGAAACCGCCGCGGATTGCCGAAGTTTTCGACGTACATCAGGACTACTTTGATCGTCGGATCGACTTCCCACTCGACGAGCAGGTCGTTCACACTGACATCCGGTTTGTTGCCAACCGAAACGAACTGCGATATGCCGATCCCATACTCCTGCGCATAGTCGAGCACACTCAACCCCAGCGCCCCGCTTTGTGAAACGAACGCTGAGTGACCGAATGGCGGCATCGCCGTGGCAAAGGTGGCATTCATTGACACTGCCGGGTCCGCATTGACCACGCCCATACAATTGGGCCCAATCATCCGCATGCCATAGGCTCGAATTATTTCCATCAAACTCGATTCGCGCGCTGCGCCTTCATCTCCGATTTCACGAAATCCCGCCGAGATAACCACGAGCCCCTTCACGTGCGCACGGCCACACTGCTCCGCGATGTCGAGCACCTGCTCTTTCGGGACAACGATCACGGCCATGTCGACCCGTTCCGGCACATCGGCAATGCTCGGGTACGCGCGAATCGCACAAATAGACCGGGCATGCGGATTCACCGGGTACACGGCGCCAGCAAACCCGTAACTGATCAGATTCTTGAGAATCTGATGCCCGATTGTGCTCACTCGACGGGACGCCCCAATTACAGCGATGGTGTTCGGAGCCAACAGTGGTGCGAGACCGGCCGCCGCTTTCATTTCGTTTTTGAACTCGTTTGATCGAGGGCGGCGCGGAGCCCCTTTGCCAACGTCACCGCGTCGTCGTTGGCCCAGAAGTGCATAAAGAATAATCGGGGTAGTTCCTCGAGCATGTGGCTATGGATCGCAGTCACGGCGATGCCATGTTCGCGTAGTGCCCGAATAACGCGGTTCACTTCTGACGACCGCATCACAAAGTCCCCGGTGATGGCCGCCTTTCCTCCGCCTGTCGGTTGAAAATTGATTGCCGTGGACACCCCCATCGA
>JANYBD010000165.1 GCA_025360995.1 Gemmatimonadota bacterium
TCCGATTCACTGCGTTGCCACCACCACCGCCGACGCCAACCACCTTCATCCGGGCGTTCTGTGCGGGGGTCTCCTCGAACTCAAAAATGCTCATGCGCGTGGTGCTCCGTGACTGTTACAACGCGATTGCGGACCGGCGCATGCGAAACGGTGGGCCGATCATACTGGGCGGAAATATACGCGCGTGATGATTTCTCACCACGTAGTAAGGACGACTGGAATACAAAAAAAGAACGGCCCCGAATTTCTGGAGTTATCCACAGTTTCGGGAAGCCGCAAGCTACGTGATACGCTACAGTGCTAGAAGAAGTCCTGCAGCCATGTCTTGAACCGCTGGGCCAGACCGTCGAACGACGGTGTGGCGTTCGCCATCGACAGCCGCTTCCCTTTCGCACCCGCACCGCCAAGGGCAACCCGGTGCGCACCGTACTGCACTAATCCAACAACGGTTGAAAACCGCGGCGCCTGCACCGAATCGGCCAGTCCGCCTAGGAACTCCCCCGGCTCGCCGACCCGTGCGCCGGTGCCAAAGACGTGGCTCGCCAACTCCGCCGTGCCCGGCTGAGCCGCCGCACCGCCGGTGACCACGACGCCTGCTGATAGCCGTTTAATGAACCCGGCCTGCTCGACGTCGCGCGCGACCAGTTCGAAAATCTCTGCGGTGCGCTGATGAATAATGTGCGCGAGCAACTCCCGCGGAATTTCGCGGTCGCCCTGCGCCACGGTGCTCGGAAGTTTGATCACCGCGCCGTGATCTACCATCGGCTCCCACGCGCACCCATACAATTCTTTCAACCGCTCGGCGTCGGCCGCGGTCACGCCAAGCCCGTGTACGATGTCGCTCGTGACGTTGCCGCCACCATACCCGACGGTGCCGAGGTGACGGATTTTCCCCTCGTGAAAGATGGCGATATCGGTTGTGCCGGCCCCCATTTCTACGAGACAGACGCCGAGTTCTTTTTCATCGTCGGTCAACACACTGAGCGCGCTGGCGAGCGGCTCCAATACCAGCTCGCCGACTTTATACCCGGATTTCTCAACGGCTTTGCGCAAGTTCATTGCCGGGCTCGACCCAATCGTGACGAGATACATTTCCGTCTCGAGGCGGGTTCCGATCATGCCGATCGGATCACGAATACCAATGTTTTTGTCGACCGTGTATTCCTGGGGGATCGCGTGAATGAGCTCGCGGTCCTGCGGAATCGCTTGTGCGCGCGCAACGGAATTCGCCCGATCTACATCCGCTTTGGTAATATCGGAGCCGGTCACCGAGGCAATGCCCTTCGAGGTCATGGCCTGGACGTGCTCACCGGCGATGCCGGCATAAAGCGTCGTGACCTTGGCACCCGCCATGCGCTCGGCATCTTGCATGGCCTTCTGAATGCAGCGCGTGGTTTCGTCAATGTCCGCAACGACGCCTTTGCGCAGGCCGGTGGTGCGCGCTTGGCCTACGCCGAGGATGTTGACGGTCGGATGTTTCGGAAAGTCGCCTACCACTTCCGCAATAACGGCGGTGGTTTTGGCGCTTCCTATGTCGAGGCCGGCTACAAGGCGGTCTACATTCATGGCAGTCTGGCGATGATCTGATCACGGAAACGCAGGTCGATTTCGACCGCGCGCAGGTTGCGCCGGTTGAGGTCGAGCTCGACGGGGACAATATCGGTCAAACGATCCGCCGTCACATTGGCGGCGGCAAGTATATCTCGTGACGGTTGCTCGGCAAGACGAAACATCAGGTCTCCATGCGAGAGCCGTCGAACTTCCCCAATCCTGGCGAAGAGCGCCGGCGCCTGCTGGCGGAGCTGTCCAAGCACGCGCAACGCAGCAGTGTCGCGCGTCGCCAGCACGGGCAGATCCACGTCAACTGTCGCCGGATCGATGGGCAAACTCTTGCCCGACGCATCGACCGGCACCAGCCCGGCGGCCGCCTGTACGAGCGCGACCGGCAAGTTTTCCGTGACTCGAACAATCAGCGTGCCCGGGAGTTTCCGCTCGATGTGCACGTCGCGCACCGACGGGTGTTCCCGTACCCGCTGCTCCAACGGTCCCACATCGTCGAAGACGGACGCTGTGGTGTCTATTCTCATTCGAGAAACGATCTGATCGGGCGCGATGTAACGGGCCCCGTCAATCTCAACGCGCCGCACATGAAAGAAATCGAGATGGCGGGCGGCCGTTTTCACTGTCCATGGGCTTGAGAGGAGCAACAGTATCCCGATGGAAATTGTGGTGCGCTTCGCAACAGAGCGCCACTTGGCGGGATTTGCGGTCATGGTTGGCGACGCAACAACGCGAGAAGCTCTGGTGCAGTCTTGGTGATGTCGCCGGCGCCGATGGTAATGATCACATCTCCGGGCGCCGCTGATGTCGAGAGCGCGACTGCCAAATCAGAACGGGCGCCTTGCCACACGGGCGCACGACCGGCATGCGACATCGCGCTGGCGATGAGGTCGCTGCTGACACCAGGAATCGGCTGTTCACGGGCCGGATAAATGTCGGCGAGAAACGTTTGATCGGCGGTTGCGAGCGCCTCACCAAACGCAGTCGCGAAATCCCGCGTTCGGGAAAACAGGTGGGGTTGAAATGCGGCGACGATTCGTCGGCCGGGAAACGCGTCACGCGCTGCAGAGAGCGTGGCGCGGATTTCCGTGGGGTGATGGGCATAATCGTCAATCACCGTCACGCCGGCCACATCGCCGATTCGCTGAAAGCGACGTTCGGCGCCGACGAAATTCGCGAGGCCTCCCGACATTTGCTCCACTGTCACGCCCCACGTGCCCATCCCTACGGCCAGCGCGGCGAGTGCATTTTTAACATTGTGCAGCCCGGGCACGCCGAGCTCTAGTGCGCCGACTGTTTTGCCGTCGTAGACCACGTCGAAGTGCGTGCGGCCGTCTTGCATCGTGATATTCTGCGCCCTGAGCCTCGCATCAATGCTGTCGATGCCATAGCGAATCACCTCCGCACTCGGTGGCGTCGCTAGTGCGTTCGCATTCGCGTCGTCCGCGCACAACACCACCCACCGCGCACCACGAACGAATTGCGTGAACGCGCCCTTGATATCGTCGAGGTCGCGGTAAATGTCGAGATGGTCGGCCTCGATGTTGGTTACCACGGCCACTGCCGGCGAAAGCGCGAGAAAGGACCGATCGTATTCGTCTGCCTCAACCACGAACACGGTCGTTGTGCTGTCCCCGCCAGCGCTGAGATTTCCGCCCCAAGCGGCTACACGGGCGCCGACAACACCGGTGGTAGTAATTCCAGCACTCGCCAGCGCCTCCGTGGTCATTACCGTTGTCGTACTCTTGCCATGCGTGCCAGCGATCCCCACCAAGCGACTGCAGGCCGTGGCTTCGGCCAACGCCTCGGCCCGACGCACGACCGGGATCCCCAACGACTGCGCCCGCGCTATTTCCGGATGATCTTTTGGAATGGCCGAACTCACGACGAGCGCCCGGTGCCCTTCGACGTGCAACGCGTCGTGACCAAGCGACGCGACGATACCGAGGCGGGCGAGATCCCCCGCACTATCAGCGATCTGATCGCAGCCGGTGACCAATGCGCCGCGTCGCGCGCACAATTCGGCGAGCGCGCTCATCCCTGCGCCAGCGATCCCCATGAAGTGGATCGGACGGTGGTCGGTCGGGTCGATGAGCGGCATCAGACCAGCAATCTGGCGATGTGCGCAGCGATTTCGGCCGCCGCGTGCGGCCGCGCCCGCAGGAACGCGCCATCGCGCAGCGCCAGTATCCGCAACGGTGCGTCCAACAAACTCCGGACCATTTCGTCAATCCTTTCGGCGCTCAATTCTCGCTGTGGCAAATGCACGGCCGCACCCGAGCGCTCCAGCGTCACCGCATTCGATGTTTGATGGTCCTGAGCAGCTGTCGGCAGCGGACAAATGATCATCGGCACGCCCCAGGCACACAACTCGCTCGTCCCCATCATCCCGCCCCGCACCAACGCAAGATCGCTTGCCGCATACGCGTCGGCTATAGGAGCGAGATATGGCACCACCCGCACGTCGGCACGATCGTATTGTTTGAACGCGTCAAACTGTGCGGTGCCGGTCGCCCAAATCACACAGAGCGACTGCGGCAATCCCCGCTCGACCCAACCTGCCATCGCTTGATTGAGCGCACGCGCACCCTGGCT
>JANYBD010000140.1 GCA_025360995.1 Gemmatimonadota bacterium
GCTGCTGCGGGTTGCCGATCAGCGCTTGCTTCAGGCAAAGCGGGCCGGTCGGAATCGCGTGATACACGCGTTAGGTACATCGTCGCGACCTTTTGACGAGGCCGATTGATGACGACGAACGCGGCGGAACGCTGTCGCGAATTTCGCGCGCTCCACCAGACGGGTTGTTTCGTCATTCCAAATCCCTGGGATCGCGGGAGTGCTCAGTTGCTCGCACAACTCGGCTTTCGTGCGCTTGCGACCACGAGTTCGGGAATGGCCTGGTCCATGGCGCGGCGCGACAATGCCGTGTCGCTGGACGAGGTGCTGTCGCATCTCCGGTCAATCGCCGACAGCGTGGACATTCCCGTCAACGCAGATTTCGAGGGCGGATTTGCAACGGCACCCGCAGCTGTCGCGGCGAATGTCGCGCAAGCCACAACGACGGGAATCGCCGGCATTTCCATCGAAGATTCCACAGGCGATCCGGCGAACCCGCTGTTCGATTTCGGGCTCGCGGTTGAACGCATTCGCGCCGCCCGTCACGCCATTGATGTGAGCGGGAGCGGCATACTGCTCACCGCCCGGACTGAGGGCTTCATTGTTGGCCGTCCCGATCTCGTTGAGACGATCCGGCGGCTTACTGCGTTTGCAGAGGCCGGTGCGGATTGCCTTTATGCGCCGGGCCTTCGCGCCTTGGCCGACGTCGTCGCCGTAGTGCAAGCCGTGGCACCGAAACCGGTCAATGTGCTCGTAGGGAGCGACTTCACAACGGTGGCTGAACTCTCTGCGGCGGGCGTGCGTAGAATAAGCGTTGGCGGCGCACTGGCCCGGGCCGCTTATGGTGGATTCCTCGATGCGGCGCGCGAGATCGCGGAGCACGGGACATTTGCCGGGTTGACCTGCGGAGTACCCTTTGCCGAGATAAATACTGCGTTTCCGCCGATTTAATTAGCGCTTTGCCTCCAGATGGCAAAAGCGGTATTGTCTCCGCCTCACCCGTTCCAACCGAGACTGAAGATGCGAATTACACCAGCCCTTCGCGCGGCCACTGCCGCCCTACTTATGCTCGCCCACAGCGCTGGTGCCCAGCAAGCAGCGGTGATCCAAACCGCGTACGGCGCGACCAGCGCCGCGCCGGTTTCGAAGTGGACGCCGCCAGCGTCGGCGGGGCGCCAACTCACGATCACCGACCTTCTGTCGTGGAAAGGAGTGCGTTCGCCGCAACTCTCGAACGACGGAAAGTGGTTCGCATACATTTTGGCGCCCGCTGAAGGCGATGCAGAAGTCGTGATTCGACCGACCGCTGACGGTGGAAAGGAGTGGCGATTTGCAGTTGGCGACGCTACGGCAGCGAATGCCGCGGCCGGTGGCGGTCGGGCTGGGGGCGCGGGGGGCGCGGGTGGCGCGCCGGCGCTCGCGATGTCGGCCAATGGACACTGGGTTGCGTTTATGGAATATGCGAGTTCAGTCGCCACCGGTCGCGCCGGCGGACGCGGTGGCCGCGGCGGCGGTGCTGGACCAGCCGCAGGCGCCACGCCGGGAGCTGCCGCGGGGAAACTCGCGATCGTTGATGTCACGACGGGGTCGAAACGCGAGTTTGAAAGCGTGCGCTCGTTCCGGTTTGCCGGTGACAAATCGAATTGGATTGCCATCCAACATAGTGGTCCAGCGGTTGCGGCAGGCGCTGCCGCAGCGAATGTCGGTCGTGCTGGTGGGGCCGCGCCGGCGCCGACGGGCACCACGCTTGATCTCGTGGACCTTTCGTCCGGTGCATCGGAACCGATTGGCAACGTAACGGAATTTGCATTCGATGATTCCGGTGACTGGATTGCATACGCGACCAGTGTCGCCGATCTGTTTGGCAACGCGGTACAACTTCGACAGCTCTCGAGCGGCGTCGTCCGCACACTCGAGTCGAAAAAAGCGTCGTATCGTCGACTCGTCTGGGGCGATAGCAGTGATGCGCTGGCAGCGTTGCGCGTCGTATCGGACACGGCAGGCGCGGACGAAGAGGCGACCGTGCTCGCGTGGCGCCATGCTGCGGTCGCTGGCGCAAAAGCCGTCGAAATTACTTCGACGTCCATCGCGATTGCCGGCGGGTTGGTCATCAGTTCGGATCGCACTCCCGAGTGGGGCGACGCACAAACGACAGTGTTCTTTGGACTCCGTGAACCGCGGCCGCCACGCGCCGCGGTGAGCAACGGCGGCTTTACGCCACCGAGTCCTGGCGGTGTAGCGCCGGGCGCCGGTGCTGGCGGACAAGTTGCCGCAGCTCCTCAGACTGACGCCGACGTTCCGTCTCTCATCCTCTGGCATTGGAAGGACCCGCGCCTACAGAGTCAGCAACAGGTACAGGAAGGGCAGGATCGTGCGTTTAGCTATCTCGCGTCATACGTCTTCGCGACATCTCTTGCGGTAAGACTTGCCGACGAAAAAATGCGCGACATCGCACTCGGGCCCAAAAGCAATTGGGGAGTGGGTGCCGACATCACCCCGTATGAGCGCGAAGAAGGAATTAAGGGAAGTGCCTTTCGCGATCTGTATGCGGTCAATCTCGCAACAGGCGAGCGGAAGCCCATCCAATTGAAGGTGCCGGGCAGTGGTGGCGGCGGTGGTGGTCGGGGCGGTTTCGGAGCTTCCCCATTTGCTCCCGACAATTCGCAGTACGTGTATTACGACACCGGCGATTGGAAGAGTTACGAATTTGCCTCAGGAAAGACGCGCACGATTTCTGCTGGCGTGCCGGCGAAGTTTTGGAATACCGAGGACGATCACAATCAGGTGAAACCCGCGATCGGCGGCGCGCTGATTGGTTGGTCGAAAGACAGCAAGAATGTCCTGATCCGCGACAATTGGGATGCGTGGCGCCTACCGGTGAACGGTGGGACGGCCGTGAACATTACCGGGAACGGATTGAAAGAGCAGATCCACTACCAAGCGCGCCTCTTGTTTGACCCGAAGGAACGGGACGTCGACCTCGACAAGCCGATGTACTTCAAGACGTATGGCGAGTGGACAAAGAAAGAAGGACTCTCGCAAGTCGATCCCGTGAAGGGCGGGGCGAAAGTGATCTCATGGGAAAACGCGAAGGTGGACTATCGCCGAGCCCGTGACGCCGATGTGTGGGTGTATGCGCGTCAGACCGTGGTGAAGTACCCGGATTGGTACGCATCCGATGCCGGTCTGAAAAGTGAACGCCGGCTCACCGATGCAAATCCACAGCAGAAGGACATCGCCTGGACGCCGGGTGCCAGGCTTATTGAATACACGTGCGAAAATGGTGGTGGCCGTCATCAGGCCGTGCTCTATCTCCCGGCGGGATACGAGCCGGGGAAGACGTATCCGATGTTGACGTACATCTATGAGAAGCTGTCGCAGGAATACAATGTGTACACCGAACCCAACGCGACGCGCTATTCGAATCCCAGTGTGTTTACGTCGCGCGGCTATGCATTCCTCAAGCCGGATATCGTGTACCATCTAAACGATCCGGGCCGGTCCGCGACGTGGTGCATCGTTCCCGCCGTCCGGGCCGCGATTGCTACGGGAATCGTTGATTCATCTCGCGTGGGACTGCAAGGACACAGCTGGGGTGGATACCAGACAGCGTTCGTCACGACGCAAACCAAAATCTTTAAGACGGCAGTTGCCGGTGCGCCACTCACCGATATGGTGTCCATGGCCGGTTCGGTGTACTGGAACACCGGCACGTCCGACAACTCGATCTTTATTGCGAGTCAGGGACGGTTCACCGGCGGGCCGAATGATGTTCCGGAAGCCTACGCCCGGAATTCGCCGCAACAGTTTGCCCAGAACTTGTCCTTGCCATTGATGCTCCTGCACGACGACCGCGATGGCGCAGTGGATTTCAATCAGGGCATCACGTACTACAACCACCTGCGAAATCTCGGCAAGGATGTCGTGCTCCTCGAGTACGTCGGCGAAAATCACGGACTCGCGCGGCCAGCAAATCAAAAAGACTATGCTCTGCGCATGACGGAGTGGTTCGACACGTTCCTGCGCGATCAGCCCGCGCCGGACTGGATTAAGGACGGCGTGCCACGACTGAAAATGGAACAGCACCTTAAGGATCGAAGACCGCTGGTTGATCCGAAGGCAACACCGCCACCGAAAGTCGTGCCCTAGTGCGCGAGTAACGTTGGCAACCCCCGCCTGACCTCCACCTACCGGTACTTAATTCTTCTATGTTGCCCATGCTGCTCATGTCGCCCCAACTGCTTCGCGTAAACGCCAGTCGTTTCTTTCGCCGTTCCTTTCTCGTGGTCGGACTCCTGACGGTCGCGGCGCCTGTGCTGGCCGCGCAACAATTCACTACGGATACTCGCGATCCCAAGCAACGTCAGGACGACGGCTTCGCTGCCGACTATAAGAAATGGATGATCAATCCGCGGCAGGGCAGTCCACTCGTGGATCACCTGCCGCTCGTGAGTGGCATTCCTACGCCTAAAGACATTATCGGATACAATATTGGCGCACCGAAAAAACTCACGTACTATGCCGATCAACTGAAATATTATCGCGCGCTCGCTGCTGCCACCGGTCGGGTGAAAATCGAAACTATCGGTCGCTCCGATGAAGGGCGCGAGCTCGTCGTCGTGTGGGTTTCGTCCGACGAGAACATAAAAAATCTCACGCAGAACCGCGCAAACCTCGGCAAGATTGCGGATCCGCGCGGGATGAGTGAAGACCAGGTACACGAACTCATCGCGCGTACCAAGCCGCACTATCATTTAATGGGCGGCCTCCACAGCGGTGAAACAGGGCCGTCTGAAATGCTGATGGAGTTGGTCTACCGGATTGCGACCGAGACATCACCGGTCATTACACAGATTCGAAACAATGTGTATGTGTCCGTGACACCGGTTGCGGACGCCGATGGACGCGATCGCAATGTTGATTGGTTTTACAAAGGGCTGGAATTCGCGGCGGCGAATCCGCCAGCTCCGGCCGTCACGCCTGTTGTAGCGGTACCAGGGGCTGCGCCGGTGGTGCCGGTGGTGCCGGTGGTGACGCCCGTTGGACCCATGGTGACGCCGCCGGCGGCAACGGCGACCGGAATCGGCGGACTTCCCTATTGGGGAAAGTACGTCTATCACGATAACAATCGCGATATCAACGTCGAATTGCAGCAAATGCGCGCCATCGTTGATTGGTACTTCACGGCGCACCCGCCAATCATGCACGATCTGCACGAGTCGCTCTCGCTCCTGTACACGTACAGCGGCGGAATGCCCCAGAACCCCAATCTCGATCCGCTGCTCTTTTCCGAACTTCCCTGGTTCGCCAACTGGGAAATGTCGCAAATGACCAAATGGGGAATGCCCGGTGTTTACACCAATGCGTTCATGGACGGTTGGTCACCCGGCTACCTCGGGTCGGTCTCGTACAATCACAACGGCATTATGAAGATGTATGAGACCCAGTCGGGGCGGGATACGACGCTGAGTATCACTCCACCGGCAACGACAGCTGCCGTCGCTGCTGTACCGGCTGGTGTGCCGGCGCGTGGTGCCGCACCGGGGACCCCGGCCGCCGCCGCAGCCGTAGGCGGAGGACGCGGTGGCCCAGCGCCGATCCCCACCGGACGGGGTGGGGCACAGGACCGTGAATGGTATCGCGGAATTCAGTTCACGCAGGAAGACGTGAACACGTTTACGCGCCGTTCCAATACCAATTATATGGAGACCGGAGTGCTGTCGTCGCTGCAGTTGACTGCGATGTTTCCGGCGACGGTGCTCGAGAACTTCTATATCAAGACGCGCAACTCAATCGAAGAAGGGAAGCGCAAGGCGCCGTTCGGTTTTGTTATCCCGGTCCAGCGCGACATGACGAAGGTCGCCGAGTTCATCAACATCCTGCGCGTGCAACGCATCGAGGTCGGGCAGGCGACGTCGTCATTCAAGGTGGGGGCGACCACCTATCCCGCCGGCTCCTACGTCATCAAACGCGATCAGCCATATGGACGGCTCGCAAAAAATCTGATCGAAAAGCAGCAGTATCCCGATGCGCGCATCACCACGTACGACGACAGCGGCTGGTCGATGGGTTTCGCGATGATGGTCGATGTCGCAGAAGTCGCCGATTCGGCGATTCTGCACGTCGCGACGACACCGGTGAGCACCGTAACGCTCAAAGGAAAAACAACTGGCACGGCGGTTGCGGGATTTGCCGTGGCACATCTTGGGTCGAACAACATGATCAGCTTCCGGTATCGGCTGAAGAATGTGCCGATGCAGATCGCCGAGAAATCGTTCAAAGTTGACAGCGTGGAATTTCCGGCGGGCTCATTCGTGATTACGGATATGAAGAATGTCTCGGCGGTTCGTGCGGCAGTGGACGAGTTGGGGCTCACGGCGGCGACCATCAAAGCGGCTCCGAACGTACCAATGCATAACGCCGACGTCCCGCGGGTAGCGATTTACTCAGCGTGGACCAACACGCAGAATTTGGGCTGGTACCGGCTCACGTTCGAGAAGTTCGGCGTCCCGTACGATTTGATCTTCAAGGAACAGGTCAAGCAGGGGAATCTGCGTGCCAAATACGATGTGATTCTGATGGCTGAACAGAACTTGGGACGTCAACAATCGCTGGCGTTGCCGGCAGCGAAGCCACAGTCATATCAGAAGAGCGATAAGTACAAATTCCTTGGGATGTACGGTGAGACGGCCGACATGTCCGGCGGATTGGGCCAGGACGGCGTTGATGCGATTGGCGCGTTCTTGGATGGCGGTGGCACGCTCATTGCCGTGGGTGATGCAGCGCGTCTTCCGATCGAGTTTGGTTTCGCGCATACCGTGGACAAGGCGACCGTGCCGGGGCTGACGTCGCAGCGTCCGCTGGTGCAGGGGGAGATTGTGCGGCCTGAGCATCCGGTGTTTTATGGATACGCCGACAAGCGCCTGCCGATCAAGTACGTGGGCGGCACACCGCTCAAGGTTGGCTCTGCCGACGAAAGCAATGTGCTGGCCCGTTACGTCGGCGGTGATGCGTCGGTGATCTCCGGCCTAATGGTCGGTGCCGATTCCCTGAAGGGTCGAGCCTTCGCTGTTGATTTACCTGCCGCATACAAAGGACATGGTCGGGTGATTCTCTTTTCCAACAATCCGATTTACCGCTGGCAGAATCACGGGGAGTTCAACATGATTTTTAACTCGGTCCTCAACTGGAATGACGAGCCGGTCGCGGTGCCGGCGACGATCGTGCCGTAGTCGCTCGGCCTGCTGTGGCAAGCGCGCGAGTCCGAAAGGACTCGCGCGCATTGTTTATGCCTTAGTTTTTGCGCGCGGCCGGGCTCGAGGGTCTCGCTTCGGCTCGCGTTGGCTTACACGCTGCGAGCCTCGCGCTGCGCGCGAGTCGGGATGGACTCGCGCGCTTTGCACTGTGCCGCACGGCGAACTAAAAGCGTGGCTTCGTCGTCCGTGGGACCTTGCCGCAGTTCGCCGGCCAGTTCGACGGCCACGTGCCCGGCGACCGTTCACGAGCAATAAAGTCCGGATCTTCCGATGCCAGATATACCATCATCGCGGCCAATGTCGCGTTGTGCTTG
>JANYBD010000182.1 GCA_025360995.1 Gemmatimonadota bacterium
ATATCAACATTGGCGACGTCAGTCGTGCCACGTGGGAGGAATACAACCGGCGGCCGCGCATTCTCGAAACCGATGTGCCGGCGGTGGCGGAGGTGCTCCCCGAGGGCACGCGGTGGGCGATGTATTCGACGGACGGCCTGCGGGTGGAGTCGGCGTTTTCGCGTCCGCGCACGGCGAGCGTCACGGCCATTGAGGGCGAATACTTTGAGATTAAGAAGCTCGGAGTCACCACAGGGCGCCTGTTCACACCACAGGAACTGAAGAATGGGGACGCCGTTGTAGTGCTCGGCCCCGATCTCGTCAAACGACTTTTCCCGAATCTTGACCCGATTGGCCGCGACGTGAAATTCGGCGGACGACCGTATCAGGTCATCGGCGTCGGCGAATCGCAGGGCAGCGCCTTCGGTCAGTCGTTCGACAACTACGTCATAGCCCCGTTCCGGTCGCCCGTACACCGGCTTCTGAACCGGGCGCCGCACGTCATTGACGGCGTGATCGTCCAGGTACAAAACGCCGAGCAGTTGCAGGACGCGAAAGAACGCGTCGGTGCGGTGATGCGGGCCCGTCACAAACTGCATCCTGCGCAGCACGACGACTTCACACTCGAGACCGCGGAATCGGCGCTCGAATTTTGGAACAAGATCAAACGGTACCTCGTCCTAGCCGGCGTTGCGCTCCCTGCGGTGGGTCTCGTCGTTGGAGCGATCGTGATTATGAACATCATGCTGGTCGCCGTCGCCGAGCGCACGCACGAGATTGGAATTCGCAAAGCCCTCGGTGCGCGTCGCCAGGATATTCTCACGCAGTTCCTGATTGAGGCCGCCACGTTGAGCACCGTCGGCGCCGGCATCGGCATTCTACTAGGCTTTGTGATGGCGGCGATAATCCGCGCCGTCACACCGATGCCGACGAACGTGGCACCCTGGTCCATAGGCGTGGGTGTGCTGATTGGCGCGGGCGTTGGAATTATCTCCGGCGTGTATCCGGCCAGCCGTGCGTCGCTGCTGGATCCTGTCGCTGCCCTGAGGTCCGAATAGTGTTCGATCGCATTGGCCGTCAGCTATACACGATCAGCGAAGGCGTGCGCATTGCCGTTGACGCGATGGTGGCAAATAAAGTTCGCGCCGGCCTGACGATTCTTGGCGTCGCAGTTGGTGTGTTTGTCGTGGTGATCATGTCGGCCGCCGTCCACGGCATCAACGAGAGCGTGGCGAAAGATTTCGAGAAAGCCGGTCCGACGACGTTTTTCGTCATGCGCTACCCCATCACATTTGAAAACTGCGACGGATCAGGCGACACGTGCCGCTGGCGATCCAACCCGTCGATCACGTTTCCTGAACAGGCGGCGCTGCAGAAGCTGACCTCGGTCGAGCAAGTCGGTGTGCAGATGGGCTGGAACGCGCAGGCACGCGTGCGCGATCAGGTCGCGCCATCGGTGCAGGTGGTTGGCGTGCTGGCCAACTGGCCGCAGATCAGCGCTCCAGACATGGAAGACGGACGTGCCTTTACCGAATCTGAAGTGCGTGCAGCAGCCAGGGTGATCGTCATCAACACCGTCGCGAAAGATCGCCTCTTTGGTGAGAACGACGCGCTGGGGCGGGACATCCAGCTGAATGGCAGTCCGTTCACGGTCATTGGCGTGTACAAAGACAACGCCAGTTTTCTGAGCGGTGGTGAGCATCCGAAAATTATAATGCCGATTTTTTCGCTCGAACGGCACCTCAACGCTCGCCTGCGTTATATGGGGCTCGTGGTCAAGCCGAACCCAAATGTGCCACAAGATGAGGCGATTGACGACGTGATTGCCACCATGCGAGGCATGCGCGGCCTTCGCCCAGGCCGTGAATCAACCTTTGCCCTGATCACGCAAGACAAACTGTTCGACGTGTATAACAAGATTTTTGGTATGTTCTTTCTTGTTATGATTTCGTTGTCGGCGGTCGGCCTGCTGGTGGGCGGTGTCGGCGTCGTCGCGATCATGATGATTTCCGTCACCGAACGCACTCGCGAGATCGGCGTGCGCAAAGCCCTCGGCGCAACGCGGCTGACGATATTATGGCAGTTCCTGATTGAAGCCGTGACATTGACGGGCACCGGTGCAATGATCGGCCTGGCGTTTGGATGGGGCGTCGCGGTGATTATTCGCCACTCGACACCAGTGGCCGCGTCCGTGCCGGCCATGGCCGTCCTCGCGTCGCTCGGCGCCAGTGCGATTACCGGCGTGATCTTTGGGATGTTACCAGCGATCCGGGCATCGCGGCTGGATCCGGTGGCGGCCCTAAGGTACGAATGAAATAAGGCGAACGTTCGCCGTTTTCCTGAAACCTGAAACCTAGAGTGTAGCGGCTTCCGTACGGAATGCATGCCCTTCCTCGAAGCCGTCCGGCTGGCGTTCCAAACCATTCGCGTGCAGAAGCTCAAGAGCTTCTTCACCCTGCTCGGCGTGATGATCGGGGTGATGTTTCTCGTCGCCGTGATTTCGATCGTGCAAGGGATGAGCGATTACGTCGAGAACGATTTCGCCGGCAAGTTGATCGGCGTTAATACCTACACGTTCCGCCGTTTTGCCGACTTCCAACCGAATTCCACCGACGACCAGTGGCGGGAGTGGCAACGCCGACCGCGCATCTATGAGCCCGAAATCGCGCTGGTAAAAGCGTCGGTGCCGCCGGGAAGCCACACCGCTATCAACAGCGAGAATTTTTTGTACGCGTCATCGCAGTACGCGCGGCCGCGTCAAGTGGATGCCGTCGCGACCGAAGCCGAGTATTTCACAATCAAGCGTTTTAACGTCACCAACGGTCGCGCTTTTCAGCCGCAGGAAGTAGCGATTGGCGCCAGAGTGATCGTGCTTGGCGTTGACATCGCCGAGCATTTTTTCCCCGGGCTCGATCCGGTTGGCCGAACTCTTCGCATTCGCGGCACACCATACACCGTCATCGGTGTCATCGAAAAACAGGGCAGCGTGTTTGGATTCTCGCTTGACCGGCTCGCCATTGCACCGTACACGACACCACTCCAGCGAGTGATTCGCCCACGCGGTGACATTGAAGCGTTGCTGGTGCAGGCGCCGTCCCAGGAAATGGTGCGTGAGGGAATCGAGTCGGCACGCGAGGTGATGCGGGCGGCACGCCGCTTACCGCCGGGCAAACCAGACAACTTTTCACTCGAGACGTCGGAGTCGGCTCTCGCCTTTTTTGCCGGCATCAAACAAAAGATGGTGATCTTTGGTACCGCCCTGCCCTTCATCGGTCTGGTCGTTGGCGCGCTGGTGATTATGAACATCATGCTCGTCGCGGTCGCCGAACGCACCCGTGAGATCGGTATTCGTAAAGCCCTCGGCGCGCGCCGTCGCGATATTCTGTCGCAATTCCTCGTCGAAGCGGCGACGCTCAGCGTCCTCGGCGCGGCGATTGGCATCGCCCTCGGCATCATCGCCGCCAAGATTATCGCGGCGCTCTCGCCGTTGCCCGCCTCGGTGGCACCGTGGTCGATTGGCGCGGCGTTGGTGCTCGGCGCTGGGGTAGGAATCGTTGCCGGCATGTATCCCGCGAGTCGCGCTGCGCGCCTCGATCCAATCGCCGCCCTAAGGCAGGAATAATGCGTTTCATCGATCGCATCACCATGGCCTTCGAGGGCGTTTTCATTGCGCTCGATGCGATGCGGGCCAACAAAGTGCGCGCCGCGCTCACGATTTCCGGAGTCGCCGTCGGCGTCTTTGTTGTCGTCGCAATGGGCGCGACCGTCCACGGAATTCAACAGAGTTTTCAGAAAGATCTCGATGAATTTGGCGCCACCACCTTTCAAGTGCGCCGCCGCAATCCCGGGATGAACAACTGTGACGGCACGGACGACAGTTGTCCCGACCGAAAAAATCCGGCGGTGACGTTGGACGAATGGCACGCTGTCAAGCGACTTCCGGAAGTTGAAGCCGCGATGGGGTGGCTATTCGGCAACGGCGCGCAATTCAATTACAAGGATCGGTTGGTTAAGGACGTGGGATACGACGCCCAGAGCACGGAATGGACGCAAACCGATCAGGCGGACATTTTCCCCGGCCGCAGTTTTTCGGCTGCCGAGCACGATGCGGCGGCACAAGTCGTGCTGGTGAACGATTCTCTTAAGTCGCAGCTGTTCGGCGACTCCGATCCGATCGGCAAGCAAGTGAATATCGATTTGAAGCCGTTCATCGTCATTGGCGTGTTTCACACGAAGGCGGGATTTCTCAAAAGCCTGGATGGACGCGGTCCGGACAAGCCGCGAGCCGTCATTCCGATGCTCACGGCGTGGCGACATCTCGACGTCTGGCGCCGCAGCTTCACGATGATGGTCAAACCCAAGGCCGGGGTGTCGCAGGACGAAGCCATGGACGCCGTGACCGCGTTGCTCAGAAGTCACCGCGGATTGAAGCCGTCGCAACCGAACAATTTTTATTTGGTTGGGCAGGATCGTATGATGGATGTATTCAATCAATTGTTCGGCGCCATCTTTTTGGTTGGGCTGACGCTAAGTGCCGTAGGGCTGCTCGTCGGTGGCGTGGGCGTGGTGGCGATCATGATGATTTCTGTCACGGAGCGCACGCGTGAGATCGGCGTTCGAAAGGCGCTCGGGGCGACGGGCCCAACGATTCTTTGGCAGTTTCTCGTCGAGGCGGCGACGCTGACCTGCCTAGGGGCCGCCATTGGCTTGGCGATCGGAGCGTTCCTCGCCTATCTCGTCAAGGCGAATACGAGCATACCGGCTTCGGTGCCCTTCTCCGCGGTGGTGACCTCACTTGCGGCGGCGGCCCTGACCGGCGTCGTGTTCGGAATGATGCCGGCCGTACGGGCGTCCAAACTCGACCCGATCGAGGCGCTGCGGCACGAGTTGTTCGGTTTCATGGTATCGCGCGCAGCGCGAGGCTCGCAGCGTTTAAGCGACCGCGAGCCAAAGCGAGACCCTCGGGCCCGACCGCGCGCGACTCTATACGGTTAGTATTGAAGCGATGACGTTTGCCGATATTATCGCCACCGCGCTCGACCAGATCCGCCTTAACAAGTTGCGGTCGTTTTTCACGCTGCTCGGCATCATCGTCTCTGTCGCCTTCCTCGTCGCCGTCGTCGCCGTCATTCAAGGCATGAACGCGTACGTGAAAGAGAACATCGCTGGCGCCGTCATTGGCACGAACGCGTTCCAGGTGCGCCGCACGCCGATTCAAGTCGGGTTTTTCGACGACGAGATGTGGAAACGCGTTGCCCGCCGTCCCCGCATTTCTTACGCCGACGCCGCAGCGGTTCGCGCGGCCATCCCCGACGCCATCGCAGTCTCGATGAATACCGGCTGGCCGACGCCGCTCACGGACGTGATCTGGCGCGACCGCACCGTCGGGGATGTGACCATCTTCGGCGTGACACCGCCGTATCAAGAAGTGCAGGACTACCGCTTTGAGCGGGGCCGGCCGCTCGCCGACGTGGACATCGAACAGCGTCGCGCCGTAGCGGTGATCGGTCACGACGTGGCGGAGAAATTGTTTGAACTGAATAATCCCATTGGCCAGGACATTCGACTGGCCGGTGAGCGATTCGAAGTGATCGGCGTAATTGCGGCGAAGGGTCGCGTGCTCGGCCAGTCTTTCGACGGATTCGCATTGGTGCCGATCACTCGCTACGAAATGCTATATGGCCGGCGCCTCACCACGACGATCGCCGTCAAAATGAAGGAAGCGGCCGACGTGGCACCGGCAATGGTGCGGGCCGAAGAAGCGATGCGCATTGCCCACCGCCTGCGGCCGGATCAGATAAATAATTTTTCAGTCGAAACAGCCGATGCGCTCGTCGATTTCTGGAAGAGTCTCACCGCCGTGCTGTTCAGCGTTATTCCTGCCGTGGTCGCCATCGGCGTAGTCGTCGGCGGGATCGTCATTATGAACATCATGTTGATGTCCGTAAGCGAACGCACTCGGGAGATCGGTATTCGTAAAGCCGTGGGCGCGCGTTCAACCGATATCGAGCGCCAGTTTCTCGCCGAAGCAGTAACGCTGGCGATTCTCGGCGGGATTTTGGGCGTGGTAGCGGGCTGGGGGTTTGCCGAGCTGGTGGCCGCGATCTCGCCATTGCCGGCACGCATTACATGGTGGTCCGTAGCGCTCGCCGTGGCACTGGGCGCCACCGTCGGCGTGATATTCGGAGTGTATCCGGCGCGGCGCGCGGCACGTCTCGATCCCATCACCGCGCTAAGGGCCGAGTGAGCAGCATACGGCGGCTTTTCAGCCTCGATCAGTGGCGCGAAAACTTTGGCATTGCCATCGACGCGCTGCGCGCGAGCAAAATGCGCTCGGGTTTGACGATGCTCGGCGTCGTTATTGGTGTCGCGACGGTGATGACGATGGCGACGATCGTACAGGGAATCAGCGATCAAATCCTGAATGCCATCAAGGTCGCCGGCCCCACTACTTTCTATCTGGTCAAAGTGTTTTCGCAGACGCCGGTGAATCCGGACCGGCTTCCAAAGTACATCCGCATTCGCCCCAATGTGTCCGACGACGAAGCCGCGCTCATCGCGCGCCTGCCGCAGATCCAATATGCCGCGATATGGGCGCAGATTCAGGCACGCCTCGAGTACAAGGGCGTGCGCACGCGGCCAATCGCCGTCTTCGGCGCCGACGACCGCTATCAGGAAATTCAGGGCGGCGAACTCACCGACGGGCGCTGGTTCACCAAGGCGGAAATGCGAAGTGGCGCCGGCGTGGCCGTGTTGGATCAGGCCCAGGCCTGGCGCATTTTCGGCCGCGAGAGCCCGCTCGGCAAGCTCGCCATGGTCGGCGGACGGCCCGTGACGGTGATCGGATTGTATCAGCCACCGCAAAACATTTTTTCGCCGCCCGGTACGGAGGTCGGCGCCATTATGCCATACCTGTTTGTCGACCACGGTTACAAAATCGACAAAACGAACGCCCTTTGGATTCCTATCAAACCGCGCGCCGGAGTGACCGTTGCCGAGGCGGAGGACATTGTGACGGCGGCGATACGGGAGTATCGCAGGCTTCGGCCGGCAGACAAGAACACCTTTGACGTGATCACCCAAGACCAGGTGCTCGACATCTTTACGTCGATCACGGACATCTTCTTTTTCATCATGCTGGTGCTCGCGTCCGTGGCACTCATGGTCGGTGGCATCGGCGTGATGGCCATCATGATGGTCTCTGTCACCGCACGCACCCGCGAGATCGGCGTACGAAAGGCCTTGGGCGCGACGCGGCGCGACATTCTGATGCAGTTCCTGATCGAGGCCGCGACGCTCACCGGCATCGGCGGCTTGATCGGCATCGCGGTGGGGCTTGCCGCGGGTAAGGGCGTCACCATGCTACTCAACGTTAACGCGCATACGCCGGTGAAGCTCACGCTGATTGCCGTTCTTGTGTCGGTCGGTATCGGTTTGGTCTTTGGTGTAGTGCCGGCACGGCGCGCAGCGCGTCTCAATCCGATTGACGCGCTGCGGTACGAGTAGCCGCCGTTATTGCTGACAGCGCCCCTTGGGATCGGGCAGAGATTTGTCGATCATCGGACGATGATTAAGATTCGCCACCCGCACCGCCATGTCATACATCAGCTTACCGATGCGAGCCATGTGGTCGTAGCTGATGTATTGCGGCTCGTCTGTTACCTGATGGTAATCGCCATGCAACCCCGTGGTCGCGAACACAATCGGAATGCCGTAGCGCGCGTATTCATAATGGTCACTGCGGCAATAAATATTTTCCGGGTGCCCGTTCGCATCGAATTGGTAATCGAGCCGGAACGGCATCTTCTGCAGTTTGTTCACCGTTTCGAACAGATCACCGAGCTCCGTCGACAGGCGGCGTGAGCCTACGAGTGCCAAATAGTCAGGGCCGCCAACCGGCAGGTCGGATTTCTCACCGCGGCCCACCATATCCATGTTCAGTTGGGCGACGATCGATTCCCGCGGTACCGTTGGATGGTCCGTGAACCACTGCGAACCCCAGAGTCCGTTTTCTTCGCCGACGTGCCAGACAAAGACGATCGACCGTTTCGGGCGTTTGGCTTTGGGTAAACTTGCGAATTTCTCGGCGAGTTCCAGTACGGTCACGCTTCCCGATCCATCATCATCGGCACCATTACTGATCGAATCGAGACGCACGGGACGCAACTTGCGAATGCTGTCGAGATTCACACGAATGTTGCGGACGGCCTCGAGTTGCTCCGGCGTCGCCTGCTGACCGCGCGCGACCATGCCGGTGATGGCGAACCGCATCTCATTGTAGATGTGCAACGAATCGTGATCCACCGGACCACCGGCCCGCATTCCGATATGATCGTTGTGCGCACCCACGGCCACGAATTCGTTTCGGAGCTTCGGATCGCTTCCTTCCAAAATGGCGACCACGTTTCGCGCGGGCACCGGCGATTCGATGAATTTCAAACTGCCGCGAACGATCTTTCCCAGCGTGCCCTTTTGCGCCTGAGCAACCGGCATGCCCAGCAGCACTTCGGCGGCTTTCATTGAAATCGTCAACGCTCCGGCCGCTGGAGGTGTGACCGCCGCATCACCGCTTTGAAATACCAATCCGGTTCCGGATCGCGGCGCGGAGTTGCGGGCGGCGATCAGAAACAGCGAATCACTCGTGATGGTCGCGGTGCCAGCGACGTCTGACATCGCCGGATTAGCATTTCCACGGCCTCCGCGACCGCCGCCACCGGCCCGGCCATCTCGTCCGCCGGCTTGCGGCGGCGCGGCGCTAAAGATCACCAGCTTGCCGCGCAATTGATCGACGGTGAGCGGATTCAGTGTGTCACCGGCGACGCCGCCATATATCACCTGTGCGCCGTCAATCGAACGGGAAGCGCCGCCACGACCGCCGCCGGCAACGAAATCTTTGATACCGTAGAGTGCCGCGCCGTCCACGGAGATTGTCGAAGTGGGATCGAACGACCGTTGGACCACCGGCACGTTCTGGAAATACCCGCCGTTATCTCCTGCCGGCTTGAGCCCAAGCGCCTTCACTTGCGCCGCGATATACGCCGTGGCTTTCACATGACCCGCCGTGCCAGTCTGGCGCCCTTGCATCGAGTCGTCGGCGAAGATGTACAACCGCGTCATCAGATCAGTCGCCGTGATCGCCGGCTTTGTCGGGACGGGCTTGTGCTTGAGCGGGAGGGCGACCTGGGCAACGCCAATTGCGGGAACCAGAGCGATAGACGCGATTAAACGGGACAGTGACACGTTACAAACTCCCTTTAGGTATGATCTGGCCGCGCCAACCGAACAGCCAGTCGCTGGAATCTGCCTTGGGTACGCCGTCGAAGCCATTTCGTTGGCGGAGTCCTCGGTGGCCCGCATTCCGTCACCGGTCTATGTGCCAATCTTCTAACGTTTTGGTCACCTTGGCAGTTAATAGGGTGTCCCCGGCGATCGGCCCGCGCCAACTACGGGCTACCACACAAGGGAGTACCATTTCATGAAGAAGCTTCTCTCAGCTGCAGCAATGGTCATGGTGATCGCCGGCTCGGCCGTCGCACAGGGCGGCGGCGGCGGTGGCGGCGGTCAGATGACGCCCGAACAAATGCAGGCGATGATGACCCGTCAGGTGGATATGATGTTCAAGGACATCACTATCACGGACGCTGTGAAAGCCAAAGCAGGCGAGATCATCTCCAAGGCACAGATGGACATGCGCGGCATTGACCGCGCAGCCGCAGACGCGCAGGAAAAGCGCGGTGCAATCTCCAAGAAGCGCAATGACGACCTCACGGCGCTACTGACGAATGATGCCGACAAGGCCAAGCTCGCGGCGAACATTGCCGCGATGCCACAACGCGGTGGCCGCCCGGCTCCACCACCGCCGGCGCTGTAATTTTTCATCTGGAATCAAATGGGGCGCCGATCACTCGGCGCCCCATTTATTTTTCCATATTTATTCTCGCTATTCTCGCTATTTTCCCCGGGCAATTGCCTTGGTGGTCATCCGGTCGACCAGGCCCGGCGCAAATAGCTTGAGCCACAGTCCAAGCTTCCCGCGCGCGGTCATCACGACTTCGCGCTTCCGCGCCGCCGCTGCCGCCACTGTGATGCGCGCGCACTCTTCCGGCGTCATGACGGCCGCTGCGTTCACCGGACTCACGCCGAGTGGCGCACCGTTGGCGCCGAGGTTGCGCCCCTGTGTTCCGGTCCCAACAAATCCCGGATTGACGATCGTAACGGTTACTCCCGAGTCAGCGAGTTCAATCCGCAGTGAGTCGAAAAAACCGGCCATCGCGTGTTTGCTCGCCGCATAGCCGCTGCGCAACGGCACGCCCGTACGGCCCGCCAAACTGGAGACGCACACAATCCGGCCGCGCGAAAGTTTTAAGTGCGGCAATGCGTGGACCGTGCAATACACGGCTCCGAAGTAATTCACGTTCATGACCCGTTCGAAAATTGTGAGGTCATGCACGGCGTCAACGCGCGACCACATCCCTAAGCCGGCATTGTTCACGAGCATATCAATGCGGCCGAATTTTGCGATTGCGGCGGCGATCAAACGCGCACACTCGGCCTCGCTCGTCACATCGGTTGGTACCACCAGCGCTTCAGCACCAGAGGCGCGACAAGCCGCTGCGGTCTGCTCCAATTCGGCTGCCCGTCGTGCGGCGAGCACGAGCTTGGCGCCTTGCGCGGCCAGCTGTGTTGCCACGTGTGCACCGATGCCGTGCGAAGCGCCAGTGACGATGACAACCTGATCGCGAAACAGCGTCGTGTTTCCGCTCATGCGTTCTTCACTGCCCCGATGGCAACGACTTCAATCTGGTAGCCGTAGTGCAGGTCATTCACCGGCACAACGGCACGCGTGGGTTTGTGATCACCGAGGACTTTGGCATACACCACATTGAGCCGCCCCCACAATTCCACGTCGGTGATATAGATCGTCACTTGTAGTGCGTGCTGGAGAGAACTGCCACCCGCCACGAGAATGGCGTCGACGTTTTTCAGCACTTGTTCCGCCTGCTCTTCGATCGTGCCGACGGTATGTTCCAAACTGCCGGGCACAATCGGCAATTGGCCAGAAACATAGACGAGGCCGTTGTGAACGATGCCCTGCGAATAGTGGCCGGCGGCAGCCGGCGCATTGGGTGTGGAGATGGATTTCATACGGAAAAGATGGCGATATGGACGTACTGGCGCATCCTGCGCGAGTCCCGTCGCCAGCCTATGTTTGGGGCATGACAACTATCGACGTGCTGGCCATTGCGGCGCATCGCGACGACGCCGAACTCACGTGCGGTGGCACGCTCATCAAGGCGGTACGGCAGGGCCATCGCACCGGAATTGTGGATCTCACACAGGGCGAAATGGGGACGCGCGGCAGCGCCGCAACCCGCGCTGCCGAAGCGGCGGCGGCCGCATCCGTTTTGGAATTGTCCGTGCGCGAGAACCTGGGATTACCCGATGCAGGAATTACCAACACTCCGGATACCCGGCGGGCTCTCGCGACAATCATTCGCCGGCTGCAGCCGCGGGTGGTGATCGCGCCTGCTCCCGGTGGACGGCACCCCGATCATCATGTCGCGGCCCAGCTCGTTCGTGACGCCTGCTTTGTCGCCGGTCTCGCCAAGATTGAGCCGGCTTTTCCGCCGCATCGTCCGCACAAGATTCTCCATACGATGACTTATCGCGAAGACATTGTAAAGCCGACGTTTGTCGTGGACATCACCGACGAATTTGAAATTAAGCTGAAAGCCATTCAATGCTATGGCTCGCAGTTCGACGGCGCTTTGCAGGCGGGCGAGGTGTATCCGAACGGCGAACCACTGTATGACGTGATCCGCCACCAGGCGGCACACTACGGCACGCTGATCCGCTGCCAGTATGGAGAGCCGTATTTTACGAGCGAAACAATGCGCATCGACGATCTGATGGAACTCCACGTCGCCACATTTTAATGTCCAAGCAACCGAAAGGCGGGGAGCCGATGGCGGAACGTGAAGTGGACTACGGATCGTACCTCGCGCTCGAGGCATTGCTGGAATTGCAAAAGCCGCGATCCGTGCCCGAGCATCCGGACGAAATGCTGTTCATCGTGGTGCACCAGGCGAGTGAACTCTGGTTTAAAGTCTTGCTGCACGAATTCGATGCCTTGGTTGGCGCGCTCCAGTCTGCCGAGCCGGCGGTGTGCCTGCAGGTGATTAAACGCATTAACGGACTCGTCGGCATTATCTCCAATCAACTTTCGGCGCTCGACACCTTGCCACCGCAACGGTTCGCGCAGTTCCGCGGCTACCTCGGTTCGTCGAGTGGCTCGCAGAGTTTTCAGTTCCGCGCGATCGAAGCGGTCTCAGGATTGCGCGACGAGCACTTCATGCAGGCGATCGCCGAACATGGGGCGGTCCCGCCGCTCGTGGCGAGGGCATTGGAGCGGCCAACGCTGCAGGCGCTCTTTCTCGGCCTGCTGACCCATCACGGAGTGACCGTCGAGGACATTTATCGCGACGACTCGCACACCACGTTGTTGCTGCTTGCCGAGGAATTGCTGGAGTACGAGCAAGGATTCGCGCGCTGGCGGTTTTTGCACGTGCAGCTTGTGGAGCGGATTATCGGTCCGGCCACCGGCGGGACGGGCGGGACGCTCGGAGCGAAGTATTTGCAAAAGACAATTTCCACTCGCTTTTTCCCAGAACTGTGGGCAGTGCGGGCGAAGTTGTATGGAGCTGTGCGCTAGCCGTTCGCTTGGACTTGTGCGCGGTCGGGTCGGTGCGCGCGGGCAGGCCCGAAGGAGTGAATGCGCTTGCCCGACCACGCAAAAAACGGGCTGCACGCTGCTCGCTGAACGACCGTGCGCCCAGAGAAACGACCGGCCAAAGTCCATCAACGAGCTCTTTTGAGCTATATTTCAAGGTGATGAACGCGCCCATTTATCTCGACCACGCAGCGACCACACCGGTTCGCCCCGAAGTATTCGAAGCGATGCGACCATTCCTCGGTCCGCGCTTCGGCAATCCTTCGAGCACGCACCGATGGGGACGCGAAGCACGCGCGGCGCTCGACGAAGCGCGTGAACGGGTTGCCCGCTGTCTTGGCGCCCATCCGGACGAAATCTGTTTCACCTCCGGCGGAACCGAAGGCGACAACCTCGCCATCCTCGGCGGATGGCGCGTCCTCAAGCCGCTCGGCCGCACCGCCGTCGTCACATCTCCGATCGAACACAAAGCCGTATTGCAATCGATTCACCAGGCCGCGCACGAAGGCGCCGAAGAACGACTGCTCGCCATTGACGCGACCGGCACCGTCACCATGGACTCGGCGCGCACCATGGTGCGCACCGACACCGCAATCTGCGCCGTGATGTGGGTCAACAATGAAATCGGGACTATCCAGCCGATCGCCGAGCTGGCGACGTTGGCGAAGTCGGTTGGCGCGATTTTTCATACGGACGCTGTGCAAGCGTTCGGAAAAGTAGAAATCGATGCGAAGAAAATCCCGTTCGATTTTCTGGCGATATCCGGTCATAAAATCGGCGCGCCCAAGGGCATTGGCGCCATGTTCATCCGTCGTGGCACAGCGCTCGAACCGCTCTTCTTTGGCGGCTCCCAAGACCGCGGCCGCCGCCCCGGCACAGAGAATGTCGCCTACGCCGTAGCGCTCGCCACTGCCGCGGAGATGACGCTTGCCGAACACACATTGGAAAGCGCGCGGCTCACTGTGCTGCGCGATCGTCTGGAAGCAGCGATTCTCGCCCGTATTCCCGACGCCGTGATTCACGGGCGTGGTGCTACGCGCGCTCCGCATGTGCTGAGCGTGTCCATTCCGGGTACCGACAGCGAGTCGATGTTGATGGCACTCGATCTCAAAGGCATTGCCTGCTCCGGCGGATCGGCGTGCCAGAGCGGAAGCGTTTCCGCGTCTCACGTGATCAGTGCGCTCGGCGTGCCCGCCGACGTCGCGTCGGCGACGGTCCGAATGAGCTTGGGGTCGCTGACGACCGACGCCTGCATTGATCGCGTTGCAGAAGTATTCCCGGCCCTCGCGCTAAAAGCGCGCGGATTGGCCGCGGTCTAAGCCGGGCCCACGGTATGACCAAGAAAGCGCGTGTGTTGGTCGCGATGAGCGGCGGCGTCGATTCGTCGGTGGCCGCGGCCATGCTCGTGCGCGAGGGATACGATGTTGTCGGCGCGACGATGAAACTGTATCGTGATGGCGCAGAAGTCCCGGATAAGCCCTGCTGCTCGCTCGACAGCGTGAACGATGCACGCCGCATCTGCGAGCGTATTGGCATTCCGCATTATGTACTCAACCTCGAGAGCGCGTTCGGCCACGACGTGGTGGACGATTTCGTGAGCGAGTATGCCCGCGGCCGCACACCGATTCCGTGCGTTCGTTGTAACACCTTCACAAAATTTCGCGATTTGGTCACCAAGGCCGATGCCATCGACGCACAGTTCGTGGCCACCGGTCACTACGCACGCATCATTGATGGTGCCTTGCATCGCGGCGCCGACGACCGAAAAGATCAGACCTATTACCTCTGGGGCATCGACCGTGGCGTCCTGCCGCGAACGCTGTTGCCCGTAGGAGAAATGACCAAAGCCGAGACGCGCGCGTTGGCGACTGAACTCGGGCTGACGCTCGTAGCGAACAAGCCGGAGAGCATGGACATCTGCTTCGTGCCCGATGGCAACTACGCAAAGATTCTCAGCGAAAAACTCGGCGCCGATGCGCCATCGCTTTCACCGGGGCCGCTCGTGACGAGTGACGGCCGGGTGGTGGGAATGCACGATGGCTTTGCCCGATACACGATCGGTCAGCGCCGCGGATTACCAGGCGGCTACGACGAACCGATGTTTGTCATTGCTATTCACGCTGACGAACGGGCTGTCGTCATTGGCCCGCGCGAAGAACTGTTGGGCCGTGGCGTGGTGGCGCGGGGAATTAATTGGCTCGTGGATCCTATACCGGCTGTGGGCGATCGGGTTGGCGTTCGTGTGCGCCATCGCTCGCCCATTGCTCCTGCGGAAATCATTCGGTTGGATGGCGACGAAATCGAACTCGCGCTCGATGAGCCGGTGTCAGCGATCGCACCCGGCCAGTCATTGGTACTCTTTGACGGCACCCGCGTGCTCGGCGGCGGATTTATCGAATCGTCGCGGCCGGCGCGCACCGTGCGCGCGCACCTCCCTGTGCTCGCGGGCTAGCGGCTCAGTATTCCAGCCCACCCGCCTCGGCAAACTGCTTCATCAGTTTCTCCTGCTCCGCCGTCAGCTTCTCCGGTACTTCGACACGCACTTCAACAAGCAGATCCCCCTGCTTGCCGTCCTTCGAAATGCCCTGCCCGCGCACGCGAAACCGTTTTCCTCCGGGCGTACCGGCGGGAATCTTGATCGAAACGGTTTTGTCATTCAGCGTTGACACACTGACCTTCGATCCTAACGTCGCCTGCGCAATATTCACCGGCACGAGAGTAACGAGATCGAGTCCTTCGCGCGACCAATCATCATCCGGCCTCACCTGAAATGTGATGACGATATCGCCAGCGGGGCCGCCACGCTGACCACGACCACCCTGCCCCTTCAGGCGGATCTTCGACCCCGTATCCACGCCAGACGGAATTGTAATGATGATTTTCTTCCTGCTGCGCTGTTCGCCGGCGCCGTGACACACCGGGCATTTCGCCGACGGTACCGTGCCCTTGCCCAAACACATCGGGCACGGACGATTGACCGCAAAGCCGCCCTGTCCAAATGAAATCGTGCCGCGCCCCTGACATTCCGGGCACGTTTGAATTTTCGCACCCTTGGCCGCACCGCTACCGTTGCACGTCGCGCACTCTTCATTGACTTCGAGATCGATCGGCTCCTTGCCGCCGATCGCCGCCACACGAAACGGCACCTCGAGTGTGAGCTCCACGCTCTGCCCCGCTTCGGGACCCGCCGGCCGTTGCGTTCTTTGCCCGCCGCCGCCAAACATCGAACTGAACAAATCGCCCAGCCCGCTGATGCCACCGACATCGAAATCGTACTGCGTACCACCCGGCCCGCCCTGTTGCTGGCCACCGCCAGGCCGCCCGCCACCGCGCGGACTGCGCGGCGAATAACTGTCGAACGCGCCCAAGCGACGCATCTCGTCGTACTGTTTGCGTTTCTTTACGTCGCCCAACACCTGATACGCTTCCGAAATATCTTTAAAGCGCTCCGCTGATTTGGGATCGCTTTTGTTGGAGTCCGGGTGATGCTCTTTGGCCATCCGCCGATACTGTTTCTTAATCTCGTCCTGGGTGGCAGACGCACTCACGCCGAGCACAATGTAAAAATCTTTTTGCGCGGCCATGTCAGCGAATCCGATTCAGTCGACGCACTAACCGTTCCACTGCTTCACAATGACCTGGGCCGGACGCAACAACTGTCCATTGAACACGTACCCGACCTGGTACACGAGCGCGACAAGATGATCTTCGTCCGCGCTCTCGGCGGGCGCCGTGGTGATCGCCTCGTGCACGGCCGGATCGAATGGCTGGCCCACCGGATTTACGATTTCGAGACCGTGACCGGCCAGCGACTTGAGCAATTTCTTCTCTACCATCTCGGCGCCCTGCTGAACCGCCGTCGCATTGGTCGTCGCCGGATCGACGTGGGCAAACCGCCCGAGATCGTCGAGCGCGTCTAGAATTCCGCGAATCAGCAACCCCATGCCGCGGAGCTCGGCCTCTTGTCGTTCGCGAACGGAACGCTTGCGATAATTGTCGTACTCGGCGGCCAGTCGCAGATACTTGTCGTTTTGGTCGGCGAGCTGTTTTTGTAGTGTCTCGATAACGGCCGCGATGTCGATCGCGGGTTCAAAGCCGCTCGCCCCCGGATCAGTGGGTGTGGCGTTCGTCGGCGCAGCGTCGTCGGAGAAGTCGGAAGAATAAGTGTCGTTGATATCAGTCATTGGTCTGGAAAGTTCGTTGCCGTACCCGCAAAGGTGCAACGGTCGTGCCGCGGATACTCTGCCGATTCGTCACATCGGCCGGTCCACTCTGCCACTACGGAAGCACCGTCAAGTCGTTTCGGATTGGAGTAAAAGAGCTCGCCGCACCAGGCTGAGTGCTGCCTGCGCACTGCGACTGCGAATCTCGTCCCGATCCCCGACGACGGCCGGCCGGACAGATTGCACCGCGCCCTGTACGTCCACGGCAATACAAATTGTGCCCACCGGCTTCTCCGGAGTCCCGCCATCGGGGCCGGCAATCCCGGTAATGGATATGGCGACGTCCGCGCCAAACCGGGTGCGCGCACCGGTTGCCATCTCACGCGCCGTCGCCTCACTCACGGCACCGTGTGCGGCAATTGTGGAGGTGTGCACCCCCAAATGTTTCTCTTTCACTTCGTTGGAGTACGCAATCACTCCGCCGAGTACCACGTCACTGGAGCCCGGAATGGCCGTGAGACGTGCACCCAACATTCCACCGGTGCAGCTCTCTGCGACAGCGATCGTCATCCGCCGGGCGCGCAATTGCTGCAGCACAAACGCAGCGAGATCGTCGTTCCCTTCTCCGTAAACTGTCACCCCGAGCCGTTCGCGCATCGCGGCAACGCCCGTCTCCAGCATCGCGGCAGCCTCCGTCGCCAGATGACCGCGACAAGTGAGCCGGAGATCGACCCCTTCCCAGCCGGGAAGGTACGCCAGCGAAAGTCCATTAAATCCGCTGGCGAGCGGGCCCAGTATTTCCGGGAGCGCCGACTCAGCGACGCCGCTGGTACGCAGAGTACGCGACGCAATCACCGTCGCACTAGCACCGAGTCGCTCGCGCACTCGCGGCAGCAACACATCCGCGCACATTCCGCGCATTTCGCGCGGCACTCCGGGGAGCATCACCACCCATCGGCCAGCCTCGTCTTCGAGCCAGATGCCCGGTGCGGACCCGTGACGATTCGCCAGCACCGTCGCCCCTTCGGGAATCATCGCCTGTTGGCGATTGGCAACCGGCATATCGCCCGGCCATCCGCGGGCTTTCCAACGGCCCTTGAGATTCTCAAGTACGGCCTCGTCGAGCCGCATCGCACGCCCGAAAATTGCCGCGATACTTGGCTTGGTCAGGTCGTCAGATGTGGGCCCAAGTCCACCGGTTGTGATCACGGCTCCCGTGCGGTCAAGTGCCTCGCGAACCGCGGCCGCGATGTCGTCGGCTCCATCGCCGCACGTCGAGCGACGGACAATCGCGACGCCGATGGCGGCAAGCTCGCGGGCTAGATGCGCGGCGTTCGTGTCGATCGTGAACCCCAAGAGCAGCTCATCGCCAATGGTGACGATTTCGACGTTCACGTTACGCGGCGCGACGTTTCGTGAAAAGCGATCCATAGCGCTGGAGATACAGCACCAGCGAATACAGCGTGAGCGCCACGGCAATCACCATAGAGGCAACGCCGATAGATCCGACGAGGTTCGCAATGAAGTCCCAGGCGGGCGCGTGCCAGCCCTGCGTGGTCGCCAAGGTCTGAGCGGCAAACCAAAAATAGGCCGCGCCCACCCAGATGTATTGAACGGCAGCTTTCCATTTCGCTGGACCAATCGCTGCGATGACCACCCCGCGATTCTGCGCGGCCTGTCGAAAGACCGTCATGAACGCTTCGCGCCCCAGCACGAGAGCGATGACCCACCACGGCAACGCGACTGAGCCAAGCCATGTTACAAACGGAAACGCGAACGACGATCCGGCCGGCATATGCATGATGCGCGAAAAATATGCCGCCACTACGTCGCCGGGCGGCCCCTGCAGAATCAGCATCGGCACGAACGTCGCCACGAGCAACAACTTGTCGGCGAGCGGATCGAGCGCCTTGCCGAGATCGGTGACGAGACCGCGCGTCCGCGCGAGCATCCCGTCATAGTAGTCCGAGATCGCGCTGGTCAGATACAACACGAACCCAACGACACGCCAGGTCGGCGAATCGATGAGCGGAAGGAACGCGATGAGTGGCGATACGATGATTCGTGCCGCCGAGATGGCATTCGGAAGATTGACCGACCGCGCAACCGCGCTCGTGCCGGCCGGCTGGATCATGCTAGCGTCTTCAGAACCAATTTGCTGACCGCTTTGAGCGTGTCGAACACACCATCGCCAGTTACAGCGACGGCCTCGAAATACGTCGCGTGTTCGATCCACTCGCCGGTCGGCAACTGTTCGATGAGATTCTCGCCGGCATGATACGGATCAGGCGTGACGCGCTGCCTAGCCGGATCGACCACTTCCCATCCCGGATTTAACGCGGCTTGCAACTCGGCGAGCGGCGCCGCATTGGGCAGATCGCGTTTGTTGTACTGCACAATGAACGGCATTTTCGTGAGATCATAGCCATACTCGGCCATGTTGTCGTACAAGTTCTGCATGGCTTCCTGGTTCGCTTCCATGCGTTCGATCTGCGAGTCGGCGACGAAAACAATTCCGTCGACACCTTTCAAGATCAGTTTGCGTGACGCGTTGTAGTACACCTGGCCAGGCACTGTGTACAAATGGAATCGGGTCTTGAATCCGCGGATCGTCCCAAGGTCCACAGGCAGAAAATCGAAAAACAGTGTGCGTTCGGTTTCCGTCGCAAGCGAAATGAGCTTACCACGTGTGTCCGGCTTCACCTTGCCGTAGACATGCTCGAGGTTGGTCGTCTTCCCGCCAAGCCCGGAGCCGTAATAGACGATTTTGCAGTTGATCTCGCGCGAGGCGTAGTTGATCATCGACATGGCTGTTTCTCCTTATCCGAACAGTTTGTCGATTTCGTCTTCAGCACCGGCGAGTAGGCCCGGCGGCTGCACGGAGCCATCGGCGCCGCGAGAGAACACCAATTCAAAAAGTTTTGTGAGATCGTGCACTGATTCCTTCATTTTCAGGCGCACGAGGCCAAGCGTCGTGCGGTTATCGAAAAGGGCAACAAGAATGACGCGCCGGGCGATGTCGGCCAAGTACATCGACTCTTTTTCACCCTGGTGAAAAAGCGAGTTGAAATCCGTTTCGCCAATGAGCTTTGCGAGCTGGTCATTGGCACTGAAATCCGCAGCAGTCAGTGTGGCAAAGGCTGTCGGGTCGAAATTGGGCTGCTCGCCGACGGTGGCGACGAGTTGACCGCTACGATCGACAAGCAATGCGCACCGCGCATTACTGTCGTACAAAAACTTCTGGAGCGTGGTCGTGATTGCTCCAAAGTCGTCTTCGGTGAATGACCAGCTTCCGGCGCCTACGCTCATGCTTGGCAGATCCGTAAAGAGGGAATGATGAACAGTGAATACACCTTCACATTTCCCGGCGTGCCGAGATCGATTGCGCGATCGTGACGCCGTCAGCGTACTCGAGATCGCCACCTACCGGCATTCCCCGCGCGATGCGGGAGACAATGACGCCAAGTGGAGCTACCTGCTCCTGAACATACAACGCCGTGGCCTCCCCTTCGAGCTTCGGGTTGGTCGCCACGATCACTTCCTTCACCCCCCCGGCCACCACACGCGCCACGAGCGCCGCCACCGTCAGGTCATCGGGCCCCACGCCGTCGAGTGGTGACAGACGGCCCCGTAACACATGGTACACACCGCGAAACTCGCCTGTACGTTCCACGGCGGTAATGTCGCTGGCCTCTTCAACAACACAGACCACCGAAGCATCACGCCGAGTGTCACTGCAGACTGCGCACAGCGGGTCCTCAGTCAGATTAAAACAACGCTCGCACGAACGGATCCGGTCAGTAAGCGTTCCCAGCGCCTCAGCTAACCGCTTGCTCTGTTCTGGCGGCTGCTTGAGCAAATGGTACGTAAGTCGTAATGCCGATTTCCGGCCAATGGTCGGAAGGCGGGCAAGTTCGTTGACCAGATCGTCGATCGCCGACACGTCAGAACGGGAGTGGAATGGGTGCGGGAGGTCGAGGGCCGTGATCAACCCAAGTGTTGCTGTGGAATAAAGTTAGGTCCCTGCCAAAGGTGACCGCAAGGCGACGACTTTTAGTCCACTAACCGGAGGTCCAATGCCTCGATGGCCGCATCGAGCAACGGGGCATTTTTGCGCAACATGGCGGTACGGTCGGCAAGTACGTTTTCGGAGGTAAGCCGGCCACGCTTGGCCTGGCCGGCGACACTGACGGCCACCCGCTGGGGCCCGTCAAATAGGGTCCGCAATGCTGTCAGAACGTGCTCCGCACCATTTTCGATCGCCGGAGCCAGCGTTTCACTACCCGCGGCGATGGTTACGACGCCGCTGGCAGTGACGGCCTGTGGGGTAGCGTCGGCCAACGCACTGGCAAGCACATTTCGGCCTGACGCGCGGATGATTTCGACCAAGTCGTCCCAGTGTTCGGCCAGGCGATTGATGTCGATGGGTTGCCGTGGCTTGGCGGGCGGTGCGGAATCAGCGGGAACGGCAACGCTCGATTCGGCAACCCGCGGTTCGGCAACTCGCGGTTCGGCAACTCGCGGCTCGGCAACACGTGGATGATCAGCGAGCAACGTCGCCCGTGGCAGCCGGGCTGGTGATTTGTCATAGGAAACCGGCTCGCGTCGCGCACCGCCCCCACCGCTCGAACCGCTCGAACCGCTGGCCGGTGCAGCGCCCATCCCCTTGAGCACATCTTCCAGATTCACCGTGCGATCCAGCAAAGCGAAGCGCACGAGGAGCGTCTCGAGCAACAGTTGTTGCTGACCGGACCGCCGAAAATGCGGCTCAAGATCGGTCAGCAGCGTGAGCATGCGCAGCAGGTCGCCCGAAACAAATCGTGATTTTCGCTTGTCCAACTCGGCGCGAATATGCTCGGACAAATCAGGCACCGTGCCACCGAGCACGATCGCCAGTTGGGCACGAAGGATGTCGGCAATTCCGGAAAGCAATAAGCCGAAATCCACGCCGAAGTCGGCGAGTCGCCCGACGGCGGCGAACACATCGCCAGCGCGCCGGTCCGCGATAAGATCAAGCAGGGCCAGGTATTCGTCTTCGTGCACGAGGCCGAGCGCGTCACGGACACGCTGCGCGGTGATGTTCCCAGCGCCGAGTGAGAGCACTTGATCGGTCAGCGAAAGCGCGTCGCGCATAGATCCATCGGCCGCGCGCGCGAGCATCGCCAGGGCATCTGGTTCGGCTTTAATTTTTTCGGCCTTCAGTACGGTCGTGAGCCGGTCACGCACATCGGCCGGACCAATGCGTTTGAGATCGAATCGTTGGACTCGCGAAAGAACCGGTGCCGCAGCCTGAGCGATTTTTTGCGGATCGGTCGTCGCGAACACAAACACCACGCGCGGCGGCGGCTCTTCAAGAATTTTCAGGAGCGCGTTCCACGCCTCGCGCGTGAGCATATGCGCTTCATCAATGATGTACACCTTATGATGGTCGTCGCCGCTGGGGGCATACATCGCCCGTTCGCGAAGGTCACGGGCATCGTCGACGCCGCGGTTCGACGCGGCATCGATTTCGACGACGTCGAGCGACGCCGACCCGGCCCAAATGCGGGTGCATGACGCACAGATGCCGCACGGCTCGCGGTCTTCGCGGCGGTTTTCACAGTTGAGCGCCATCGCAAGCACGCGCGCTAGCGTCGTTTTTCCGGTCCCGCGGGGGCCGCAAAATAGATACGCGTGCGCCACATGATCAGTGACGATCGCATTGCGCAGGGTTGTTGCCACGTGCGACTGTACTGCCACATCGGCGAAACGTTTGGGGCGGTACTTTCGCGCGAGGGCAAGGGACATAACAGCAAATTACCCTCGGAGCGCGTTGACTGTTAGAGGAAGGTCGAACGTTGCAGAGCGAACGGAGGAAAGCGGCGAACGTTGCACTCCTTACCTACCCGCTTGACCTATTGCGGCAACCTCGCTAGCCTACCCGATAACATGCTAACCCGCCCAACCCCCCAGCTCTCCTATTATTACCGTCTCCCGGCCTCGGGCGACGGCGGAGTGAGTTAGCGCGTAAGCGACAACTATACCGACGTAGTGCTCTGGGCCCGTGGATCTCCACGGGCCTTTTTCCTTTCCACCCATCTGTATCGCAGACTGTGTCTTGCGAAGAGGCCCCATGATTATCGTCACCCGTCCACATATCGCCGACCACGATCTCGACCGCATTCGCGAATACATCGAGAGTCGCGGTCTGCGAACGCACGTGTCACAGGGCGACGAACGTACCGTCGTCGGATGTGTGGGGGATGTCCAATCACTCGACCCCGACGCGATTCGCGCCCTCGCCGGCGTGGCCGATGTGCTCCGCGTCAGCAAACCATACCGGCTGGCCGCACTTGAATTCGTAGCTCGACCCACGCTCGTCTCCATAGGCGACGCGCGGGGAACCACGTTTGGCGGATCGGAAATTGTGGTCGCAGCCGGGCCGTGTTCCGTCGAGAGTCGCGAAATGATCCTCGAATCCGCACACGCGGTGAGCGCCGCTGGTGCCCGCATGCTCCGCGGCGGCGCGTTCAAGCCGCGGTCATCGCCATACGCCTTTCAAGGCCTCGGCGCGGAAGGGCTCGAACTCCTTGCCGAAGCGCGCGCCGCAACCGGTCTCCCTGTGGTCAGTGAAGTGCTCGACCCGCGCCAGGTAGAACTGGTCTCAGAATATGTGGATATGCTACAGATCGGTGCCCGCAACATGCAGAATTTCGCGCTACTGGCCGAGGTCGGTCGGGTGCGGCGTCCCGTGCTGCTCAAACGCGGACTTTCCGCGACCATCGCCGAGCTGTTGCTCGCCGCAGAACACATCATGGCGCAGGGAAATTCGCAGGTGGTGCTCTGTGAACGCGGTATTCGGACCTTCGAAACCGCCACACGCAACACGCTGGATGTTGCGGCCGTCGCGGTCTTGAAACGTGAGACCCATTTACCGGTCATTGTCGATCCAAGTCACGCCGCAGGCCGTACCGACCTCGTCGCGCCACTCGCGTTCGCCGCCATCGCTGCCGGCGCCGACGGACTCATTATCGAGACCCATCCGAATCCGGCAATGGCACGTTCCGACGGCGACCAATCGCTCACGCTTCCATCATTCACTTCATTGATGAAACTCCTCGCGCCTTTCGCGGCCGCCGCTGGACGCACGATTGCCTCTCCGACGCCAGAGAACGCGCACGTCGTTGCGGGCGTGGCATCATAATGTCGTCCAATGAGAGCGACACCGGGCTCACCGCGTTGCGTGAAAAAGTCGAACACGTCGACACGGCCATCGTGGCGCTCCTTGCGCAACGTGTGGAACTCGCGCGCGCCGTCGGTACCCATAAACGGGAAGAAGGTCTTGCCACACTGGACGCGAAGCGCGAAGCCGCGGTATTGCGGCGCGCTGGCACGCTCGCCCGCGAGGCCGGGCTTCCAGAGGAGGCGGTGCGACAACTCTTCTGGACTATCATTGGCATTTGTCGGCACGCGCAGGAGGAAACTCAATGAAAGTCATCTCCGACGCCGGACCTTGCGCCATCCTTGGGCTCGGCCTCATTGGCGGCTCGATCGCCCGTGATCTCGCCGTGCGGAAAGTCCGCGTATTTGGGTACGATACCGACGCCCAAACACTCAATGCCGCGCGCCGCGCACGCGTGATCAGCCGCGTGGTGGACGACAGTCTCGAACAATTGCGCGAGGCCCGCACGGTGATTCTCGCCGTGCCGGTCAATGCGGCGGCCGACCTGCTGACCCGGGCCGCGCCATTCCTTACTGGCGCCACGCTGATCACGGACGTGGGCAGTACAAAAGGCACTATCGTCGCGCGCGCTCAAGCACTTGGCCTTGGCGCAAAATTCGTGGGCAGCCATCCGCTCGCTGGCGATCACCGATCCGGATGGACTGCGTCACGGCGCGCGCTGTTTTTGCGCGCCAAAGTTTTCGTGTGTGGCACTCGAACGTCAGAGCCAACGACCATCGCGCATGCCCATGCGTTCTGGCGATCGCTCGGCGCATTGCCGGTGAATATGTCTGCTCAGACGCACGATGCCGAAGTCGCGTACACCAGTCACCTTCCGCATTTGCTCTCGGCTGCGCTCGCCCGGACGCTCTCGCGGGCCAATCACCCGCGATCGGCACTCGGCGCGGGTGGTCGGGACGCGACGCGTCTGGCATCGAGTTCACCGGATATGTGGAGCGCGATTGTCGCCGCGAACGGGCCGAATCTCACGCGGGCGCTCGATGCCTATCTCAAAGAGTTGCGGCAACTCCGAAAGGCCGCTTCAAGCGGAGACGCGGCGGCAATTCACGAACTATTTACCGCGACCATTGCATGGGCCGGCCCGGCCCGCCGCCCAAAAACGTGACGCGGGGGGCAGCCGAGTGATCGGCATACCCCCCGCGACAGTGCTCCAGGCCTGACGAAGCGAAGTGAGACACCACGTACCGTTGCTACCTTTCGGCCCTGGCGGAGTTGGCGGGCCCACGGCCTTCGGGA